>NZ_CP149512.1:300000-452637 GCF_040126305.1 Pararhizobium sp. A13 | reverse complement strand
CTTCGGACGACGCGAAACCCGCCGCACGGTCTCGGCGACGGTGATGAAATCCGAATTGGCATCAAGGACATAGATGACCGGAAACCCTTGAGGCGGCGGCGGCGCGTCGGGAACGAAGGCGAAAATCTCATAAGGCAGGCCGCTTTCGGCCATCAGCATGAACCGCCGACAGCCCGGCATGGTCACAGGCATTGCGTCCATCTCGGTTTCCGGCATTGCCTCGCGGGCGGCAAAGGTCGATGGCCCGTCCTGCTTCTTGCATGTTTGTTTCATCGTTCAACCCCGAAGCGTTGCGCCGCCGTCGACATAGAGATCGGCCATGGTGATATGTGCTGCCCTGTCGGACAGGAGGAAAGCCACGGAATTGGCCACGTCCTCGGCCGTCGCCAACTTCCGCAGCGGGATACCGGGCTTGTAGGTCGCAAGCGACCCCTCGATCACCCGCGCGGCTCCTCCTTCGTCGCTCCACATTCCGGTCTGCATCGACGTCAAGGTCGAGCCCGGCGCGACGATGTTGCAGCGGATACCGTATGCGGCAAGCTCCAGCCCGAGGCAGCGTGTGAACATGGTCGAGGCCGCCTTGGAGGCGGCATAAGCGGCCATGTTCTGTCGCGGGATACCGGCAGCGTTGGAACTTACCGTGACGATGCTGCCTTGCCGACGGGGCGCCATGTGGCGCGCGAGCGCCCGGGAAACATGGAAGACGCCGGCTGCATTGACGGAGAAAACCCTGTTCCATTCCTCGTCCGAGGTTTCCAGGATGGTGGCCGTCGCGAGCACGCCGGCGACGTTGACGCCGAAATCCACGTGGCCCCAGGTGCCTGCGACATCGTCGACGAGCCGGTCGACCGCCGCGCTCCGGCTGACATCGAGACGGTCGATCCTCAGATTCGCACCAGCCAGCGTCTCGAGCGTCTCGACGGCGAGATCGCTGGCCGCGACCTTGACCCCTTCGTCGAGAAGCAGTTTCACCACAGCAATGCCAATGCCGCCGCCGGCACCGGTGACGAAGGCGGTTTTGCCCTCAAGCCCGCTGAATGCCATCGTCGCCCTCCCCGTTTTCTCTGTCTTCGATCGCCATCTTCAGGACCGGGGCGATATGGGCGACGGCCTCCGTCCCCGTCATATGGGCATGGAGAACGGGCACCTCGTGAATGCTCAGCGACGCACAATAGGTCCGCCAGCTTTCCGGTGACAAAATGCCGTCGCCATGGTCGGCGGCCGCGCGGAAATGCAGAAGCGGTCCTTCATAGCCGCGATGGTGATGGGTTCGCACGAAGCGATTGTTGAGCCCGACAACGCGCATCATGCCGTCGAGTGCGGCGGCCGGGAGCCTGGCCAGCGGACTGCCGTTGTCGGCGAGGAAAGCGGCGACGGCTGGCCGGGTCAGCGGCAGGTCCGGCAATCGGTCCGGGTCGTGCCCGCCGATGGCGAGCAGCGCCTTCAGTTCGGCCCCCGGCCCGGGATCAGGCTCATTACGCCAGCAATCGCAAGGATAGGAATCGAGCATGGCGACGACGCCGACGACAAGGCCCATGTCGCGCAGCTGAACGGCCACTGCCTGGGCGAGAATGCCGCCAACAGACCAGCCGACGAGGTGGATGGTCTCGCCGCCGGCCAGAAACTGAATGCGGCGCGCATAGTCCCTCGCCATCTCGTCAAGGCTGCGCGGCGCCTCCGCTTCCGGATCGAGCGCCAGCGCCTGCACGCCCCAGACCGGCCTTTCGGCGCCGAGCGCACGGGCAAGCCCGTTATAGCACCAGGACAGGCCACCGGCTGGATGCAGCATGAAGACCGGCGGCTTGCCGGCCGCCACCGCGTTCAGCTTGACCAGCGGCTGAAGCCCGGCATCGGACGTGTCCAGGCCCTGATCAATGTGGCGGGCGAGCTTGCCGATCGTCGAGTGCTCGAACAGGACGCCAATGCCAGGCTCGCGTCCGAGGATTTCCCGCAGATGCAGCATCAACTCGACGGCAAGAAGCGAATGCCCGCCGAGTTCGAAGAAATCATCGTCTGCGGACAAGGGCCCGGGCGACTGCAGCACCCGCGCGAAAAGCAGGGCGACGAGCTTTTCGCTTTCCGTCTCAGGCGCCCTGCCCCTTGTCCCGGCATGCGTCGGGGCCGGCAGCGCCTTGCGATCCAGCTTGCCGCTACCATTGACTGGAAAGGCGTCGAGAACCATGATCGCCGAGGGAACCATGTAGTCCGGCAGGCGGGCGGCGCCATGGGCTGAAATCTCGGCAGGCAGGACATTTGCCTCAGCCGTTGCATAGGCGACGATGCGTTTGTCCCCAGGCTGGTCCTCGCGCAGAACGACCACGACTTGCGTGACGGCAGGATGAGAGAGCAGCGCTGTTTCGATTTCGCCGAGTTCTATGCGCAGACCGCGCAGCTTGATCTGGTGATCGGAACGACCAAGATAGAGGATGGCGCCGTCGCCGCGAACCCGGGCAAGATCACCGGTGCGGTACATGCGCTCGCCTGGATGAAAGGGATCGGCAATGAAACGCTCCTCAGTCAGGGCTTTCTGGCCAAGATATTCCAGCGCCAGCTGCCGGCCGGCGATGAAGAGGTGCCCGTCGACTCCGGCCGGAACGGGGCGGAAATGGTCGTCGAGGACATAGAGACGGGTATTCCAAACCGGAAAGCCGATCGGCACCGGACGGGATGCATCCTTGTGATCCGCCGGCCAGTAGCTGACATCGACGGCAGCTTCCGTCGGTCCATAGAGATTGTGCAGTTCGGCCTCTATCCGGTCATGAAAGCGATCGCGGAGGTCCGCGGTCAGTTCCTCGCCGCTGCAGAACACCCGGCTCAGCGACAAACCGCGCGATCTTGGTTCGGCAAGGAAGGCCGACAGCATGGAGGGCACGAAATGCGCCGTCGTGACGCGGTTGTCCCGGATGATGCGCGCCATGGCAACCGGGTCTCTGTGCGCTTCCGGCGGTGCGACGACAAGCAGTCCGCCGCACAGGAAGGCGAGAAAGAACTCCCAGACGGAAACGTCGAATGTCATCGGCGTCTTCTGCAGAATGGCGTCTTCAGCCGTGAAGCCGTAGTGCAGGCGCATCCATTCCAGGCGGTTGACGATGGCATCATGCCCCACCACGACGCCCTTCGGCTCGCCGGTGGAGCCGGACGTATAGATCACATAAGCCGGGTCTGCGCCGCACGGACCCGGGATCGCCAGGCCGCGCGGCTTATCCGGCCAACGCGCCGGCGGCAGGGAGGGAGCGCCAGCGAGATCGGCACCGCCTTCGGCGCGCAGCAGCGCCACCGGACGGGCGGAGTTCATGATTTTGTTCAGCCGCTCCGGAGGATGGGCCGGATCGAGCGGCATATAGGCCGCTCCCGCCCGCAATATCGCGATCAGGGCAACGATGAGATCGAGCGAGCGCGGCAGCGTCACGGCGACGACGGCGCCGGGTCCTGCGCCGTGTTCGACGAGGGCTTCCGCCAGCGCCGCGCTTCTTTGATCGAGTTCCCCGTAGCGAAGCGACCGGCCTTCGAAGCGCACCGCCTCACGCGCGGCGAAGGTCGAGCAACGCTCCTCGATCAGCGCGGCGAGCGTCTTTTCGGGAACAGCATGGGCGGTATCGTTGAGGGTCTCGATCAGCCAGCGGCTTTCGTTGCCGGTGACCGTCGGAATGTCGCGCAGCTGCCTGCCCGCAAGTGCGCCTGAAACGGCCGCGCGCAGGAAGGATGCCAGCCGCACGCCATGGGCAGCGGTTTCCTTTTCGTCGTAGAGGCCGGGATTGGTGTCGACCTCCAGGCGCAGGTTTCCTGCACCTGGATCGCCGCGAAAGCTGAAAGTGATGTCGTCCACGGGACCGGTCCCAAGAATGGCGAGATCCGTCTGAACGCCGGCAAGCGACGGTACGGCGTCGAGAGGCAGGACATTGACGAGCGGTCCGTAGAGCCGCTTGTGGCCGCCGAGAAGCCCGCAATCCCGGCGGACCTGCTCGCTGCGATAGCGTCCATGGCGGCGATCCCTGACGATGCGGCTGGCCGAGCGGCGAAGCCAGGTGACCAGTTTCTCCTCCTCATCAACGGCGAGCCGGAGCGGCAGCACGTTCATGACCATGGTCGGAACCCGGGCAACGCTCATGCCGAACCGCCCCATAAAGGGAACGCCGATGACGACCTCACTGCGCCGTACATGGCGGGCGAAATAGGCGCCGGCCAGTGCGGTCAGGATGTCCGGCCAGGAAAGTTGCGTCGTCTTCGCGAGCGCGACAAGATCCGCGCAGAGAGTAGCGTCGAGCATGCGCTCGACGTGGTGATAGCTCACGCCGCTGCGCGCGAGGCCCGTTTTCATGCCGACCACTTCGGGAAGGTCGCGCATGGCGTCCAGCCAATAGTCGCGGTCCTCATGGAAGCGGGAAGACTGGCGGTAGCCGACGTCGTCATGCACGGCGATTTCCATGTCCGTCAGCGGCTGGCCGGCCGTGCCGTCCGCGGCATTGTAGAACTGCGCAATGCGCTGGGTGACGAGACCTGTGGCAAAACCGTCGGTGATGACGTGGTGCAGGCGCTGGTACCAGATAAAGCTGTCGTCTGCGAGACGGAAGAGATGCTGGCGGGCAAGCGGTTCCGTCGTCATGTCAACGGCGCGGCCCATATCCGTGCGGATCACGTCCAGCGCGGCTTCGCGCGGATTGTTGCGGTCCGAAACGTCTTCGATCCTGAGGAAAGGTCGGTTGCGCTCGTCGACGACCTGCCGATCCTGCCCGAGAATCCGGACGGCGAGGCTGTCTGCCTCCATAGCTACCCGCCGGACGGCCTCCTCGAAGGCGGCAACATCGAGAGGTCCGTTGATGTCCACATATTGCCCGGTATTGAAGACCGGGTTTTGCGGATCGATGGTCTGCGCGAACCAGAGGCCCGCCTGGGCGTCCGTCAAGGGAAATGTGCGTCCGGTTTCCTGGGAGCGGCGGTTGCTGGATGCGAATGCCGGCATGGTCAGGCCTCCAGCGCAACGGGGAGGCGACGCTGCGCGACCGCCCACCAGCCGGCAAGTGTCGGGCATTCCGCCAGTTCGGAAAAGTCGAGAGTGATGCCGCGCTCCTGCCAGAGGAGAACGAGGTTCATGGCGCGCATGGAATCGAGGCCGAGGTCCATCAGGTTGTCGTCGGCACCGATCTCGTCGGGATCGGCATAGATCATCGCCGCGATATCGAGCCGCATCTGCTCGCGGGTAAACGGACGCTTCATGCGAGGGCTCCTCTCTCGATCGCGCCTGACAGCGCATCAGAGCTGATGGGAATGCCGCAGGTCATGGCGACATAGTTGAGCGCAAGCTCGTGGCGTTCCCTCGAAAAGTCCGCCACCGCATCGCCGACGAGGAAAGGCTTGATGTCGCGCTGGAAGGCTTCGGCGGCGGTCAGCAGGCAGCCGATATGGGCATAGATGCCGCAAACGATCAGCTGGTCGCGGCCGCGGACCTGCATCAGATGCGCCAGATTGCTGAGCTGAAAGGCGCTGTAGCGGTGTTTGACCAGGACGATATCGCCATCCCGCGGGCTTAGGGCAGGCGTGATGGGCTGGTGTTGGGCCGCGTCGCTCATGCCCGGTCCCCACAAATCGGCCTGCAGCCCGCGGTCGCGACGGTCCTGGTTGCCGTTTTGCGCAGTGTAGAACACTGGAATTTCAGCCTTGTCGCAGACCGATCGCAGCCGGGCGATATTGGCGATCACCGGAGAGATGGGGGAACTTTCCGGCGAAAAAGCACCGATGAAATAGTTCTGCATGTCATGGATCAGAAGTGCGGCCCGCGCTGGGTCGAACGCCCAGTCGGCCCTGGCCTTCGGCATTTCGCCGGCGGACGGCAGGTCGTAGGCAGCTATTTTCGGCAATCCCATGGTCAGGCCTCCACCGGCGTCTGTTTCAGAAACTGTTCGCGAAGATTTTGGCGAAGCGTCTTGCGGCTGACCTTGCCGACGGCCGTCGTCTCGAATCTCTCGACGAAGACGATCTGGTCCGGCACCTTGAACTCGGCGAGCCCACGGCCGCGCACGAAAGCCTTCAAGGCGATCGTTTTCGGTTTCTCACCCTTGCTGATCACGAAGGCGCAACTGCGCTCGCCGAGATAGGGATCGGGAATGGAGACGACCGCGGCGTCGAAGACCGCCGGATGGGCGAGCAGATGATCCTCGATTTCCTCGGCCGAGATTTTCTCGCCAGCGCGATTGATGTGATCGCCCGCCCTGCCCCGGACGATCAGATAGCCGTCCGTCGTCTTCGAGACGATGTCACCGGTCCGGTAGTAGCCATCGGGCGTGAAGGAGCGGCCATTGGCCGCCGCGTCATTGTGATAGGCCCGGATCGTATACGGCCCCCGCGTGAGCAATAGTCCGGGCTCGCCCTCCACCACCGGCCGTCCCAGATCGTCAACGATCAGGATCTCGTCGTCCGGGCTGATCGCCCGTCCCTGCGTCTGGACGATGACCTCTTCCGGGTCGTCCAGCCGGGTATAGTTGACAAGGCCCTCGGCCATGCCGAAAACCTGCTGCAACGTGCAGCCGAGCGTGGCGCGGACGCGGGCGGCGGCTTCCGGCGCGAATTTCGCGCCGCCGACCTGCAGTACCTTGAGGCTTGAAATGTCGTGACCGGTCGTCGCGGCCGCCTGCATCCACAGGAGCGCCAGCGGCGGAACGACGCCGGTGATCGTCACCCGCTCCTTTTCGACCAGCGCGAATGCCGTCTCCGGGCTTGGCGACGGGCAAAGGATGATCCGGCTCCCGGCATGGAGCGCTCCGAAAATGCCGGGGGAACTCATCGGAAAATTATGGGCGACCGGCAAGGCCGCCATATAGACGCTCGCCTCGCCCAGTCCGCAGATTTCGGCGCTCGCGCGAAAGCTGTAGATATAGTCGTCATGGGTGCGAGGAATGAGCTTCGACAGCCCCGTGCTGCCGCCGGAGATCTGCAGGAAGGCGACGTCGGAGGAAGGCGGATCAGGTGGGAGCGGCACGCCTTCGGTCGGCAACGCGTCGAGGGGGGTGAATTCCTGCGCCTCGCCGATCACGACGACATGGCGAAGAGCCGGCAATTGCGAGCGCACCTCGCGCGCTAGGACCCTGTAGTCGAAATCCTCATGCCTTTCGGCGACCACATAGGCGCTCGCTTCGGCTTTCAGCGCGAAATGGGCGATTTCGGTCGCCCGATGCGCGGGCAGCGCAAAGACCGGAACGAGGCGCGCGCGAAACAGCCCGAAGACGACCGACAGGAACTCCGGAATGTTCGGAAGCTGCACGATCACGCGCTCGCCGGGAACGAGACCCAGCGAGAGAAATCCGGCGGCATGCGCCTCGGCCCGTTTGACGAGCTCGCCGTAGGTCCAGCGGATTGGGCCGCCAACCACGGCGATGGTGTCGGGCGCTCGAAGGGCGCGGTCACGCAGAAAGCCGAACATGGTTTCGCCACGCCAATAGCCGGCAGCCCGGTACTGTGCCGCAAGGTCGTCCGGCCAGCTTTGTTTCAGTTCCAGCATGGTCGCCCCTCAGATGCCGTAGCGCGTGCCGTCGATGCCGAAGCCGTCGAGCATGGCGCGGAATTTCGCAGCCGTTTCGGCGATCTCGCCTTCCGGCGTCGAGCCCGGGACAATCCCGGCGCCGGCATAGAGCCGTGCCTCGCAGCCTTCGATCTCGGCGCAGCGGATCGAAACGAACCAGCGCCCGTCGCCGGCCGAATCGCACCAGCCGACAGCGCCGGCGTAAAAGCCACGGTCATGGCTTTCGAGCTCGCCGATCTTGCTGTGGGCGGCCGCGCGCGGCAGGCCGCAGACGGCGGGGGTCGGATGCAGGAGCGCGGCCAGATATTCCGATTGCATCGAGGCATCCTTCAGCCGTCCGGCAATCCGGGTCCCCAGGTGCCACATGCTGGCGGTCGCCCTGAGTCCGGGGCCCGCCGGAGCGGAAAGCTCAGCGCAATAGGGAGAAAGAAGGTCGAGGATCGATTCCACCACCATCGCATGCTCGCGGCGATCCTTCTCGGAGCCGAGAAGGGTGGCGGCCGAGTTCCGGTCTTCGGTCTGGTCCGCATGTCGGCGGGCAGAGCCCGCGAGCGGATGGGAGACCACGTTGCAGCCACGTTTTTCGACCAGAAGCTCCGGCGTCGCGCCGATCAGCGTCCGCCCGTTCGCACCGCGCGGCGGAAGCGGCGTGGCAAAGACCGTGACGCTGTCGTCGCCGGAAAGGCGGCGCATCAGGTCGGCGGCGGAAAAATCGCGGCTTGCGCTGACCTTCAGGCTGCGCGACAGGACGATCTTGCGCAGATTCGCGCCCGCCGCGTTCATGGCGTCGAGACCGGCCGAAACCGCGGCGGCGAAAAGCGCCGGCTCGGGATCGGCTGTAACCGAAAGGATGCGGGTCGAACCGGCCTGCGGCTGCGCACCGCCAAGGCCGGGCACCGCCCCGAGGTCGTGGCGGCCTTGAACCCGCAAGACCCGTTCCGGCTGGAAAAGATAGGCCGATGCCGAAGGGTCGAAAGGCAGGGCTCCGACCAACATGTCCGGCCCTTCGCTATGCTCACGGAAGAACCGAGCGGTCCGTTCGCCTAATTCCGCTAGCGGGCCCTGCGGCAGCAGAGCGTTCTGTCCGAGGGCGAGCAGCGTTTCGCCGGCGGTTTTAAGGACATAGGGAACCTGTCGCGCCGATGAGGCCTGCGCCTGCGCATCCTCGTCGATCCAGATCATCGGATTAGCCATTGTGCTCTCCAGTTGTTCACGTGGATTCAAAGCGTACCGGCATCGCCACGACGAAGCGGGCGACGCCATGCCATGTCAGTCGGTCCAGTAGTTTCCGGTGAGGGGGATTGCCATCATCCCGTTCAGCACCCGCCGTGTCTCTTCGATGTCGAGATCGGCGAATAGCCGCGGATGCACCCATTTTGCGACGAGTTCCAAAGCCAGGAGATCGAGCGGGGAATTAAACACCTGCTGCGATATGCCATGCACGTTGCCGTTCTTCACCGCCGGCAATTGCTGAAAGCCGGTTCGGTCGAGCAGAAGCTGAAGTGTTTCGGCAGTTTTGGCCTTGTCATAGGCAGGCCCGATCAGCAGACCGTTACGCTCAGCCATATATTCGCCGCCGCTGGCGATGTAGACGCCCGGCCGGGACGCGACCGCATATTCGAGGTTGATCTGGCCGAAGGGCCGCCCTTTCAGGACATCGCCGATATTGCGCGCGCCGAGGAAATCGATGAAGCGTCCGATATTGCCGGTTCCTGGCGAGTTGCAGCAGGGCTCGCTCGTCGAAGCATGCGCCTCCAGGAAAACGACCGGACGGTTGGCGGGCCTGTTGTCGGCGAGCCGGTCGGAAATCAGCTTTTTCTGTGCCTTTCGGAAAGCGACGACCTTTGCGGCCTGGTCCTGCTTGCCGATCGCCTCGCCGAGAATGGCAAGGCTCGTGTCGGTATTGTCGAAGGGATCGGCGACGAAATCGACGAAGACCACGGCGATGCCGGCCTCGGCAAGCTGCGCGATCTGCTGCTCGGCGGGATGGGAAAAGATCGACAGCACCACGAGATCCGGCTTGGCCGCCAGCACCTGTTCGACGAACAGATCCTGAGCATTGCTGGAGGATTTCGGCAGCGTCTCGATATGCGGGAATTTTTGCCGATAGGCTTCGTAGAGACCGCGACCGAAACGGTCGACGTCATGCGGCCAGGCCGCCAGGATGCCAACCGGATCGTCGGTGAGGAACGACAGCGCCAGGATCATTCGCCCGTCGTCGACCAGAAGGCGGCTCGCCGGCTTCTCCAGAGCGACCGTCCGGCCCTTGAGATCGGTCAGCACGATTTTAGCGCGCGCCGGCGCCACCGCCAGGAAGAAAGCTGCGGCAAAGAGAGGCAACAAGCGAAGCGCTTTGAAGCGCGGCCGGCCGAGAAAGAGCAGCGTCAGCGCGCGGGTTGCAATACGTAACATCGGTATCATTCCATTGAAGGATTGAAATCGGCCCGCCGGAGCGGGCCGCTCTGTTCAGGCCCGGCGGCGGATGAAGGTCATGCCGTCGCCAAGCGGGATCATCGACATGTCGACCCGCTGGTCGTCGCGGATCTTCAGGTTGAGCGCACGCAGCGCCACCGTGTCCGGACGGTTGTCGTCAGGATCAGCCACCGAGCGGCCCCAGAACATGTTGTCGAAGCAGATGACGCCACCGGGGCGGACGAGGCGCAGGCAGCGCTCGTAGTAGGCGTCGTAGTTTTCCTTGTCGGCATCGACGAAGGCGAAGTCGAAGCCCGCCTCGCCTTCTTCCGCCAGCAGCCGATCGAGTGTTTCAACGGCATCGCCGAGTTTCAGCGTGATGCGGTCGGCAACGCCTGCTTCCTCCCAATAGCGCCGGGCGATGCCGGTCCACTCCTCGCTCGCATCGCAGGCAACGAGTTCGCCGGAGGGCGGCAGCGCCTGGGCGATGGCAAGCGCGCTGTAGCCGGTGAAGGTGCCGATCTCCAGCGCCCGCTTGGCCTCGATGGTCCTTGCCAGAAAGGCCATCAGTTGCCCCGCCGGCGGTGTTGTGACCATGTGGCCGTTCGGCATTTCGAGGGTATCGTCGCGCAACCGGCGCTGCACCTCGGTCTGGCGTGTGCCAACCTCGACGGCGTAACGTCGTATTTCGATTTCGGATATATGCTTCATATCTCGAACTCCATCTGCGGATCGACCGCGAAAGGCAGCGAATTCCACTCGAAAGCCGGAATGTGCTTCAGGCCCATCACCATTTGTATTTCAGCGTTGCGAGCGTCGTGCGCCCGGTTCCGTAGAAGCAATTCAGCGCCGACGTGCAGGAGGCGACATATTCCTCGTCGAAGAGGTTCGAGACGCTGACATTCAGCGAAAGTCCCTTGAGATCCGGTGACTGCGCACCGAAATCATAGTCGAGAGCCAGATCGGCGAGGGTGAAGGCAGAAACCTTGAAACTGTTGTCGTCGGCGCCGTAGCTCGATCCGACATAACGCACGCCGCCGCCGAGGCCGAGGCCTTCGAATGTGCCGCTCTGCACAGTGTAATGCACCCAGAGCGAGGCGGCGTGCTCGGGTACCGTCACCGGGCGGTTGCCGACGACATCCGCCGCGCTCTTGGTGATTTCCGCATCGATGAAGGTATAGGCTGCGGCGACGTCCCAGCCCGAAGCCAGACCGAGTTTCGCTTCGAGTTCAAGACCGCGCGAATGGATTTCGCCTTGCTGCGTGTAATAACCGGGATGGGCCGTGTCCGACGCTGTGGCATTCTGCTGCCGGAGATCGTAGAGCGAGGCCATCAGGAAGAGACCTGAGCCTTCCGGTTGGTACTTGATGCCGATCTCGGCCTGCTGCCCTTTGACAGGATCCAGCGTAACGCCTCCGCTGTCGCTGTAGCCGAGACCGGCAGGCGGTTCGAAAGACGTCGCATAGCTGACATAGGGTGCGATGCCGCCGTCGAATTCATAGGTAGCGCCCGCCTTGCCGGTGAAGGCACCATTTTCCTGTTCCGCGCTCGTCGTCACGCCGGTTGCAAGCAACGTGGTATCGGTTTCGACGGAGTAACGATCGTAGCGCCCGCCGAAGGAAAGGTTGAGATTGCCGATCTCGGCCTGTTCCTGAAGATAGACGCCCGCCTGCTTGGTGATCTGCGAGGTGTCCGTCGTGAACGCGGGATCGACGATTGCTTCACCATAGACCGGGTTGAGATAGTCGATGCTCGACGCAACGCCGTTGCCGAGCAGCCGGCCGGCGTCAATATATTGATAATCGACGCCGAAGAGCAGCGTGTGGTCGATGCCGCCAGCCTGGAAATCGGCCTGCAGCTGGTTGTCGACCACGAACGTGTCCACCGTCTCGTCGAGGTGCGAGGTTCGCCGCGTGATCGTGGTTCCGGAAATAGCAGATCCGGTGAGGCCACGCTGCTCCGATTCGATGTGGGTATAGCGAAGGTTCTGCCGGAAGGTGAAATAGTCGCCGAACTCGTGTTCGAATTCATAGCCCGCGCGTGTTACCGTGCGTTTGAACATGTCGAAGTCCGGGTCGCCGATGTTGAAATCATACGGAATGTCGACGAATCCCGGATTGCTCACGGCAGTGCCCGTGGCCGGCAGATAGGAAGGATAGGAACTGGTCGGGTCGTTGGTATGGTTGAAGAGGAAGGTCAGGCTCGTGCCCTCCTCAGGCTTGATCATCAGCGAAGGGGAAATTGAAACGCGCTGCGAGGTGATGTCGTCGATATTGGTTTCGTTGTAGCGCCCCGACGCAGTCAACCGGTAGAGTAGCGTTCCATCCTCGTTGAGTTTGCCGCCGAAATCGGCAGCCGCCTTGATATAGTTGGGAAAGCCGAGCGTCAGGTCGACCTCGCGGATTTCCTCCTCCGTCGGCTTCTTGGAGACGAGATTGACAAAGCCGCCGGGGCTCATCTGCCCGTAGAGCACCGAGGCCGGTCCGCGTACGACCTCGATACGCTCCAGATCGAAGATATCGACGGTCGGCTGGGAGAAAGACAGTCCGCGCAGAAGGCGCAGGCCGTCCAGATATTGCACGAAATTCTGATAGCCGCCGAAACCGCGCACCGGCACGATGTCGTAGCGATCGTTCGGGCGGATTTCAGGCGATACGCCCGGCGTGTAGCGCAACGCCTCGGCGATGGTTTTTGCGCCTTGCTGCTCGATCTGCTTCCTGGTGACCACGGAGATCGATTGCGGCGTCTTCAATAGCGGGGTCTTCGTCTTGGTGGCTGAACTGCCGCTTTCCGCGACGATGCCGTCGTCGGCTTCACCGCCCGCCTCGACGGTGATCTTTTCAAGGGCCGTTGGCTCCTGGCTTTGCGCCGGGGCGGAAGCCATAAGCCCGAAAAGGCTTGCCGTCCCCATTAAGATATATGCAAAGCCTTGTTTATGCAGCATTTCAACTCCTTGATCACACCTGTTTCCCCGGTCGGTCCCTTGATCAAGCCGGGGTCATATCCATCCATCGAAAATAATATGATGGAAATAGTCATGTTTTGTGTATATACCCCATATCGAGATGAAGGCCACCGCCAACATCTTTGCAAAACCACCAATTTCGTTTGCAAAACCGCAAGGGCGCACCGCCGCGCCGCCACCGGATAAAGCCGCCGCCCGATGAACACCCAGGTCAAAGCGCAGGATTTCTTCGACCGCATGCGCAAGGAAAATCAGTCCTTCCGCCTGCTCAGCGACAACATCTCAAGCGACGACACGGTGCTCAGCGGCACATTCCGAAGGACCACGGTGCGCCAGGGACTGACGGTCCACTATTCCGATGTAATCAATCTGTGCGATCTCAGCACCGAAAGCGAGATGCACCCACATCTGGGCATCAAGCTGTTTTTTCAGGGTGGGGTTGCAGCCAGCATTGGCGATCGCGATATTCCGATGGCGAGAAAAGGGGCGCGTGATGGCCGATGGATTCCGTCGGCGACGCTCTTTTCACAGAAGCATCGGGAGAGTTTCCGGCGCCGCGCGCAGATCGGCGACCGGGTGCGCAAATTCACCATCAGGATCTTCCCCGAATGGCTGGAATCAGGCGATGTCTTCGGCCATTCCGATGCCTTGGCGCTGAAGGCCTTCACCGCCGAGCATCTGGCGTCGATGTCGTGGAACCCCTCTCCTTTGCTGATCGCGCTCGCCGAACAGGCGATGCGCCCGCCGCAACTTCAACCCTTCATGCAGAAACTCTATCTCGAAAGCCGGACCCTTGGCATCATCGCGGAAGCCTTTGGCCGGCTCGCATCGATCAGGTCGGCGCCGGCAGGAACGGGCTCGCTGCGGTCGGCGGAGCGAAAGCGGCTCGAACGAGCGGAGGAGTGGTTGCGTGGCAGCCGCGGCTGCCTGCCGACGGTCGAGGAACTGGCCGCGGAAGCCGGGGTGAGTGTTAACACGCTGCAGCGGCTCTTCCACATCGCCCATGGCACGACCGTGTTCAATTACGTCCGCCAGCTGAAACTGGAAGAGGCCCGCTTGGCACTGGAGACGGAAGGCCTCAGCATTGCCCAGGCAGCCTTTCTCGCCGGCTATACGAGCACTGCCAACTTTTCGACCGCGTTCAAACGGCAATACGGGTTTTCGCCCAAGGAGGCGAGAACGGTCTGAGGCGCGGTGTTAGGTCTTGATAAGGAACTCTGATGGAATTTCGCCGGGGGGAGCTGACTGGGTCTCGACGCTGGAAACGGACGCACCGACCGGCCCGTGCCAAAACTGTTTCAACATGGTGGCGATCGCGCCCTCTGGCCCGGCGATCAAGGCTGTTACGGATCCGTCGTCTTCGTTGCGGACCCAGCCGGTCAGGCCGAGCCGTTGCGCCTGAGCACGCGTCCAGATGCGGAAACTGACGCCCTGTACTCTTCCCGATATGTGCACGAGTGCCGCCTTGCGATCATCCGTCATCGCGGTCTCCATCAACGCCACCCTCGTCAATCTGGAACATTCGGGGGCGAATGCAAGCGTGTTTTCATCCTGGATGACAGAACGGGAAAGCGGCGTGCGTGCCAGGCAAGTATCGCGCGATGGCCGCCGCGCGGTAAGAACACCGCGCTTGCTGTGCTGGTTCCAACATGGCTTTCCGCGGTGCGTCAGCGCGCCCGCGCAAGCTCTTTTTCGATAGCGGAAACGAGGCGCGGGTCGTCGGCGGTCACATCCGGTGAAAACCGGGCGGCGACATGACCGTCGCGGCCGATCAGGAACTTTTCGAAATTCCAGAGAACATCGCAAGCGCTGTCGGCTTCGACGCCATAGCCTTTGAGCCGGTCTCTCATCGGCCCCTCGCCGATCGCGTCGGGCGCGATCGTCGTCAGGCTGCGGTAGAGCGGATGGGTCGCCTCGCCCTTGACTGATATTTTTGCGAAGATCGGGAACTGGACGTCGTAGGTGCTGGTACAGAATTCGACTATTTCCGCTTCGGTTCCCGGCTCCTGTCCCATGAAGTCGTTGGCCGGGAAGGCAAGAATGACGAGGCCTTCGTCGCGCTTTGCCTCGAACAGCCTTTCCAGCCCTTCATACTGAACGGTCAGGCCGCATTTCGAGGCGACGTTGACGACCAGCATCACCCGTCCGCGAAATTCGCCAAGCGTCGTCTGGCGTCCGTCCGCGGTCTTGACGGGGATATCCAATGGGGATGACGTCACGATGGTTAACTCCGCTCCTGGTGGCGGACGCGCAATGCCGGTGGGGCACGTATGTCCGCTCAATCGTGTTCGTGGAATATCCCGTGGATAATTGCAAGTCCACGCTGGCCATCCCGATTGCCGATCGCGGCCAGTGCTTCGAAGATGCGGCGTGCGTCGGCATAGCGCTTCATCTTCAGATAGGCATATCCCCTCAACGCAAGCAGATCCGTTCTTTCCGGGGTGATCTGATTCAACTGATCGAGCGCAAGCAAGGCTTCCCGCGGGCGGCCCCCGTCGAAGGCGGCGATGGCCTTGTCGGCCAGGATGGCTTTCTGCAGTTCGAGGGCGCGTTCACGTTTCTGCGGTGCCTTGACCGCCGCGACCGCGGCCTTGCTCGCCAATCCGGCCCGCAGATAGGCCAGGCTTTGGCCATAGGCGGCATCCTCGCGCGTTTTCGTAGATCCAAGCAAGGCGACCTCGAAGGCTGCTGCTGCCTCCAGTGGCCGGTTCAGTTCCATCAGGCACCAGCCGCGCGCCAGCGCCGCGTCGGGCGACAGCGTCTCAGGATTGATCGTGGTCCTGCAGTCGCGGACGGTTGCGACACGTATGCGCTCGCGCGGCTGAGCGATGACATCCTGGGTTTCCCTGTATTCCTGAGGTTCATCGGAAACGGCAATCGCCTGCGCCTGCGGGCGGGCCTTGCGCCGAACGGTTACCGTTTCGCCCGGAACCGGCAATTGTTCCTTGGTGGCTTCGGACGCCTCTTTCTCTTCGCCGAGCTTGGCAATGCGCTCCGACCTCCCGGCCCAAAGACGCTGGATTTCCGAAACGCCCTTCATATCGTTCAACTGCAGATAGGTCACCGCCAGGCCGTAGGCGGAAGGCTCGTCGTCGAGTTTCCAGCCAAGCGCCGTCTTGAACCATTGCACCGCCGTCTGCGGCTGGTTCAACGCACGGGCATACCAGCCGAACTGCTGGGCTGTTGCAGCGTTGCGCGATTTGATCACCTCTGCGGCGATCCGCTTGAGGACTTCGGCCTTGATCGAAACCGGCGGATCGAGCGCAAGCAGGTTTGCGGTCGCGGCCAGATAGACCGCTTTCGCCTCCTTCGAGGCGTCGCGCCAGCGATACATGACATTCTCGGCCTCGAGAGGCACGTTACGATCGATCAGGGTCAGCGCCAGACCCTGCGAGGCAGAGGCGGAACCTTCCTTGTCACCGGCGCGCCGGAACCATTTTTCGGCGGCTTCCATATCGCCGCGCGGCAGGTAATACCACCCGAGCAACAGGGCATCAGAGGCAAGGCCGCCGGTCTCGGCAAGCCGCTCGACGCGCGAGACATATTGGGGCGGTACGACAATCTTTCCGTCAGCATTGGCTTCGGCGACAAACCGGCGGGCCAGATCATCGCGAATACTGTCGAATTCTCGCGTGCCATCTGGCGCCGTCTTCTCTTTGGCGAGAAGTTCCTCGACGGTTTTGGAGGGCAGAAGATCGGCTGCCTTCTGGATCGTGGCGAGGCGCTCGGCGGCGTTCTGGCAGTTGTTGAGGATATAGGTATAGGCATCGGTTGCCCGTTGCACCTTCTCCGTCCGGTAAAGTGCCTCGGCAACACGCCACAGGACATCGACCTCGCTGCAGGTCAGCAGGCTCTGCGTCTCGGCGCCAATGCGCACAACCGTCTCGTATTGTTTGAGATCGGATGCATTGATCAGGCGCAACCGCGCCTCTGCCACGCCCAGTCGATCGAGCAAATCCGCGGGCGGCTGCCAGGCGGGTTCCGCCGCCTGTCGGTCGGCGATCGCCTTGCGGACTTCGGCGTAGCGTGCCTGCGAATAGAGCTGCCACATCGTCTCCAACTGCTTGTCCTCGTTCTGAGGAATGGCCAGCGGGTCTTTCGGTGGGGTCCAATCGGGATAGAGCGCCTTCAGGCGCGAAATTTCCGCTTGCAGCCTTGCGGTATCGCCCTGGCTTGCGAAGTAGCGCAGTGCACTTTCATCAACCGTAGACGCTGTCGCCGCCGTGACGACGGTATCGAGCGGCGGCTCCGAAGGGTGTTTGATCTCATGGAACACCGGCGCTCTTTCACCGACGGCCTGAAACGCTGGCTGTTGTTGAGGCAGTCGCGATGATCGCGCGGCGAGGTCATCGTCGCTTGCCGGCGAAACGGACTGAATCACATGCTGCACATAGTCGGGCTTCTTCATGCCGACGATGCCGACGGCCGCGATGATCGCTGACAATGCGATAAAGGACGGCTTCATAAGCACTCCGGATGCTTTGCAGCAACAAAAGATAACCCCAGCAATTGGAGCGTCGAAGGGTAGTACAGCGTTGGCGTGAATTGTTTCACATCCGCCGGCAACGCCGTCTTGTCCACCACACAGGCCAGAATATGGTTAACAATTCGATAACCCGGATCGGAGAGATTAGTCCTGGTTGTGCCGGAATGTAAATCCACGGTTGTTATTGCACCATTGGCGCCGGACGTGGCTTGCCGGAACATTGAAAGCAATTGCCGGTCCGTTACGCCGCCGCGAACGAGATAAAGGGGTATACGCAGTGCGTTGTATCCGTATTCCGCCGGAAAACCGGACGCTGGTTTGGGGAAAGGCTTCAGCGACACCCAGTCGGCGGGCAGTTGTTTTGCACCGAAACGAAGTTCGTTGATGAGCGCGATGCCATCGTCGCGCAGCCTTCCCCAGGCCGGCGACGGCGCCAGTTGATCGAGAACCGGAAACGCCTCGAAAATCCAATAGGACAAGTTGATGACCGGGCCGTCCTCGCGGTCGCTGGCGGAAAATCCCGCGGCGCCCGGCAGAAGCAGCGTTCGGCCGTTGTTTTGAACGACGGTCTTTGCAAGAATGGCTCGGGCGATCGCTGCCCCCGCTGCCGTATAATCCCCGTGGTTCCACTGCTGGCCGGCAAGGCCCAGCGCATAGGCAATCAGGATATCGCCGTCGGACGCGTTGTTGATGTCAGTGACATGTGGCTTCGTGCCGGGGCTCCATTTCCAGGCGGCGAGGCCGTCATTGCGCAGGAGAAGCTCCGTCCGTGTGAAGGCCCAGATCAACGCGAAATCTGCCTGGCTGCCGGCAAGGACCGACAGCAGCAGGCCGTAGCCCTGGCCTTCGCTGTGGCTGATATTGCCGTTACCATCGTCGATGATCCGGCCGCCGGGATCGAGAAATCTGGTCTTATAAGCCTGCCAGGCTTCGGGGGTAATCATCGACTGTTGTGCCTCGGCCGGAACGGTCTGCAGGCAGAAATAGAAAATGCCTGCGAGGAGCGCTGCAAGCAGTTTTGCCATCATTCCCGCCGCCCGAGATTATTGAGCAGCATGGCGGTCGCAAGCCCCAGCAGAACACTGAGCGCAGTCAGCAGCACCGCATAGGTCAGAATGTTGGTCGAAAGCCAGTTGGCGGCTATCAGCCGATAGTTTGAAAGGGACGCCGGCTGCGTCGCGATGAAGTCGAAGTCATTGATCGGTACGGTCTCGAGCGTTTTGGTGCCACGCTGGTAGGTCGCGATATGGCCGGAAAGCTGTTTCCAGGTGTCCTGCGCGCTCAGGGCCTGCATGCCTTCGTGCAGGTCTTTTCCTGTCGGGGCAGCCACCAGGGACCATGTGCCGCTGCCGTCGGGGCTGGCGCTTTGGGCGACCAGCAACGATGCCTCCTTCGAGGGCGTGAAGCTGCTCTCAGATACCGGCGCGAATCGCAACGAGGAAAGGGAAATGTCGAAGTTCCGTTTAACCCAGTCCTCGAATGCGGTGATCCAGTTGGCAAAGACGCCGCCACGCAATTTCTCCCGCCACGCATCGAGAGCGGCTTCGGTATTGACCGCGTCCGCCTCGCCGCCTGGAGCGGATCCCCATGTCGTACGGCTGGTCTCGGTAATATTCATCTGCGTCAGGACCGTCTGCGGCATTTGCGAAAGCGCGCCAATGAAGATCGCGCTTCGACTGCCGATCAGTGCTGGAGACGCCACCGTGTCGACAGGGATTGGGTGACCGGCGCCGCCGGCCAATCGTCCGAGAAACGTCGCTGCAGCCGATAATGTATCGGCATCGATGCGATCCAGGTAGAGGCGGATAGCGTCCTGGCTTCTACCATAGGGAAACCCGGTCCCGGCGGACGCCGCGAGATTGGGCAATTGCGCGATGCGGGCGAAGTCGGGCATGTGGAATTCAGAGCTGTCGAACAGCGCGAAGCGCGGCGTTTCCACACCGGTTGTGCCGGGTGCGCAAAGCTTGTCGTCCTCGGTTTCGAGAATGGCTTCGATTGTGATCGTGTTCACGCCGGGGCGGAAATGTCGCATCGTCACGTTGATCGGCAGATGTCTGAGGATACCGCCGCCGGACGAGGCAATCGGCACGGTCGAGGCGATATTTCCATTGACATAGATGTCGATATGGCTGCCGGGCAAGACGGTCGCAGAATAGGCGGCGTCCAGAAGGATGACCGCTTCGCCATATCCATTGGCATAGAAATCCGCAGGAACGCCGATGGTAAAGTCGGTGCGAAACCGCCGGCCAGAAAACTCTTCGGTCTTGAAACCGAGTTGGGAGAAACGCAGCCTGGTATCGGAGAAAAGGAAAGGCGCGTCGGGAGAGTGCCACCGTTGTGTCGTTATGACGTCGCGGCGGGTCGCCGGACCGGCGACGTCGGTGGGGGCAACGACGCTCTCTATTGCCGTGCCGATTGCCTGCCACGTGGGTCCGCTGACGACAAGAACCGAGGATCCGGTCGCCGGATCTTCGACGAAGCCGGCAACGGGCTCGGAGCTGGCGCTGCCGGGCAAGGAGGCAAGAAGCGGCTGAAGCTCGGCGGAGGTGCCAACGAGCACCGTCAATTCGCCCGGTTTTGTTCCGGCGATGCCGCGCGTGTTGAACGTGAAAGATTGGTTCGGCATGTCGGCGAGAACGGCGAGACCCTGGGCAAGCCGCATCAATGGTATCGTCGTGCTGGGTTGTTCCAGCGCCGGTACGACGAAATTGAACCGGGTGAGCCCACTGTCGTCGACGCCGATGGCCCGGATATCGTCGAGGCTTTGCAGGCCCGGCGCCTCGCTACCCGAAAAGCTGAGATAGGTCCTTTCAGCATCGACGTTCGACCAGAGCTGATAGGTCGATTCGATCGTGCAGTCTGTACGGTGACGCTGGTCCGCGCGCAGGCGGATCAGGTTCGATCCAGGTTTCAACAGGTCCTTCGGAAGGTCGAAGCTCAAGTCGGATACGGTATCAGCAGAACGAACCGCTTCGTTGGCGATCTTCGTGTCGTTGATCTCGACCAAAAGGCGGGATACCTCCGGCGCAACGAAAATCGAATTCTGATAACCGAGATTGAGTTTTGCGCCTGCGGCTGCCTGTTGCGGTGTCAGATAGAACGACCAGGCCCGATCTTCGACTTCACCGCTCAGATCCAGGCTGCCGTTTGGGAGAAGGTACCGCTGAAAGGCTTCGGTTTCACTCGGTTGGGCAGTTGGCGTGACGACCATGGGCTGCGAGACCGCTCCATTCCCTGTCTGCTCTTCAGCCGCCGGCCGCTCCGGCGTCATGTCGAACGGCGCTTGCGCACGAAGCGGGAAGCTCTGTAGCACCAGGATGATCAAAGCCAGAAGGACGGACTTCATCATCTTTTTGCCTCCGCAGCCATTCGGGCCTTGTCTCTCGCCCCCGGACTGCTGAAGAAATAGATGAGGCCACGGCTGGTCTGATAAAAGGCAAGGCCGAGGAACCAGATCGTTCCCCGCAGCAAACCGGGATTGCCACGGCGCGACATCTGGAACTGAGTCCATTGCTGCGAATTTGCAAAAATAAGATCGGCGACGAGGCTGTGGTCACGTGCTACCTCCGGCAGATAAAGGCAGCCGACGGTGAGGATGTCCCCGGCTACCTGCGTATTGCGGACCGCAACCGGGAGAATTTCCTCCTGACCGCTGCTGTATGGCGTGAATCGGATCAGGCCGCGCTTGTTCAACGGGAGCGCTCCCAGGTTCTTCGCATAGACGTTGACGCGGGCGCCGTTAACCGAAACATTGTCGATCGTGGCCGGGTACCATTGCTCGTCAAGCCCGAATTCACATCGGCGCGTGACCTTGACCCTTCGGGTTGCGGTCAACTCACCGCGTTCGGAGACGACACCAAGCGCACATCCAGAGAGAAGTAGGTTGAGCAGGTTCCAGCCGCCAACCACCAGGGTGACGTCCGCCTTGTACGGCTCCGTGTAGACCCGGTAAGCCGTTACGACGACGGCGAGCAGCAAAATCCCGAAGATGAGAAAGAATGGCCGGCTGATTTCGGACAGGCGACTGACGAGGACGGTTTCGTCCTTGGCCGTCACCTTGAAGCTCGGCTTTCTGGGGTTGACGATCGCCGAGACGACGGCCGGCAACAGATGGATCGTCTGGACATATTCGTAAAGTTCGGAGATCCATGGCCAGCGGAACGAGCCATAGAGATAATTCTGCATCATCAGGTTCACGAGCATATAGGCTAGCGTATAGCCGAGGAACTCGCCGCCGGATGCCGTGAAGATTTCCAGATCAAAGAACAGGTAACAGAGCGGCGCAAAGAGGAAGATCGCGCGGGGAAAGGGGAAGAGCCAGAACAGTGTCGACGACATGTAGCAGAGCCGCTGCGGGATCGACAGGCCGCGCTTCAAGAGCGGAAAGCGGAAGCGCAGGATCTGCATCATGCCCTGCGCCCAGCGGCTGCGCTGGCCGATGAAGCTGGCAAATGTCGCAGGCTGCAGCCCGGCGATCAGCGGCCGGTCGACATAGACGCTGTTCCAGCCACTCGCATGCAGGGCGATCGCGGTTTCGCAATCTTCCGTGATGCTCACGCCGCTAAATCCGCCGGTCTGGTCGAGCGCCTGCCGGCGCAACACGGCCGCCGAGCCGCAGAAGAACGAGGCGTTCCATTTGTCGAGGCCGCGCTGGATGATGCCGTAGAACATCTCGTTCTCGCTCGGCATCTTTTCGAAGGTTCGCAGATTGCGCTCGATCGGGTCCGGGTTCAGAAAGAAATGCGGTGTCTGGACAAGGAAGAGCTTCGGATCGTCCTCGAAATAACCGACGGTCTCCAGCAGGAAATCGCGTGTCGGTGCGTGGTCGGCATCGAAGACCGCGATCAATTCGCCGTTGGAATGCTGCATGCCGTTGTTGAGGTTGCCGGCCTTGGCATGTTCGTTCCGGTCGCGGGTCAGATAGCGCACATCAAGATCGCTGCACAGGATCTGCAGTTCCTGATGCCGGGCCTTGGCCATCTGGTCTTCGAGGAGATTTGGCGACGTTCGCTTCTGCAGCGTGCCGCCGTCATCGAGAAGCCAGACGGTCAACTTGTCGGCCGGATAGTCCATCGCTTTCGCCGCCGCCAGTGTATTCGCCAGAAGCTCGGCATCTTCGTTATAGGTCGGGACAAAAACGTCGACGCTCGGATACTTGCCTTCTGATGTCGCGCGGGAGGGACGCGGCGGCAGGGGCATCGAGACGACGAAAAGGCTGAGCGCCAACATCATGACGCTGTACATTTCAGCCAGGTAGAGCAGGAAGCCGGGGATGAAGTTTTCGAGCTGGTTGAATGGCGGCAGCGTGCTGGTCGTGCGCCAGTAAACATAACGCATGATGATGGCCGTACCGAAAGCAAGGGCGATCAGGCGCCATGTCCCTTCTGCGCGCAGGATCTTGATCACGGCCATGAAAGTGACGACGGCAATGCTGGCAATCAACTGGGTCTGGAGATTGATCGGCAACGTCACGAGCGCGATCACTCCCAGGGAAGTGATGGCCCAGAAAAGGATAATACCAGCCTTCATGGCTACTGCCTTTCAGGAGACCTCCGGGCGGCATGCTGTTTGCCGGCGGAAGCCCTTAAAATGCCACGGTCAACTCAAACTGCGATCGGTAATCCGGACCAGGCCGAATTATTTGCACTGTGTGGCGCCTTCAGACTGTGTCATACAGTCCGGAGAAGGAACAACGACGGCCCCTATATCCGTGCCTGCTGGTAAAGGAATGGTTTCTTCCGAAGCCGCTTGTTTCACCGGCTCCACTTTTTCGATGGTGCCGACGGCCTGCTTCTGTCGCAAAACGGGGAGCGGCCTTATATTTTCCACAGCTGCGGTCGGTGAATCACGCAGGTCTTCGCTTTTGGGATAGATCGGGTTTCCCGTGCGGCCCAACGTCGGATCGACGCTCGGTGGTTCGCCGTATGGGTTCCACCCTGGTACGTTGAAGGCGGCGCGAATGGTGTATCCGTACATCGTGCTGAGCAGTTTCTCTTCACTCGCACCGTCCTCGCAGAGGCGCAAGCGAACCTGGATCGTGCCGCGGTTCTGGAAGACTGTCCTTGCTTCTTCGGGCGAACGGATCTGCTGCCAAGCATAGAGACAGGCATCGTTGCCGTGGCCGCGGCCGTATGCGTAGCTGAAGGGGCCGTAGTTGTTCTGCAGGTAGAGCGGTGACTGGGTGAGCGCGACGCCGGGAAGCTCGCGGCGCATTTCCTTGGCAATCTCGCTCGCCCTGATGGAGGAGTAGCCGAGCCCCTTCTGTCCATCCATCTGCAATCCGACCGGCCCGAACAATTGAACGCGCAGGACATTCTGGCCCGGTGTGGATGCTGACGTGAACAGGAAGATGTCCTGTTGGGTGCTATCGCTGAAACGGCGCTCGACGATGTTGACGACCGCCGGCCCGCTCGGCGGCGGCAGCGCGAATGCCGTCTCGTCGGGAACCGTCACTGCTGTATCGGACAGCCGTACACCGTCGCGAGCGCCGCAGCCCGCAAGCGCAGCGGCTATCGCAAAGCCTGCGAGCAGATATCGCCAAGATGGAAATGCTGATGCAGGCAAAAAACCCCCGTCTTCCCCAGTGGATGTCGATGCCAGGACGCAAATGCGAATCGCGACGAATCGGATCGTTGACCACTGTTAGCTTATAGGGGCCATTTCGTGAATCCCCATTCATGGCCGGTGCAATCTTGGATTGCCAAGTTAGGGGTCTTAGCCATTTGGCGCATGGGAGCGCTGCAGCCTCAATTGAGGAAAACCCGAACGCTTGCAGCGCGCCCTGCGGCATCGATGACCGTCAGCGTCGAATAGCCGGCTCCGTCAGGAACCCATTGGTTGACGCGACGCCTTGACGTTTGCGGCAATGGCTTGCCGTTTGCCAGCCAGCGGAACGGCGCCCTCCCTCCTTGGAGCTTGAGGACCAGCGGCATGGGCATGCCCGCCGTGTCGACACCCAGTTCGACGCGGGCGCCCTCCGGAGGATAGACGATCTGGGGAGCCGCCTCGCGAACCGTTGCCGAGACGAGCCCGTTCGAGGTCAGCGAAAAACGTCTCTGGCTGATCGGCAGCTCGGCCTGGGCGATGCGAACTGCGCCAGCGGGCGCGTGCGGCAAGGGCGTCATGGCAACGCCGGATTTGGCAAAGCCTTCGAACAGGATGGGCGCCGCCGTCCCGTAGCCGGTCAGGCCCGGTACGGCGCCATTGTCGGGCCTGCCCACCCAAACACCGAGCACGTAGCGGCCGTCAAACCCGACCGACCAGGCATCGCGGTAGCCATAACTCGTCCCCGTCTTGTAGGCGATGCCGCGCCGGCCTGCGCCGGTGGGCGGCAAGACGCCGGACAGGATATCGGCGATCTGCCAGGTCGCGACCGGATCGAGAAGCGGCTCGCCTTCGATCTGGCTGGGCTGATCCTGGATACCGTCGCCAAGCCGCATGGGTTTGCCGCGGTTCGCCAATGCCGTATAGAGTTGCACCAGATCCTTCAGATTGATGCCCAGACCGCCCAGACCGATCGCGAGGCCGGGCGCCTCGTTCGGCGGCAGGATGGGCCGGACTTCAGCGCGCCGGAAACGCATCATCATCCGGCTTGGCCCGACCGCATCGAGCAGCCGCACGGCCGGCACGTTGAGCGACAGTTGCAGCGCCTGCCGGATGCTGACATCCCCCTGATAGGTCATGTCGAAGTTGCGTGGACGATAGCCGAAGAAATCAGCCGGTCGGTCCTCGATGATCGTTTCCTGCGAGACGAGGCCCTGCTCGAAGGCGAGACCATAGATGAAGGGTTTGAGCGTCGAGCCCGGCGACCGGGGGACGCGGGTCATGTCGATCCATCCGGAGCGGCTGGCATCGAAATAATCAGCGGAGCCGAGCTCGCCAACGATCTCTCCGGTGCGCGCATCCGCCATGACCATGGCGATGGATACTTTTGGTCCGAGTTTCGCTGCTGCGTCCTTTGCGACTGTCTCAAGCGCCTTCTGAATGGGGCGTCTGAGCGTCGTCTGGTGCTGGATGACTTTCGGCTCCTTGCGCAAGGCGGATTCGGCGACGTGGGCGGCAAAGGCCGGGAGCTGGAGGCGGCGGTTCGGAATGGCAACTCCCGCTGCGCGCTCCGCCTCCCCTTCCCCGATGACGGCGGAAACCGCCATGCGCGTCAAAACCCGCTGGCGCGCCGTCTCGGCAGCTTTCAGCTGGCGGTCGGGTCGGCGTTTTTCAGGCAATTGTGGAAGCGCAACGAGCAACGCGGCTTCAGAAACCGTCAGTCGCCGTGGTTCCTTGCCGAAATAGGCAAGGCTTGCCGCGCGGATGCCTTCGAGGTTGCCGCCATAGGGCGCATGGGTCAGGTAGAGATCGAGGATTTCGGCTTTGCTCAGTCGCCGCTCGATCTGAATCGCGCGGGCCAACTGGCGAAGTTTCGCAGCAAAGGAACGCCCCTCGCGCGGCTCGATCAGGCGGGCCACCTGCATCGACAGAGTCGATGCTCCGGAAACGATTCGCCCATGGCTTGCAAATTGCCAGGCAGCCCGCATCAAGGCCCAGGGATCGATACCGTTATGCTGCCAGAAGCGCTGGTCCTCATAGGCAATCAGCATGCGGACGAACTGCGCATCGACATCCTTCGCCGTCGTCTTCAGCCGCCATCGGCCCTCCGGTGTCGCGAAGGCGCGCAACAACTGACCGTCGGCGTCGAGAACTTCGGCCGAGACGGTGCGCGCCTTGTCGAGTGGCGGCGGATAGGCGCGGTCGGCGGCCTCAAGTCCCAACACTGCCGCCGCGCACAGAAATGCGGAGCCGAAGAGCGCAACGCAGGATTTCCACCAGAGCGACATTATTCGACCGCCTGAACCTCCATGCGCCCCGTGGCGGTGCGCGCGGAAAACTGTGGCCGGTACATGTCCTCGATGTTGGCCGCCGGATGGTCGTAGGTTCCCGGCGTGACGGCCCGCACGACATAGGCGACCGTGATTGCCCGGTCGTCACCGCTCGACCGGTCGAAGGCGGCAACGAAACGGTCGCTGCGGAATTCCGTATGTGCCGCTTCGATCTCGCCGATCCATTCGAAGTTCGAGAGCTTGGCGCTGTCGACGAGGCTCGGATTGTCGATCTCGAAACCGGCCGGCAGGAGATCGGTAATCAGCACGCGCGACGGCCAGGCGTTGCTCTCCGTCGCGTTGATGACGACCACGTAGCGCTCGTTCTGCTTGGCCTGCGTGATGTTGGCTTCCTCGCCATCGAGCGTGTAGTAGGTTCGCTGGATCGTGAACCCGTTGCCGCCGGCAGGCAGCGGGAAGGCGGGTGCTGCAACCGTCGTGACGACGGCGGCGACCGGTTCGCTGGATCGGTTGCTGATCGTGATCGGTTGGTCGAGGATTTCGTCGCCGGTCAGACGCGCGGCATAACCACCACTGCGCGCTGTTCCATTGATGTCGAGCCTCAGATCCTGATCGCCGCCCTTGATGGCACGCGCCGCAAGCAGCGTCCACATCTGTTCCTGCGTGCTTGTGTAGGAAGCCTGTTCCCATTCGCGGGCGACGATCTTGGCGAGCTGCGGAATGATCGCCGGTACGGGACGACTTTCCGCCGCCAGCGTCAGCACCGCAGCATCATCGCGGAGCGGCGAGCCATAGTCGGAGCGGTCGAGAAGGCTTGTATTCGTGCCAGTCGACATCTGCAGCGCGTCGCCGAAAATGCTCTGTGAGCGTTGCCCGTCGCCGTAAAGCGCGAGTGCGGCGGCCAGATGGCCCTTGGAAAGAGGGGTCGGGAAATCGGAAAGCTTCGTATCGGCGTAGTAACGCAGGTCGCTGATTGCGGCCTTGCGGTTGCGGGCCAGCACATAGAGGGCATAGGCGATCTCGTTGCCCTGGCTCTTGACGTCCACATCATAGCTCAAGGCATTCTGCAGATTATCGAGCGCCTGAACCATCGCCTGGTCCGGCACCTGGTATTTCTGCTCGCGCGCCCGGGTCAGGAAGTCGGTGACATAGGCGTCGAGCCAGAGGTCGCCGGAGCCGGGGCTCCAGAGGCCGAAACTGCCTGTCGATGACTGATACGACAGGACCCGGTAGATCGCCTTCTGCACGCGCTCTTGTACATCCGCATCCTCCGGCAGGCCGGATTGTTTCGAAAGTTCGCTGAGATAAAGCAGCGGCAGTGCGCGGCTGGTCGTCTGCTCGGCGCAGCCATAGGGGTAGCGATCGAGCGAGGTCAGCAGCGCCGGGATATCGAAGGCTGCGGAGCGTGTGACGCTGATGCTGACCGCCGACCCCTGCAGCATGCTTTCGGCCAGCAATTCGCCGTCCACCTTCAGGCTGGCATTGGGCTCGATAGTGACGGGAAGACGTGTCGTCACCGGCAAGGATGCCGGCCGCACCGGAACCGAGACGGATTGCTGCAGCGACAGTCCGTCGGCACTCGAAAGCTCGATCGAGATGGCGCCGTCACCTGGATGGACACCGGATAGCGGCAACGTCAGGTCGAATTTTCCGCCCGGCTTGACGCTGAACGTCTGCTCGGCCTGGGCGCTGTCGATCACCACGGACGAGCTACTCGTCACCTTGAGATTGAGCTCCCCTGCAGGGCCGTCGGTATTGGCAATGTCGAGGCGAAGTTCGGCCTTGTCGCCAGGTGCCAGGAATTGAGGCAGGCTTGCCGTCACCACGACCGGATCGCGGATGACGACGTCGGAACTGGCGTGACCGACACCGGTCTTCGACCAGGCGACCGCCATGACGCGGGCCGTGCCGTTGAACTGCGGGATGTCGAAACTGATGATCGCCTTGCCGCTCGCATCAAGCTGAACCGGCCCGGAGAAGAAAGCCACCAGCTTTTCGGTCGGCGGCTTGCCCTGAAGCGGCATCTGGCCGCCGTCGCCACCGCTGCGCAGGCGTCCTGCGGCGCCGAGCGATCCGTCGATCAGACGGCCATAGAGGTCGCGGATTTCAAGACCGAGCTGGCGCTGGCCGAAATACCAGCCGTCCGGATCGGGCGCCTCGTAGCGCGTCAGATTGAGAATACCAACATCGACGGCGGCAACCGTCACATAGGCTTCCTCGCCCACCCCTGCGCCTGTGACTTCAACCGGGATGTTGAGGGTTTGGCGAGGCAGAGTGTTCTCCGGTAAATCCAGTTTGACCGAGAGCTTGCGATCTGCCGGATCGACGGCGAGCCATTTGATGCCGATGGCGCGCATCGGCAGGCGGCTTTCCTGCGCGTCGCCCGGACGATAGAGGGTTGCCGTCACATAGGCGCCGGCACCAAAATCCTCGGTGATCGGAATATCGATCTCACCGCCTTCGGCAGGAACGGTGGCAGTCTTCGTGGCGACCAGCTTTTCCGAACCGATCGTGACCAGGACCTCGCCGGCAAACCGTGGCGAAACCCTGAGCTTTGCAGTATCGCCGATCGCATAATTTTCCTTGTCGAGCGCGATCTCCAGGCCATCCGGTGTTTCCGTCGAGCTGGCGGCGACATACCAGCCGGAATCGAATTCCACACTTGATGTTGGTCCATCGATATCGGCGGTCTCGACTTCGAGGCGGTAACGGCCCCAGCCGGCCGACAGGGAAATCTCGCCGCCATCCTTGGTGACATCAAGCTTGCCGGCGGACACCTGCTTGGTCGAAATCACGGGCTCGTATTTCCAGGCGGTGCCGTCGCGGTACCATTGATAATCCTGCTCGACGCGCAACAGCGTCCAGGTCAGGCCCGACTGGGCCTGCTTGTCGCCATTCTGGTCGAGGGCGATGACATGGAATTTGCCAACCGCATTTTCCGCGAGGTCGCCGGTGAATTGCGGCTTGATGCCGATCATCGAGCCTTCCGGCCTGACGGGCAGCGTCAGCGAACGCTCGACGGCCCGGCCGCCGGCTTCCTGAACGCGCACAGTAATGTTGGCGTTCAGCAATTGGGTTGTGGACGGCGTTTCCGTGAGGTTCACCTCGAACATCGATTTGCCGTCTTCGTCCAGCGGCTCCAGAGCCTCCAGCGGCGTGCGGCTGTCTTCCGTCGCTTCCTCATCGGCCAGACCGAAGAAATAGCCCTTGAAATCGGCGCTTTCGCGAGTCGGCTTGAGCCCGACTTCGCCTTCGAGCTCGAGGCCCGCTGCAGGTGCGCCATACAGGAATCGCCCGTCGATGGTGATCGGCGCCGGCTTGCCGATCTCGATCTGTTTGACGGTGCTCGCCATGTCGAACTCGACCCGATCAGGGACGAAGTCGTCGACCTGGAACTGCTTCTCGCTGATCGCCGTGCCCTTGGGATCGGTATAGACCTGCACGGTCCATGTGCCGCGCATGGCGTTCGGCTGCAGGGCGAGATCGAGCGTATAGCCGCCTGCCTGGCCGCCGTCGTTGACGACGCGGCGATCCTCGACGCCATCGGGGCGCATGAAGATGAAGGTCAGCGGCAGCTTCTCGATTGCAACGGAAGCGCTGTCGCGCGCCAATGCGGAAACGTGCACGGTTTCACCGGCGCGATAAATGCCGCGCTCGGTCCAGGTCAGTATGTCGATGGCACCCGGTGCCGCGCGTCCGGTGACGCCACGGTCGGAGAGATCGAAGCCAGCGCGCGTCAAGTCGAGGAAGACGAAATCGTCGTTGCCGCCCTTTGCGGTGATCACCGCGGGGGTCATGGCGGCGGTGCCACGCAACAGACCGGCATCGAAGGTTGCACGGCCCTGCGCGTCGGTGGTCACCGTTCCAAGAATTTCGTTGTTCTTGGCAAGCAGCGTCAGTTCGACCCCGGCCATCTGCTTGGCCGTCGCCAGGGACCGGGCAAAAACGCTCAAGCCATCCGTGCCGGAATAGGTCGAGAGACCGATATCGGAGACGACGAACCATTGCGTTGCCTGGCTGTCCCACTCGTTTGTCGCTGCAGTACCCGAGACGGCGGTCAGGACATAGACGCCGGGCTTGCGCTGCGGCAACGCTTCGTCCACCGAAAAGCTGGTCACCACTTCCTTGTTGAGGTCGGTGGAGATATCGATCGAGCCCTGCCAGACCATCTCGCCGTTTTCATCCTGGATGCGCTGGGCACTGTACCCGTCGAGCTGCGTCAGGAATTGCGAGGTGGTGAGCAGTGACGCGATGTTGCGATCGCCGATGCGGTAGAGCTTGAGGTTTGCGCTGGTGGTGTTGACTGAGACGAGCGGAATGCCGCGACGGGCGGTTCCGGGAAGCACGAAGCTATCGCCGGTGAAGCGCACCATCGCAGCGCGATCCGGTATATAGACGTCGAGATTGACCTGGGCTTCAAGGGGCTCGTCGGAAATGGAGGACGGCAGGCCCTGACGGAAGGCCAGCTTGTAGCGCTGACCGTGGTTCAGGCCCTCGACGCAGATCTCGCTGCCCTTAGCTTCAAGCGCCTTGGGCGGTGCACCGTCGAGGGTGACGAATGGGGTATAATCCACGCCGGCCTTGACCAGCGGTTCGGAGAACTGGGCGCAGACCCGCGGTATGGCGCTGTCGGAATCGACCGTATGCTCAGTCACGCGGAAGCCTTGGCGCACTTTCAAGGTGTCATAGGCTGCGCGAACCGTCTTTGCCTCGACAATCGCAAGGCTGGCCTTGTAGGCGCTGAGCGCCGCGCGGAAGTTCTCCGAGCTTTCCAGCGCCTTTGCGAGAACAGCCAGAGCGTCTGCACGGGACTGTGTGGTGCGCGTGAGCTGGTAGCCGTTGATGGCGGCGAGCGACGCCTGGACTGCGAAGTCGGTGTTGCCGTAGACGCGGTTGGCGGCGCGTGCCGCCTCGATCCAGACCGCGCCATCCTCCGGGATGATCGATAAGGCACCCTGGAAAGCCTTCAGTGCCGGGGCAATGTTGCCGGCGGCGAGTTCGCGGTGAGCGGCGGCGATCAGGCCGTTGAGCCCCTGCCCTTCCTGATCCGGCTCCAGCGCGAGATTGTTTTTGGCCGTGCGGGCATCAGCAAGTTGCTGTTCGGTCAGGAAGGGCAGCGCCGGCGGCGCGCCGATATCCGGTTCGCTCGAGGCGGCTTCGACAATCTTGCCGGCGATCGCGCCGTTGAACGTATTCAGCTTGTTGTAGTCGGATTTGAGGAAACACCATTTCACCTTGGGATTGTAGGTGAAGGCGCGGCAGGAGGAGTCGGCGATGCAGACCGTCTTGCACTGATCGAGCGTGACATTTTGCTCGGTGCGGAGGTCAAAGCCGAAATAGTCGCCGTTCTCTGTCGTAAGGACATGCCGGCCCGTTTCCGCTGCCCCGGCAGCAGGGCTGAAGGAGAGTGCGGTAAGAATGATCGCTGAAAACCGGATAAACGCGCGCATAGACATTAAGTCCTCCCCAACGCTGCCGTTTTGACCGGTTGTACTCTTCAGACTTGTCCGTCGTTTGTCAACCGAGCCAGGGCAGCGACCTTTCTCTGGTCACTGCCCTGGTTAACGGTTGAACATCACCGTTTAATCGCTGGACGAAATATAAAATGCGCAACCCCCGATATTTCTTCAAAGAGACACATCGGGGTGCCTTAGGTTGGATAGATCAGGATTGGGAGACCTTAAGCGTCGGGCGGTGGTCGCCGGCGATCGTTTCGCCGAAAGGCCCAGTGTTCGCACCGGCCGAATAGGCCTTCACCGGATGGTTGAGCGGCAGGTTCGGCAGCACGAGTTCGCCAAACTTGTAGGCTTCTTCCAGATGCGGATAACCGGACAGGATGAAGGTGTCGATGCCGATCTGGCGATATTCGTCGATCCGCGCCTTCACCTGGTCGGGATCGCCGACGAGTGCCGTCCCTGCTCCGCCGCGCACGAGGCCGACGCCGGCCCAGAGGTTGGGGCTGATTTCCAGCTTATCCTTGCGGCCACCATGCAGCTTGCTCATCCGGCTCTGGCCAACTGAGTCCATGCGCTGGAAGACCTTCTGTGCAGCGGCGATCGTGTCTTCATCGACGTACTTGATGAGTTCGTCCGCTGCGCTCCAGGCCTCCTTGGCGGTCTCGCGAACGATGACGTGGAGGCGGATGCCGAAGGTGACCTTACGGCCCTCGGCATCTGCCAGCGCTCGGACCTCGGCAATCTTCTTCTCCACATCTTCCGGCGGTTCGCCCCAGGTGAGATATTTGTCGATCGTGCGGGCGGCGACCTGCTGGCCGATACCCGACGAGCCGCCGAAATAGAGCGGCGGGTGCGGATCCTGGAACGGTCGGAACAGGAGCTTCGCATCCTCGATATCGAAATGCTTGCTCTTGACCGTCACGTCCTCACCGCGCAGGACGGCCTTGTAGATGTCGAGGAATTCTTCGGTGACTTCGTAGCGTTCCTCGTGGGAATAATGGATACCATCGCCCTTGTTCTCGATCGGGTCGCCGCCGGTGACGACGTTGACGAGGAGACGGCCACTCGAAATCCTGTCGAGCGTCGCCGTCATGCGGGCGGCAAGCGTCGGGCTGAGCAGGCCCGGACGGACAGCGACGAGGAACCGTAGCTTTTCGGTCAGAGGTGCAAGCGCGGAAGCAACGATCCAGCTGTCCTCGCAACTACGGCCCGTTGGGATCAGCACCCCGTAGTAGCCGAGATTATCGGCCGCCTGGGCGATCTGCTTCAGATAGTTGAGGTCAACGTTGCGGCCGCCGATGGAGGTGCCGAGATAGCGGCTGTCCCCATGGGTGGGCAGAAACCAGAGAACGTCGATTTTTTCCGGAACCGTGCTCATATGCGATTGTCTCCAGCGTGTACGGAATACGAATTGGCATTTGGCCGATAGTCTTTCCGGGAATGGTGCTGGTTACAAAACAATAATATCTATAAATTTTATTTGGTATGGAAAATCCGTTCGCGGCTAGCCCCATTCCTGAGGCGTTACATTCAGATGTCGAACTGGCGGTTTTAATGGACTGAAATCCGACCCGCGATCCGAACACCGCGGGTTCAGGTCTTTCGTGGGTGCGGCCGTACCGTCCGTCAGCCTGCCTGTAATTGCGGCCGTGATCGCGCATCGATCAGTGTCGCGGCAGCGTATGTCTGCGTTACGATCTCCGGCACGAGATCGATATCCGGAAGCGAGCCGAGACCGAGCGGGCCGATGGCGAACAGGCCAGCGGGCCGACCCCTAAGAGTAAGCAGTTCGCCGGCCGGGTTTACGGCCAGGCCGAGATCGAGTTCGTCCGTGCTTGCAAGGCCTGCGCGCAGCAGGTCGACAATAACAGGATCCTTCAAATCAGGCGAAAGGCAGCGGCAGTCTATGACTTCGTCCGCAGCAAAGTGCTCCTCCGTCGACTGACCGGCCCACCGGACGACAAGCCCACCGGGCCCCCGCTTCAGCGTGGTCCCGCGTTTCAACTCCGTCATGCCGCCGGCCAGTTCACGTTCGAGCCGTGCATGCACGTCCGCCGGCAGCCTGTTGCGGTGGCTGTCGTAGATGGCCCTCAGATGGCGATTGAATTGCCGCTTTTCGCTCGGTGGCAGCGACGCCCACAGGGTGCGGGCCCGCTTGCGCAGGCCGTTCATCGCGGCCTGCCAGCTCCAGCCGTTTTCCTCGGCTTCCGCGCAGGCTTTGCGGACGAACCGGACGATATGGCGAAGCTGCGAGGGCATCGGTTGCGACGGGAAGACGGCATCTGCGGGCATGCGGGTATGCGGCTGCGGCAGGAAACCGCGACGCGACAGGATCGTGATGCAACCGGCAAACCCGCCGTCGCGCAATTGCAGGACCTGGTCCACCGCCCGCAGGCCGTTGCCCATGACAACGACGTGCCGGGCACGATTTGGAGGACTCTGCAGAACGACTTCACCATCCTGCTCGCCTTTCTCCTGCGGGGGCTTCAACCCATAGCCGGTTGCCAGGACGACTGTGTCGTAAACGGCTTCGCTGCCATCTGCCAGGCCGAGCGTGAACAGGCCGTCGTCCTTGCGCCGGATACTGGCGATGCCCTCATTGGACATCTGGACGCTGACGTCGGTGCGTTGCGCCAGGGCTTCGGAAAACCGCTGATAGACATAATCGCTGAAGGTGGCCTTCGGCACGAAGATCTGGCCGAAGCCCGGGATTGCGGCAGAGACCGCCTCGCGAAAATGCTGGTTGGCCTGCAGCCAGCGGGTGAAGTCCTTCGGCTCGCCGGTCGAGACCGAGAGGTCGCGGGCGCGGCTGTTGAGGATTTCGGTCGCGCGCGCCGTTGCCAGGGCCTGGCCACCGCTGATGATCGGCTGCGGATCGAACATGCGCAGCTGAAACGGCTGGCTGACTGATTTCAGGAGAGCGATCGCCATCATCAAACCGGAAAAACCGCGGCCGACAATGGCGATCTGCAAAGGCTGGCCGCCATAACCGTAAGGCGAGAAACCATGAACCGTCATATCATCCCCTCCCCCGCTTCATGCGGCTGGATTGTTGAACCTTGGCACTGTCACTCAAACGCCAGTTCACAAATATACGGCATACTCTATGTATTTAGTCATTTTAACCACGGGAAGCCCATGGTAGCAAGTCGTTTTCACGTCCTGTTATTTTTTGATATATTTCCGTTACTTATTGGGTTTGGGATTTGCCGAATGGCCGCTAGACCTCAACGGTGGACACGGTCGGAACGCCGCTTTTCGAACCGGCGGATGAAGGCGTTGATATCGCTGCCGGTGCGCCGGATTTCTCTCTTTCTGATCAGGACGGACATGACACGTGCCGCAGTCGAAAAGGTCATTTCATCAAGGGGGCTGTCGCTGCTCCAGGGCTTTGTCAGTCGCTCGGTAATGGCGCTGACCATATTGTTCGGCAGAATATCTGTGCAATTGCGCATGTGATCGAACGCGACTGCGATCGGAACCGGCATGCCCTGATAGTAGACCGCCGGAGCATCTGCACCTTCGACCCAATCGTCATAGGCCTCCAAGGCGTCGCGGAACAGCTGGTGCAGCGTGATCGGCGCATGTCCTTCATGAAGTTGTGGTAACAGGTTGTTCATCTGCACATCCTCGCATCGTTGCAAAATACGGTGTTTGATGTCGACAGAAATCGACCCGACGCCTAATGCGCAGGGAAGCGGAAGGTTCCAGGCTATTGCCAAAAAAATTGAGAACCGCGCCGAGCCGCCGCTTCGCGGCGGTTTAGGGGCGGGGATGGCCTCCCATATGGATTGTTTCAGTGCAGCCCGCCGACGCCAAGTAGCCGCTCCACCGCATCGTGGTCGCCAGCCAATGCAGCCGGCGTTCCGCTCCAAGCAACCCGCCCTCGTTCCAGGACGATGACCTGATCGGCGAAATCGAGCGCGCTCTGAATCCGCTGTTCCACCAGGAGAATGGTCATGTCGCCGGCGTTGGCGAGTGATGCGAAGGCCTTCATCAACTCCTCGCAGATAACGGGTGCAAGACCTTCGAGTGGCTCGTCAAGCAGCAGCACGGACGGGCGACCGAGAATGGTCCGCGCCGTCGACAGCATCTGCTGCTCGCCGCCGGAAAGCTGCGAGCCAAGGTTCCGCTTGCGCTCGAACAGGCGCGGGAACATCGCGTAGGCTTCCTGCAGGTCGCTTTTCGGCCGGTCCTTCAGGCCGACGAACAGGTTCTCCTCGACCGTTAGCGTCGGAAAGATGCACCGCGTCTGTGGCACGTAGCCGAGACCGGTGCGAGCCCGCAGGGCGCTCGAAATGCCGGTGACGTCGGTTTCCCCGATGCGGATTTTTCCGTCGTACCGCCGTGTCTGGCCAGCAAGCGTGGCCAGCAGTGTCGTTTTGCCCATGCCGTTGCGGCCGAGAACAGCCAATCGGGCACCGGCGGGAACGGAAAAGGATACGTTTTCAAGGACGCGGGTCGGACCGTAGCCGGCCGAGAGGTTTTCAACTTCAAGCGGCGTGGCTGGCATTGGCATAGCTCCCCAGATAGGCCTCGCGCACGGCGGCATTCTTGGTGACATCGACGGGCAAGCCGTCGAAGATGATGGTTCCAGCGGCAAGCACGATGACGCGCTTGGCGAAGCGGAAAACCAGATCCATGTCGTGCTCGATCATCAGCACGGCGAGATCGGCGGGCAGCTCTGCGAGCGCCTGCTCGATGCGGCCGGTATCGCTCTGTGGCACGCCAGCCGCAGGCTCGTCGAGAAGCAGGACCCTGGGCTTCAGCGCCAGCGCCACGGCGATCTCGAGCAGGCGCTGCTGGCCGTAGGCGATCTCGCTCACCTTGCGGTGCATGAGATGGACAAGGCCAAGCGTGCAAAGCAGTGCTGTTGTCTCATCCATGATATCGGGCATCGACAGGAAATTGCCGAACATCGCCCCTGCCCTTCCGTCGCGTTGAAGGATCGCCAGAGCGACATGCTCGGCCGGGGTCATGTCCTGAAAGAGCCTTGTGACCTGGAAGGACCGGACCAGACCGCGGCGGACGCGGCCGATCGCATCGATCCTGGTAACGGTTTCGCCGTTGATGCGGACCTCTCCTGAATCCGGACGGAGATTGCCGGTCACGAGATTGACGAAGGTGGTCTTTCCCGCGCCGTTCGGCCCGATCAGTGCGACCCGGTCACCCGGCGCCATGGACAGTGTCACATCATTGGTGACGGCAAGACCGCTGAAGGCCTTTTTCAGATTGAGAACTTCGAAAACGGCGCTCACGGGCGTTTCTCCCCACGGCGGGCGACAAAGGCGGCGGCCGTTCCGTAGAGACCCTTTGGTGCGAAAAGCACGACGGCAATCAGCAATGCACCGACCATCGTTAGCCAGTGGAAGGGGTTGGCGGCAGAGACATAGTCTTCGAACAGCATGAAGACCACGGTGCCGGTCAGTGCGCCGAACAACGAACCGGTGCCACCAAGGACGAGCATCACGAGCGACTCCGCCGAAAGCGTGAAGGACAGGCTGTCGAGGCCGACGACTTGCGTCGAGATGGCATTGAGCGCGCCGCCGACGCCAGCGACAGCACCGGAGATGACATACATCTTGATCAGCGCGGCTTTGGGCGACGCGCCCATGGCGATGATGCGCAGCGGGTCTTCCTTGATACCGCGGCAAAGCATGCCAAAGGGCGAACGAACGAGGAAACGCAGCAGGATAAGCACGGCGAGCAGCAATGCGACACCGAAGACATAGGCAGTTTGGCCCCAGAGGTCGAACTCGAACATACCGAACAGTGGATCGGTCGAAATTCCAGAGAGACCGTCACTGCCACCAGTCCAGGAGGACGCCTTGTTGGCGAGTTCGTGGAACAGGTAGATGAGCGCGATCGACAGGACGAGCTGCGGCAATCCGTGGGCTCGAAGAATGATGACGCCACAGACGAGCCCCGCTGCTGCTCCGCCGACGATGCCCGCCAACGTCATCAGAAGCGGATCGGCGATGCCGTAATGCGCGGATATGATGCCGGCAGCATAGGCGCCTGAGCCGAACAGAGCCGCATGGCCGAGTGTCGCCACACCGCAATAGCCGGTGACGAGGTCGAGCGACAATACGAGAAGGGCAATGGCGATGATGCGGGTCAAAAGGGCAAGATTGTCGGGGAAGAGAAGATAGCCGATTGCCGCCGCGGCGATGATGGTGCCGATGCCCATCAGGTCGCGGACGAAGGGGCGGTTTTGGCGGGCGGTCGTTGCGACCGTTTTGTGGCTCATAATGACTGTCATCCTAGCGTACCCGTCCGGCAAGACCACGTGGGAAAATGCAGATGATGGCGATAACTGCGAGGTAGAAGAAGAACTCACCAAACTCCGGCATCAGATAGCGTCCGGTCGTATCGATGCCGCCGAGCACGAGACAGGCGAGCAAGGCACCGGGGATTGATCCCGCGCCCCCCACGGAGACGACCACCAGGAAGGTCACCATGTAGCGCAGTGCGTAGTAGGGCTCGACCGGAAGCAGTTCGGCGCCGAGCACCCCGCCGAAGGCGGCAAGACCGACCGCGACTGCGAAACTCACCGCATAGATGATCTCGGTGCGCACACCGAGCGCCGCCGCCATAGAGGCGTTGTCGACGGAGGCACGCAGCTTGACGCCGAAGGCCGTCTTCTCGATCGCATACCAAAGCGCACCGGCGACGATGAGGCCGCAAACGATAGCGAAGATGCGATGCGTGGCGATCGAGCGGAAACCGAGATCGGCGGAGCCCTGCAATGTGGGTGGCAACGGGATCGTCTTCAGGGTTGGTCCAAAGACGTAGTTGGTGATGCCGATGATGCAGAAGGTGATGCCGATGGTCATCAGAACCTGGGTCAATTCGGGAGCGCCGTAAATCCGGCGATAGAGCAAACGCTCGATCGGGATCGAGATGGCCACTGTGCCGAACACGGCAAGCAGGATGGCCGCGGCATACCCCAGACCGAGTGATTGCGCCGCATAGGACGCGATGTAGCCGCCGATCATCGCAAAGGCGCCATGGGCAAGATTGACGACGCGCATCAGCCCCATGGTGACCGAAAGGCCAATGGAGATGACGAAGAGCACCATGCCATAGGCAAAGGCATCGACGGCTATGCTGAAGAATGTCTGCATCGAACTGGTTCCGATACGGTTGTGCGCAGTGCGCTATCGAGCCCTCCCCTCCCCCATAAAAGCGAGAGCGGGATTTATCGGCCACCGTCAAAAGCCGACGATGGCCGAACTCCAGGTGCGGGTCAAACCGCCTGAGCCGCTCTACTTGGCAGCGGCGAGACCTGGGTCGCCCTGCTTTTCGAAGGTCTGGATTTCCTTGTTGTAGTAGGTACCGTCATCCGCCTTGGTAACTTCACGCAGGTAGATGTTCTGGGTGATGTGGCGCGATTCAGGATCAATCGAGACCGGACCGCGCGGGCTGATCCAGGACAATCCCTTGACGGCATCCACGGCCTTCTGTGCATCCTGCTCTCCACCCGTCGCTTCGATCATCTTGTAGATGACGTTCATGCCATCGAAGGCACCGACTGAGGGGAAGGACAGCTCGGCGGGATTGCCGATGGCTTTTACCGCGGCTTCGACGAAAGCCTTGTTTTCGGGAGAATCGTGGGAAACCGCGTAGTGAAACGTCGTCTGGATGCCGAGAGCGGCGTCGCCAAGCGCCGGCAGGTCGGATTCCTGCGTCAAGTCGCCCGGGGCGAAGAACTTGATGCCGGCGTCCTTCAGGCCATTTTCATTGTAGGCTTTTACAAAGCCGAGTGTCGTTGGCCCGGACGGCAGGAAGGCAAACACGCCTTGCGCGCCGGAATCCCTGATGCGCTGCATGATCGGGCTGAAATCGTTCGTGGAAAGCGGAATGCGGATTGCCTCGACGACCTGCCCGCCTTCCTTTTCAAACGCGGCCTTGAAGGCATTTTCGGCATCGACCCCCGGACCATAATCGCTGACGACGGAAATAACTTTGGCAACGCCTGCGTCATGCGCGACCTTGGCGATTGGCGTCGAAGTCTGCCAGGTGGTGAAGGAAGTGCGCACGACGAACGGGCTCTTGGTGACGATTGCCGAGGTCGCGGCGTTCATGATGACCAATGGCACATTTGCCTGCTTCAGGATCGGCGTTACCGCCATCGCGTCCGGGGTGAAATAGAAACCGGCGAGATATTGCACCTTCTCCTTGACCACCAGTTCCTGGGCCAGGGCCTTGGACTGAGCAGGATCCGGTGCTGGCAGATCGCGGTAGATGACTTCGATTGTGTCGTCGCCGACCGATGTGCCGTTCATTGCCATATAGGCGTCGATGCCGGCCTTGAAATTCTTGCCCTGGAGAGCGAAAGGCCCGGAGAATGGGCCAACCACGCCGACTTTGATCGTATCTGCATGGGCTGCACTGCCCATGATGATTGCCGCAAACGCGGTGATGACTACACGTTTCATATTTTCCTCCCTGAACGGCCGGCATGCTCCCGGGAGCCGGCGCGCAACGGCTGACATTACAGCGGGCCCAGTGTGTCACGCCGAATGGTGATGTAAAATGAAATAACAGCGGCGCTTTCATAAGCAAATGATTATGAATGTGGGTGTGTGTCCATCCCCCTCTCCTCCCCTCTTACACCGAGTTAGAGAGCATGAGGCAGCAAGGGGCGGCACTGCAGCGGGAAACGAATCGTGATCATTTACAGCGGAGGTGGGTGAGTCGGGCGTGCCAGAGGTCCCGCGGCCAGCTTCTGCCTGACGCTGGGTGATTGTGCACATGAATCATTGCGCGCGGACCATCGCTGCTTGGCTCTTGTTGCCGTTGATGAACACCTTGGATTCATGGGTGAATCATGTGTTGGGCCGCGCCGGACTCATTTTCTTATCCCGTCGTGTTAACCTTCTGTTAACCAATAACTTCTTGCGCGAATCGTTGCGTTGCGTATCGTCACGGTTATATCTCCCATCCGGCCATTTTACCGTGACGAAAGTTTTTGAACGTGAGCAATGCAATTCGAGCGACCAAGATTGAGCGCAAGACCGTCGATGAGACGATCGGGGATCATGCGGCGGTTATCAGTTCGCAGCTGCAAGCGATCAGCGAGGCCCTTTTTCCGCCAACGGCCAACAAGACTTTGCGGCGGTTTACCTCTGGCGAGGCGGCTCGCCTGATGGGCGTCTCGGATTCGACGTTGCGCAAAATGACGCTTGCCGGCGAAGGACCGCAGCCTGAACTCACCAGCAACGGACGCCGCCTCTACACCCTGCGGCAGATCAACGAATTGCGCGAGAAGCTGGCACAGACGGCGCGGGGCCGCGAAGCCTATAACCTCGTGCCGCGTCGCGGCCCCGATGATCACCTCCAGGTCATCGCCGTCACCAATTTCAAGGGCGGCTCGGGCAAGACGACCACGTCTGTGCACCTGGCACAATATCTGGCGCTGCAGGGATATCGGGTGCTTGCCGTCGACCTTGATCCGCAGGCAAGCCTTTCCGCCCTCCTCGGCGTCCTGCCGGAAACCGAAGTCAGGTCGAACGAAACGCTTTACGCCGCCATCCGATATGATGAGGAAAAGCGGCCGCTGGCGGAGGTCATCCGCAACACCTATTTCGACGGCCTCGATCTCGTGCCGGGCAATCTTGAGCTGATGGAGTTTGAGCATACGACACCGCGCGCCTTGACGAGCGGCCCCCGCGACGGAGACGGAATTTTTTTCACCCGCGTCGCGCGTGCGCTCGATGAAGTTGCCGACGGCTATGACGTCGTCGTCATCGATTGCCCACCGCAGCTCGGTTACTTGACGCTGAGTGGCCTTTGCGCGGCAACGTCGATGGTAGTGACGATCCATCCGCAGATGCTCGATGTGGCGTCGATGAGCCAATTCCTGTTGATGACGCATGACCTCCTGGCCGTCGTTCGCGAGGCTGGCGGCGAACTGAAATATGATTTCATCCGCTATCTTCTCACTCGCTATGAACCTCAGGACGCGCCGCAGACCAAGGTCGCCGCCCTCCTTCGCAATCTGTTCGACGATCACGTCATGACCAATCCGATGGTGAAGTCGGCAGCGGTTTCCGATGCTGGTCTGACTAAGCAGACGCTCTACGAGATCGGCCGGGAGAACCTGACCCGGTCGACCTATGACCGGGCGATGGAAGCACTCGACGCGGTGAACGGCGAAGTCGAATCCCTCATTCGGCAAGCGTGGGGGCGCACGCCAAAATGAGTGCTCTCCTCCCATCGCCCGCAGTTTGTTGGGAGCTCCCAACAGCGCATTTCAAACGATTCCGTACTTCGCCAGATGAACGGGATCTTTCGAGTGGCATATCCCTTTGGTCAAAGAGGTGTGTCACCCGGCCAGACCTGTTGGGAGCTCCCAACGTCTGCTGTTTCCAAGGCGCCGCACCTCAGAAACTTTTAAATCAGGGTGATCTGCCGTGAGCCGAAAAGATACCGTCAACACTTTGTTTATGCGCCGGCCGGAGGGCTCCGCTCCAGTTGCAGGCGCTGAAAAAAGTCCGGATCGCGTCCGCACGGGCGCCATTTCGGCAATGGGCGCGTCACTGCAGGAAATGACCGAGGGTGCGCGCAGCGCCGCAAAATTGCAGGAGCAACTGGCGTCCGGATCGACGGTGATCGATCTCGATCCGTCGCAGATCGATAGTTCCTCTGTGAGCGATCGAATCTCGATAGCGATCGATCCCGGCTTTGAGGCGCTCGTCGAGAGCATCCGAGAAAATGGACAACAGGTTCCGATCCTCGTTCGGCCCCAGGCTGCTGTGCCCGGACGCTTCCAGGTGGCTTATGGCCGCCGGCGTCTGCGGGCAGCAGCCATGCTTGGCAAGACGGTCAGGGCCATTATCCAGACACTGACAGACAACGAGCTCGTCATTGCGCAAGGCAAGGAAAATCTCGACCGGCAGGATCTGTCCTACATCGAAAAGGCTCAATTCGCCCGGCGCCTCGAAGATGGCGGCTACGACCGTACGACGATCATGGCGGCGCTTTCGACCGACAAGGCTGACCTCAGCCGTTACATCTCGATCGCGCGCAGTATTCCGGAATATCTGGTCCAGGCGATCGGACCGGCGCCAAAGGCGGGCCGGGCGCGCTGGGCGGCATTGGCCGATCGGATGGAGCGGAAACAGGACACGCTCGATGCCCTGATCGCGGGCGCGGAATTTCTAGCGACTGACAGTGATACGCGGTTTGGCCGTGTGTTCGAAATGCTCGGCGCCGAGCCGGCGAAGAGAAAGCCGAAGGCGCAGGAATGGAAGAATCCGCAGGGCAAGAAAGCAGCGCGGATCGAGCGGGACGATGTTCAGACCCGGATCGTTTTCGATGAGCGGCAAGTGCCAGAATTCGGCGGTTACCTCGCCGATCGGCTGGACGATCTCTACGCGGAATTTACGGCCAGCCGCAAACAGGATGGCCGGCACTAGCTTACGCCGGGCGCCCAAGTGGGCACCCAAAGATCAACGGCTATCGAAGGATGGGTAGCAGACGAAAATCGGCAAAGAAAAAGGCCCCCGAAATGCATTCCGGAAGCCCTTCTCGACTGTTTGGCGACTGAGAGAATCACACTTCCTGGAATCGTAGTCAAGTCTCTTCATTGAGATCGGCGTCATTTTGACGAGCTGAGTAGCTTTGCCCCGACGAAAGGCAGAGGCGATGGAAGGTGGAAGTGTGGCGACGCCCTTTGGGCGGCGGGCGATGACGCTTGGCATGTTGGCCAATCAGGTCATGGCGCGAGAGATCGAAGACGGCAAGACAGTCGACAAGTGGAAACTCTTCCGGGCGTTGTGCGAGGCAAGGCCGCTGATCGGCGTCACCGATCGGGCGCTCGCGGTCATGAATGCGCTTCTGAGTTTCTATCCAAAGGACGAACTATCAGAAGCGCACGGGCTCGTTGTTTTCCCGTCCAATGCACAGTTATCACTGCGATCCCACGGGATGACAGAACAGACGATCCGACGTCATCTTGCGGTGTTGGTCGAAGCTGGGCTCATTTTTCGCAAGGATAGTCCAAACGGTAAACGTTATGTGCGTAGGAACGGCGCCGGTGCGATCGACGAGGCCTTCGGCTTTTCTCTGGCGCCGCTTCTTGCACGCGCGGACGAAGTCGAACGCCTGGCGGCACAAGTGACCGCGGAACGACTGCATCTGCAGCGGCTTCGCGAGCGTTTGACGCTCTGCCGGCGCGACGTCGCCAAGCTGATCGAGACGGCCGTGGAGGAGGGCGCCAGGGGCGACTGGGAGATGATCAGCCTGCATTTTCGCGCCTTGGTTACCGCAATTCCACGCACATCGACACCGGATGTGCTGGCGACGGCCCTCGAAGAGATGGAGATGCTTCGCGACGAGATCGTCAATCTCTTGGAAATGCACGTCGATTCGAAGAAAATAAGCGGCAATCCCTTCCAAAATGATCGGCACATACAGAATTCAAATACCGAATCCATATTTGAACCTGAACCTGCAATCGAAACGAAGCAGGGCGAAAAATCCGAAATCGATCGGCAAACATTGCCCGTGACGAGGGGGCACAAAGATGTAGATCATGGTAAACGCGGCGTTAATACGGCCAGTGCAGCCAACGAAGGTCATCGCAGTCTGCCAGGTGCGGGCATCAAGGCGTTTCCGCTGGCTCTGGTGCTGCAGGCATGCCCGCAGATTGCCGACTACGGGACAGGCGGAGCCATTTCGACCTGGCGCGATCTCATGGCGGCGGCGGTTGTCGTGCGCTCGATGCTTGGTGTCAGCCCCGACGCTTATCAACAGGCTTGCGAGATACTCGGAGCGGAAAATGCCGCAACCGTGATTGCCTGCATTCTCGAGAGGGCGGGGCATATCAACTCCGCCGGCGGCTATATTCGAGACCTGACGCGACGCGCCGAAAGGGGAGAATTCGCCATCGGCCCGATGCTGATGTCGCTCGCGAGAGCCAACGGAAATTCTGTGAGAAAGGCAGGCTAGAAAGAGGTGATTAACCTTTATTTTCTATTGAAAAGGCTGTGCCCATTGCCCGTGAATTATGAGTGAGCAGGTCCCTATGCGTCTTTCCCGAACCAATTTTTCGAACCCCTTCGATCACACGGGAGAGCAGCCCGCAGACCACGACGATCATCTGGCGAAAGCCGAGCATCAGCGGCGCGTCTACGGTTCGCCGATCGATCCGAACGGCGAGGAAAATGCGACCGGAACCGATACGGACGCCATGGCTGCAAGCGAAATTGAGGGGCGCGAGGATGCGCCGGTGTGGCAAAGCGCCTTTGTGCTTAGACCCAATGTGCGCTTCACCCGCACGCCGGAGAGCGTCTATTCGAAGCGCTCGCCCGCTGAAGCCAAAAAACAGCCAGTGCCTACCGATACGGATCTCGAGACAGAGGAGAGCGCCACGAAGGACGTTGCTTCGACCGTCGAAAATCCTGTGGCAGGTGAAGCAACCGTTGCCATAGCGCAAGCAGAGCAGGCGGCATCCGGCATTCAGTTGCTTTCGCTGCGTCTCCAACGGGAGATGGAAATGCAGGCGGATGCCATCCCAGTCTTCGAAGCCATGGAGACTGCCGCAATTGATCTCGCCTGCTTTCCGGCTGACGAAGATTCGCAGCCCGTGGACGTCTGGGAAACAGCCGCGAAACGACCGAATGCCCTGTACGATGTTTCCGATGAAGTGTTCTGGAGTGCCTTGGATATGGCTGCCGATATGGACGTGCTGATGCCTGTGGCGCGTTGGCAGGCGCCCGAGTTTCAGGTGACGCCGGATTCAGTCACGGCACTCTATCGGGAGATAGGCGTCAGGCCCGCGAGCGCGCCGTCGGCGGGGCTCCTTGTGGCAAGGACCGCGTTTGCCAAGGCGCCTGAGAAGTTGCCGCTGGTGAAACTCGCGGAAGTGAAATCGCGGCTTCCGGCGGCGCGGGCTCCTATCGAGCCGGTCCACGACGCAACTCCGCCGGCGACCACGTCTAAACCGGTTCGGGAGATCAAGCCTGAGACCGTGGCGAAGATCGCCGATATCTCGATCGGCCTCGACACCGGCGACTATGTTTTCCCGCCCGTTACGCTTCTGCAGGAACCGTCCGTCCAGGAAACGGCCATCATTACCCAGGAGGCGCTGGAGCAAAGCGCCGGCCTGTTGGAAAGCGTGCTGGAGGATTTCGGTATTCGCGGCGAGATCATCGATGTGCGGCCAGGACCAGTGGTGACGCTCTATGAATTCGAGCCGGCGCCGGGCGTGAAATCCTCACGGGTCATCGGCCTTTCGGATGATATTGCACGCTCCATGTCGGCCCTGTCGGCGCGCGTCGCGGTCGTGCCGGGCCGCAACGTCATCGGCATCGAACTGCCGAACCCGGTCCGTGAGACCGTCTATTTCCGCGAACTGATCGAATCCGAAAACTACGGCGAGACCCGCTTCAAGCTAGCGCTATGCCTGGGCAAGACGATTGGCGGGGAGCCGGTGGTGGCCGAGCTCGCCAAGATGCCGCATCTTCTGGTCGCTGGTACCACGGGTTCGGGCAAATCGGTGGCGATCAATACGATGATCCTCTCCTTGCTCTATCGGCTAAAGCCGGAGGAATGCCGCCTGATCATGGTCGATCCAAAGATGCTGGAACTGTCGGTCTATGACGGTATCCCGCATTTGCTGACGCCGGTTGTAACCGATCCGAAAAAGGCCGTGATGGCGCTGAAATGGGCGGTTCGCGAAATGGAAGACCGCTACCGCAAGATGTCGCGGCTCGGCGTGCGTAACATCGATGGTTTTAACGCGCGCGCCGCATCGGCTCGGGCCAAGGGTGAAACGATCCTTTGCTCGGTACAGACCGGGTTTGATCGCTCGACCGGCGAGGCAATCTTCGAGCAAGAGGAAATGGACCTCGCGCCGATGCCCTATATCGTCGTCATCGTCGATGAAATGGCAGACCTGATGATGGTCGCAGGCAAGGAGATCGAGGGCGCCATCCAGCGGCTCGCTCAGATGGCACGCGCTGCCGGCATTCACCTGATCATGGCGACGCAGCGCCCTTCGGTTGATGTCATCACCGGCACGATCAAGGCCAACTTCCCGACCCGCATTTCCTTCCAGGTGACTTCCAAGATCGACAGTCGGACGATCCTCGGCGAGCAGGGCGCAGAGCATCTGCTGGGGCAGGGGGATATGCTGCATATGGTCGGCGGCGGGCGGATCGCGCGTGTCCATGGTCCCTTCGTGTCGGACGAGGAGGTCGAGAAGGTGGTCGCGCATCTGAAGACGCAAGGGCGCCCGGAATACCTTGGCACCGTAACCGAGGATGCCGAGGACGCCGACGAGGCCGCGGAGGAGGACAGCACGGTTTTTGACAAGGGCGCGATGGCCGAGGAAGACGGCAACGATCTCTATGACAAGGCGGTCAAGGTTGTGCTGCGTGACAAGAAGTGCTCGACCTCCTACATCCAGCGCCGTTTGCAGATCGGCTATAACAGAGCCGCTTCGCTCGTCGAGCGAATGGAGAGGGAAGGGCTTGTCGGACCGGCAAACCATGTCGGCAAACGCTCGATTCTTTCCGCCGTCCGCGAGACGATAGAGGTACCGGCTAGCGATGAGGATTGATCTCGTCCTGCGAGTGGCGCGGCGCCTGCCGAAAGACCAGCTGTCCTGGTGTTGACAACTGCACCAGCGAAAACAATCAAAGTCCTGGGACCTGGTGAGATTGACGCGCGGCGCGACCTCCTGGCCCAGCCAGGCGGTCCCGTGAGCATCGGGGTGAAACAGAGAGACAAAAGGTTGCGTCAGTCGCGACCAGGACCACTCGCTTGGGAGCCGTGGGACTTGCCTCGATGCTTGGATAGAATTTTCAGCTTTTTGCGGAGCGCAGAAGTGTCTATCTGTGTTCCGCACGAGGCCAGTCCGCCGATGGGGCGGTAAGGCAAATGATCGAAGGAAGACGCTATGGCAACCGGTACCGTAAAATGGTTCAATGCAACGAAGGGGTTTGGTTTCATCCAGCCCGACGACGGCAGTGCGGATGTTTTCGTCCATATTTCCGCAGTGGAGCGGGCCGGCATGCGGGGTCTGAACGATGGGCAGAAGATCACCTATGAGCTGGTAAAGGATCGTAAGACCGGCAAGATGTCGGCGGACAATCTGCAGGCCTGAGCTGACTGCTCAACAAATGTTCGGAAGGCTGGGTTCAACCCGGCCTTTTCCGTTTCTGGCTTGGGGTCTATTTGAGTGTCATCACCCAAGACCGGGAATGGAGGAGGGGGGCGTCTCCGGACCCATATGGACCGGCGGCTGTTTCTTCGAAAGCGCGGCGGCGGCGTCCCGCGCGGCCCGAATGCGCATATTGGGCAGGCCGCGGTGCTGGCGACGAACTGAATCCGATCGGCAAGCGGTCAAGACGGGAGAAGCGGGGAGGCGTAACTTCCACCGACGGCCAGGCGCATCTTTACGATATCCGAACCGCTGCTGTGGCAGAGTGCAGCGTCGTCCGTAGAGTTATTTTCCGGGTTCTGCGCGATGATTTGGGCGATTCTCCCACCAGAAAACAAAACGACCGATAAGCCGGCATTATCGGTCTCTTTTTATATATGACAGCCTGTGCGGATTATGGCGCCGTAGGCATCTAAACCGCTCGTTTCGATTTACTAGAAGGGATGGTTCCAGAATGTCCTTGGGTCCTGGGACGGAGGACTCCGACCGCGGAAAGGCCGCAGGCGCGGCCACACTGCCACCAAGAGGTGCGGTGACTCAAAGCGCGTTTTTATAGCCGCCTGTGTAGAAGCGAACGCTTGTCGCCAACGCGCTCAGCAGTGCTGACTTCCAGTAACTCTCACCTAAAGTCACAATTTCCGTACGTGCATCCCCTTCAAGTGAACGTCGTCGCCCCTCCGCATCGCGGCCACCCATCTCCATCTCCTGCAACTTTGTTGCCTGATCGAAGATCAAATCAACTGCGGCCAGCTGGTATCGCGAGGCAAGTCGTAGAACGCTGGGACGCATTCGTATAGGGATGAAGGACAAACGCCGCGTCGCGCGCAACGCCATGCACTTGTGCCCGCTTGCCGTCATGGATCACGATACCGTCAAACAGCGCAGGTCGTACCTGCTTTCGCGGCTGTCATCGCCCACGGCCGCCGCCACCGCGCCCGCCACCACCGCGACCGCCGCCACCATGAAAGCCACTGCCCCCGCGCCCGCCACCGCCGTGGAAGCCACTGCTCCGGGAGCCGCCGCGATCGAAGTTCTGGAAACTTCCACCGCCTTGCGGAAGGCGTCCGTAGCTGCGGCTCAGTTCGTTCTGATTACCGAATTGCCGCCCTGCGCGGTCAAATGAAAGATGCTCGGGTGCCCGTTCACGAACTTGGCGTTGCTGCTGTGTGCGTCGCGGAGCGGGTCTATTTTCGGCGCGGCTCTGGATACGCTGTGCTGCCTGCGGATTTTTGGCTGAGATGCGGGTGGGGGTGTTCTTCAGATTTTCGCCAGCCGGCCGCTGCACAGGCTGCCAGCCATCCGGGGTGTGCTTCTGCCATTGGCCATTGTCGCGGCGATAGACGTTGCCGTCGCGTCCGGCATAAACATCTCCACCCTTGCTGCCAACAATGAAGCCACTGTTGCCCTGCGTATTGCTCCAACGCAACCCGCCCGCCGTTCCCGTCGAGCCGCCGCTTACGCGCGCAAACTCGCCGCCTTGCTTGACGACGGCCTTGCCCCACGAACCATAGACATTCTGTCCGCCCTTGGCGGCAAATGCATTGCCCGTGCGCGGATTATAGGCCGAGACGAACCCTCTTGCTCCATCGGGGCCTGCAGCCACACCGCCACGGATGTATGTCCCTGTTCTCGGATTGTAGGCTGCACCGCCGACGATGCCACGATTTGGTCCATAGGCATAACCGTAGCGCCCGAATGTTCCGTAGGCGGGGTTGTAGAAAGCACCCACGCCGTAGCTCACGGGGCCGGGATAGTACGGCCGATAGTCGTCATTGTCGTCGTCGTCCCAATAGGGCGGATAGTACCATCCTGTACCCCAGACGAGGGCATCCCATGCCAGATAGGCTCCCAGGTAACCGAGGGTATACCCATACCAGACAGCATCCGTTTCGGTGTCATAGGTGTGCACATAGGTGACGTTATAGACCGGCGAAGACGGCGGGATCGTATAGATCTCGTCTGCGACGGCGCGCGCGACAGCAAAAGGTCCGGTTGGCGTGTCGCCGACAAACCAGATTCCGTCCTTGAGCACGAAGTATTTCTCGCCAACCTTGATGACCTGCTCGTTCGAATTGACCGCATAGAACATCGATGTCCCTTCGATCGATTCGAACTGCGGATCGCCGCTATAGCTCACGTCTACTTTCACCGATCCGTCGGTCAGGACCCGCGCCAGTTTCGGGATGCTGGCCTTCAGGCGCGCCTCAGCGCTTTCCGAGGTACCAGGTATCGAAGCGCGAACGGCGTAATAGGGCGCATCGTCCGGGATGTTCAGGAAGTCCTCAGGTAGATTGGGCGTGGCGAAGGTCCAGGGGCCGTCGAGCGTGGCCGACGAGAACCAGCGGCCCGATAAGAGCGTGTACCATGTCTTGCTGGCCGTGTGGTAGAAGACACCGCTTGTCGTATTGGATGTCCATTCGAGGCCTGTGCCAGCAACCGGCTCGAGTACCGGCTTGCCGTCAAAAATCATCAGTTCGGCCGGTTTTGCCGAATAGAAGACTTTCGGGACGACCTTGTCGGCAAAAGCGGTTGGCGGAAGCGCTGCTTTCGTTTCCTTCCAGTTTTCATCGTCGGGCAGGCTGGAGACGAGGCTCGGGACGGTGTCCGCCTCGATCCAGCCGGTATCCAGACTGGCGGACTTTAGCCAGTTCTTTTCGTCGCGCAGGTAATAGGCATTCTCTGCATCGACCTTGAAGATGTCCCAGTTTGTATTAACGACGAAGGACAGGCCTTTCACGCCCTTGACCGGCGCGAAGATGGCCTTGCCATTCGTCTGGACGAGGATTGCCGGCGTTTCGCTGGTGAAAATTGGTGGCGGATCAGCCTTGATGCCGTTGACGTTCGCAAGCCGCTTGTAAGCCGTCATGCTCGCCGTCAGGCGCTCCTGGGAGACCGTGATCGGATCCGTCGGCAAAAGTTTCCCGACTTCCAGCGCAAGCTTCGCGAGTTGTTTGCGCTCAAGCGTCGAAAAATCCAAGCGGGTGGTCTTGATCTCGGTAAGAACGACATTTCCTGTTTCGTCATCAGCCACGGTTTTGGCGGCAACGCCGATGACGCCGTAAATCGGCTTGGCATCCGCCACCTTCAGTTCCGTGGCGATCAGAGCTTCGAGGCGGGTGAAATCCGGCCAATCGGTTATCTGCGGCTGAAAAAGCGTGATGGTCGCTCCGGTATCGGTCGTGAAGATTCGGGGCCAGGCGGGCGCGCTAGCTTCGGACTGGTTGAGGTATTTGCCGCTGACAAAACCGTTCTTTCCGGAATAGGTTACGGCACACCAGGTGCCGCCGGAATCGCATTCCTTGATATCGACTTGTTCACCTTGCGAAATGAGGCCAAAGGCGTCGAAGTCCGTTCCGGGGCCTGCTCGGAAGTTCACATTGGCCGTCAGGACCGCGGGGTCGGCAAAGACCGATGTCGAGAAGAATGAAGCAATCGTCAGATAGGCGAACATCCTGCGCATGAGTGTATCCTTTCCCCTGCAATAGACGATCGGCAATTGGGTCGAGACCTCAAATCCCCACCTCTGCATTCATCCAGGACCGTTCAACTGGGGCGCATCGGCGTCCCACGTCCCTGACATGTTTCGGCTGGTGACTGCCGCCCGAAAGCCAGGATTACCACGTCCCTTTGCCTGACGGACTGACGGAACCAGATCCTGCGGTTTGAGCACTTCGACGAAATCCAACAGGCGGAAAGCTATCGGGACACCGCAATGCTGAGCTTACGCGTATGCAAAGGCCAAAAGGTCTCGGTTTTTTGCAGATGCTTTCGTGGCGCAAACCTAAAGCCAGCCCCAGCAAACCCCGCCCTGCGCAGCCCGGTCACAATCGGTCGGCATTGTCGCATGATACTCCAGATCAGACCCGTCCGGTAGTTTTCGATCATTAGAACAACCGGCCCCTGGTCGATGCCGAAATGATAGGGACTTGTCCACCATCCGGTCCGACTGTCCTCGACGGCATATGTCAGGTTGAACGACGGCTTGAAACCGTAAAGCCGGGTCATGCCGAGGTTCATCCTCGCAAAGTTGCGGACGGTCGACACGACGATCTCCGGCGCGAACGGCAGGGATGCCACGACGACCCATGGCGCGACGGTCCCGTCATCCGGTCCGAAGGGAGCGCCACGGGCGATATAGTCGAAGAACTCCCGATCGACACCGTCTATCGTCCGCTTGCCCCAGCCGGGCCCGTCGCACGCGGTTAACCCCCAGCAATGTTCGCCATAACCAGCAAAACCCATTGGATTGCGAATGGCATACTCCTGTTGCACAAACGTGGGCCCTGGGCAAAGTGAAATTCGAGCCGAAGCGCACCGCGCAGTTGCTCTCTATGGAACGGGACAGGGACTGACGTGCCAGATCTCGTTGGCATATTCAGCGATGGTGCGATCGCTGGAAAACTTTCCTGAGCTGGCGATGTTAAGGATTGCTCTTCGTGTCCAGGCTTCCTGCTTGGTGTAGAGTGATTGAAGACGCAGGTCCGCCGCCATGTATGAGCCGAGATCCGCCAGGTGCCTGTATGTGTCACCGCCAATCAAAAGTATGTTGCGCAAGGCATCGACAATCATCGGTTCGTGGCGGGTGAAATGGCCGGACAAGATCAGGTCAAGAACGGCGCGCGTCTCAGGCTCGTTCTCATAATGCCACCAGGGATTGTACCAGTCGCGGCCTGCGGCGACTTGCTCAGCTGTCAGCCCAAACAGAAAGAAATTTTCTTCGCCTGCTGCCTCGGCCATTTCGATCGTTGCACCGTCACGCGTACCGATGGTCAAAGCGCCGTTCATCATGAATTTCATGTTGCTGGTGCCGCTTGCTTCGTATCCGGCTGTGGAGATCTGGTTTGACACGTCGCTCGCGGGAATTAAGCGCTCAGCCATCGAGACACAGTATTCGGGAAGAAATACAACCCGGAGGCGACCATGGACGGCGGGATCGCCATCGATCGTGTCTGCAAGATTGTTTAAAAACTTGATGATGAGCTTTGCCACTTGATAGGCGGGCGCGGCCTTTCCGGCGAAGAAGAACGTACGCGGCTGCATGTCGACGTGCGGGTTTTCGCGGAGCCGGTTATAGAGCGCGACTATTCGTAGACCGTTCAATAGTTGTCGCTTGTATTCGTGGATCCGCTTGATCTGGCTGTCGAAGATCGTGTCCGGATCAACCTGGATACCGGCCTGTGACTTCAACCATTCGGCAAACCGCAATTTTGCTTGGCGCTTGGCCATGCCGACGGCAGCGATGAATTCACCATCCTCGGCAAGGGGCTTCAGCAGCTCGAGGTCGGCCATGTTCGTGATCCAGCGGTCACCGATGGCATTGGTGATGCAATTGGCAAGGCCGGGATTCGACATTAGCAGCCAACGGCGCGGTGTAACGCCGTTTGTCTTGTTGCTGAAACGGTCCGAATACAGTTCGGCGAGATCCCTCACCGTTACGTCCCGCAGCAGCCTCGAGTGTATCGCAGCAACGCCATTGGTGCTGTGGGAACCTGCAATCGCGAGATGCGCCATCCGTACCAGGTGACCGGCGCCGCGCTCAACAATGCCTGCACGCTCGGCACGGTCATTGTCCTCAGGCCAGCGCGTGACGATCTCTTCCCTCAGCCGGCGGTCGATCTCCAGTATGATCTCGAGATGACGCGGGAGCATGAGTTCAAACCACCGAAGCGGCCATTTCTCCAAGGCTTCCGGAAGGAGCGTGTGGTTCGTGTATGCGAGCATCCGCTTCGTGATGTCCCAGGCAAGCTCCCAATCCAGGCCTGCGTCGTCCAGCAAGATGCGCATCAGCTCGGGAACGGTCAGACAAGGATGCGTGTCGTTGAGCTGGATTGCGACCTTGTCGGGCAAGCAGTTCCAGTCGGAATTGTTCAAGCGGAAGCGCCGCACAAGATCCGCCAGCGAACACGCTACCAGGAAGTACTCCTGAACGAAGCGCAGGCCTTGGCCCATGCTGGTGGAATCATCGGGATAGAGCACGCGGGTGACAGTCTCCGCCGTCAGGCGCTCGGCTAGCGCGCTGACAAATTCACCGGCGCTGAATCCCTGGAAATCAAAACTGTTGGTGGCTGCCGAAGCCCACAGTCGCAAAGTGTTGATGGTCTTTCCCCCATATCCGACAATCGGCCTGTCATAGGGTATGCCAAGCAGCGTCGAAGCGCCGGCGGTCGCTTTCAGGTTTCCTCCGCGCACTTCGAAGGAGCATCCGAACTCGATCGTGACCGCCAATTGCGGGCGCGCCACCTCCCAGGGATCCGGTCTGCGCAACCAGTTGTCGGGCTGCTCGCATTGCCAGCCATTCACGATCTGCTGCTTGAACATACCGTATTCGAAGCGCAAGCCGTAGCCCATGCCCGGCAATTGCATGGTTGCCATGGAATCCAGGAAGCATGCCGCTAACCGCCCAAGCCCGCCGTTGCCTAGTCCCGCGTCGGGCTCCTGTGCCAGTATGGCAAGCTCGTCCAGCTGATTTTCCGCAAAGAACCGACGGGCCATCGGATCAAGCCGCAGGTTGAGGATATTGTTGCTCAGCGACCGGCCGATCAAAAATTCCATCGAGAGATAATAGACCCGCTTCGGATTTTCCCGGCTATAGGTCTCTTCCGTCTGTTGCCAGCGCTGAGAGAGGACGTCGCGAACGGACCGGGCGATAGCCTCATATCGTTCCCGATCTCCGACTTCAGAGGGGGACAGGGCGTTGTCGAAAAGCAGGTGGCGTTCATAGAGCGCGTTATTGCTCCCGTTGAACTTTATCGGGCCGCAGCCATATTGCGGCGGCAGATCATCCGGCGCGTTGTAGAGTGGGAAGCGCGTTGGAAACGCTGCGTATCCGCGGGTCATCTCCGCGATCTCGGGCTTGCGGCCTGCGCCTCGTTTATTTCGAGCACTGCTCGGAAGGCTCGGACAACTGCCGTCTGTATGGTCTGTGCCATTACCTCCCCCTTCAACGCCGCTTTCAATAGTTCATTGCGTCCGCGCGCAATTTTCGAGCAGCAAAGTTCACCCCGTACGGGATATTTCTATCCAGACGGGAAAGGCTGCGAAAAGTGCTCGACAACGCCTCTGACGCCGCGAACACTCTCTGCGACGATCCGCGCGGCTCTCCTGCACTCAGGCGTCTCGACGTTACCCCACAGATGAACCATCCCGTCGGCTACAGTCACTTTCACGTCGAGGCCTTCCAGACCGGTGTTTTCTGCAAGGCGGACCGCGATGCTGAGCTGAATGGCCTCATCGCCTGCTGCGGTTTGATCCGGCTTGGCCACCAGAATTGCCTGCAACAGGTCCGCCCGGCTGACGATGCCGACCAGTTCGCCAGCTCTTGTTACGGGAATGCGCTTTATGCCGCGCTCCTGCATCAGCTGGGCTACGCGCGTAAGCGAGGCGTCCTCGTCAATGGTCACGAGATTGCTCGTCATCGCGTCGCCGACCCTCCACGAGCTGCGTTTGACATAGGCGCTGGCTCTCTCTTCGGCAGGCATGGCTTTCTCGGCAAGCGATACGGTCGCTTCGCTTCCCAGTTCCGTCCTTCGGATCAAATCGCCTTCGCTGATGATACCGAGCAGACGTCCGTCGTCGTCGACGACCGGGATGCCGCTGACCTGATTATCCAGCATCATCTTGGCGGCCTGCCTGACACTGTGGTCAGGTGATATTCTGACGACTTTTATCGTCATGACATCTTTGACGCGCATCTCGGTTCGAACTCCTGCATGGATTTCTGCACTCGACCGTTGCGGGGACAACTTAAACCTGTTGCGACAATTCGACAATCAGCTCGTGACGACGAGTCGTAAATTGTGTGAGGCGAAAACCCGCTCGCTCTTATTCTTTGGTGGCGAATAGCCTGCTGCCAGTTTTAGGTCGCTGAGGCATTCGCTCCCGAGCGTCACCTTTCGATGAAAGTAGAGGAGGAACGGGCACTCGATCCGGGTGAACTGGCCCAGCTATAAAATGAATGTAACAATCCGGTGCTATCGTGTATCGTGCACGCGTTCCCATCTATTCAGCTAGCTTTGTACTTCCAGCACTGCGGCAATGTCGTTCAGGCCTGCCGACTGATCCTGATCCGGTTGCAAAGGAGTGGACAAGATGTCCGAGCTATCAAGCGTATCGTCGATTCCGGCATTTGCCGACACATCCGCGAACTATTCAGTCGACGCATGGCAACGTTGGATTCTGTTTCTTGACGTGATGCGTCGGCGTGCCGAGCAGTATGAGGAGCACGCGGCGCAAAGAGCGCCGCACGTGCTGGACTATGAAGCCGAGCTCATCTCCGACGCCCGGACCTTCGCGGAGCCGGTCAACTACGGCCTCGTTCGCATTGTTCCACCCGCCGGGATCGTGATCGATCCGCTCAAACGCCCCTTTGTCGTCGTCGATCCGCGGGCTGGGCACGGCCCGGGTATCGGCGGTTTCAAGGCCGACAGCGAGATCGGCGTGGCAATGAAGGCAGGGCATGCCTGCTATTTCATCGGCTTCCTGCCCGACCCCATGCCCGGCCAGACCATCGAGAAGATCGCGCGCGCCGAGGCGCAATTTCTGGAAATCGTGGTTGCTCGCCACCCCGAGGCGGACGGCAAGCCCTGCGTCATCGGCAACTGTCAGGCGGGATGGGCGGTGATGATGCTCGCCGCGCTGAGGCCGGAGTTGTTCGGACCGATCATTGTCGCGGGCTCGCCACTCGCCTACTGGGCCGGCGTGCATGGACAAAATCCTATGCGCTATTCCGGTGGGCTTCTCGGCGGGAGCTGGCTGACGGCACTGTTCGGCGATCTTGGCGCTGGAAAATTCGACGGCGCCTGGCTTGTCCAAAATTTCGAGAACCAGAACCCGGCCAATACCCTGTGGACCAAGCAGTATAACCTCTATTCCAAGGTCGATACGGAGGCCGAACGCTATCTTGGTTTCGAGCGCTGGTGGGGAGGGCATGTCACGCTCAATGCGGAAGAAATGCAGTTTATCGTCGATGAACTGTTCATCGGCAACAAGCTCGCTGCGGGAGAAATCCGCACCTCTGATGGGACGGCCGTCGACCTGCGTACGATCCGCTCGCCGATCGTCGTCTTTTGCTCCAAGGGAGATAACATAACGCCGCCGCAGCAGGCGCTCGACTGGATTCTCGACCTCTACGACAGTGTCGATGAAATTCGTTCGCTTGGTCAGACCATCGTCTACGTCGTGCACGAAAAGATCGGTCATTTGGGGATTTTCGTCTCCGGCGGTGTCGCCCGCAAGGAGCATGACGAGTTCGCATCCAACATCGATCTCATCGACGTGCTCCCCCCGGGCCTCTACGAAGCGGTCCTCGAGCCGAAAGGAGAGGCGATGGAGCATCCGGAGCTGGTGACCGGCGAGTGGGTCATGCGCTGCGAAAGACGCACCCTCGACGACATCCGCGCTCTCGGGGGCAACGACATTCAGGACGATAACCGGTTTGCCGCCGCGGCGCGGCTCTCGGAGATCAACCTTGCGCTGTACCGCGCCTTTTTCCAGCCTGCGGTGAAAGCCGCCGTGAACCCGTCATGGGCAGAGGCGATGCGGCGATTGCATCCGCTTCGCCTGAGCTACGAGATGTTTGGCCCGTCCAACCCATTTCTCGCCTGGGTTCAGGGGGCGGCGGAGCTTGTTCGCGAGGACCGTCGTCCCGCAGATGCGGACAATCCCTTCCTCGCCCTCCAGGAGCAGGTTTCCGGGCAGATCGTCGAGGGACTGGAAAGCTGGCGCAAGATGTCCGAAAGGCTGGCAGAGGAAACCTTCGGCGTGGTCTATGGTTCGCCTGCGCTGCAGGCTGCACTCGGCGTCGATCCACAGTCCAACCGCCCGCCGCGCCAGGCACCAAAGAGCATGCTGACCAGCGCGCTGGTCGAAGCCCGAACCGTAGCGTTGAGAGAAAAAATACCCCAAGGCGGTCCCCTTGAGGCTCTGGTGCGGTCGCTGCTGTTCGTCAGCATGGCGCGTCGTGGCGGGGCTGACGAACGCGGATTCGAGGCGATCCGCAGGATCCGGCGTGACCATCAAGGCGCTAGCCGGTTGAACCTGGCGGCGTTCAAAGCACTGGTGCGGGAACAGTATTACATCCTGCTGAACGATGAGACGGCAGCGCTGGCCGCTATCCCTACGATGCTTCCGAAGGAGATCGACGAGCGCCGGGCCGCGTTGGAGGTTCTTCGGGGCGTGCTTGAGGCGTCCGGGGCGTTGAGTGACACGGCGGCCGAGCGCTTCCAGCGGGTGACCGAGCTTTTTGATCTTGGAAAGGGAGAGGTGAGCAGCGAGCCGACGCCCATGCCGGCCCGCGCCGCGCCTCGCAATCGTAGCGCATGATCAAGACAGTAGGAGTTTTCCATTGGCTGACACGACCGCGACGACCCATGAACCATCGAAATACGACCGCCTGATAGCGGCCGCGCAGGAGGTCCCGTCCGCGGTCATGATCGTGGCGCACCCCTGTGACGAAACCTCGCTGCGCGGCGCGCTGGAAGCCGCCGAGCATCGTCTGATCGTTCCGGTGCTGATCGGGCCTGAAGCGAAGATTCGCCAGGTGGCGGCCGACAACGGGCTTGATTTGCGGGCGCACGAGATCATCGACGTGCCGCATAGCCACGCCGCTGCGGCAAAGGCGGTGACCCTGATCCGGGAGGGAAAGGGCGAACTCCTGATGAAGGGCAGCCTCCATACCGACGAACTGATGCGCGAGGTCACCGCTTCTGCGACCGGGCTTAGAACCGAACGGCGCATCAGCCACGTGTTTGTGATGGACGTCCCCGGCCATGCCGACACGCTCTTCATCACCGATGCGGCGATCAACATCTTTCCCGATCTGGATGTCAAACGCGATATCGTGCAGAACGCGATCGACCTCTGGGTCACGATCGGTCTCGGCGAGCCGCGGGTGGCGATCGTGTCAGCTGTCGAGACGGTTACAACGAAGATTCCCTCGACTATCGAGGCGGCGGCCCTGTGCAAGATGGCCGATCGCGGCCAGATCACCGGGGGAGTGCTCGACGGCCCGCTTGCGTTCGATAACGCGATAAGCGTTGAAGCCGCTCAGATCAAGGGGCTCACGTCACCAGTGGCGGGCCGGGCGCAGATCATCGTCGTGCCTGACCTTGAAGCCGGTAACATGCTGGCCAAGAACCTGACTTTCCTCGCCCATGCCGACGCGGCCGGAATTGTGCTTGGCGCGCGCGTACCGATCGTGCTGACGTCGCGGGCGGATTCGGTGCGCAGCCGCCTTGCTTCGTGCGCCGTCGCGACCCTTTACGCGGCCGCCCGCCGGCGGCTGACGCAAGTGGCGGCTTGACGCATGGACGCGATCCTTGTAGTCAACGCCGGCTCGTCAAGCCTCAAGTTCCAGATCTTCGAGGTTGCCGGCACGCGATTGGAGCGCCGCGTTCGCGGGCAGATGGATGGCATAGGAACCCGGCCCCGTTTGCGCGCCACCGCCGCCGACACCACGGCGCTGGTCGATCGCAGTTATGAGCCGGGAGTGGTGAAGGACCTGCCAGCTGCCATCACTGAGACCCGCACCTGGCTGCAGTCGCTCGAAGGCGTTACGCTCAGAGCCATCGGCCATCGCGTGGTTCACGGCGGGCCGGATTATGCGCAGCCGATCCTGATCGACCATGACATTCTCGACAAGCTCGCGACTTTACAGAAGCTTGCACCGCTGCATCAGCCCAACAATCTGGCACCAATCCGCCTTGCCATGGACATCGATCCGGATGTTCCCCAAATCGCGTGTTTTGACACGGCCTTCCATCGTGGCCACGCTGCCCATACCGACTGTTACGCCTTGCCATGGGCCTTCTACGAGGACGGCATTCGGCGCTATGGGTTCCATGGCCTTTCCTACGAATATATTTCCGAGCGGCTGGCCGAGGTGGCGCCCGCCGTCGCGCAGGACCGCATCATCGTTGCGCATCTTGGCAGCGGCGCTTCGATGTGCGCACTGCGCAACGGCCGCAGTCTTGAGACGACCATGGGGTTCACGGCTCTCGACGGCCTGCCGATGGGCACCAGGCCAGGCCAGATGGATCCAGGTGTCGTTCTCTACCTGATCGACCAGAAGGGCATGAGCACCAGGGAGGTCACGGACCTTCTCTACCGGTCGTCTGGTCTCAGGGGACTGTCGGGCATTTCCGGCGATATGCGCGACTTGCTCGCCAGCGACGATCCGCGCGCGAGCCTAGCGATCGATCATTTAGTCCACCGCTGTGCGCTGAGTGCCGGGATGCTCGCCGGTGCGCTGGGAGGTCTGGATGCGTTCGTCTTCACGGCCGGCGTGGGAGAAAACGCTCCAACTATTCGGGCTCGCATTGCCGCGCGTCTGACCTGGCTTGGCGCCGAGCTTGATCCCGCGGCCAACGAAGCAGGCGCGATGCTGATTTCCACCGAGGCGAGCCGCGTCGCGCTCTATGTCCTGCCGACTGATGAGGAGTTGATGATTGCGCGCCATACGCTTGCACTTATCACAGCGTCTTGAAGTCAAACCTTCACGGGAGAAGCAACCAATGTCCATTCCGGTCGTCAATGCGCAGCTTCTCAGGGGCAGAAAAGGGCTGATCGTCGGTATCGCCAATGATCGTTCGATAGCCTGGGGGTGTGCCCGAGCCTTTCGCGCCTTCGGCGCCGAGCTCGCAATTACCTATCTCAACGACAAGGCCAAGCCACACGTGGAGCCTCTCGCACGTGAGGTCGAAAGTCCGATCTTCATGCCGATGGACATGGCCATTGACGGCCAGCTCGAGGCGGTCTTTGACTCTATTTCAGAGACGTGGGGCGAACTCGATTTCGTCGTCCACTCCATCGCCTTTTCGCCGAGGGATACGCTGGTTGGCCGCGTCGTCGACGTGCCGCGCGAAGGCTTTCTGAAGACGATGGAAATCTCCTGCTGGTCATTCATTCGCATGGCCCATCTCGCTGAGCCGCTTATGAAGAAAGGCGGTACGCTGTTTACGATGACCTATTATGGCTCGCAAAAGGTCGTTGAGAACTACAACATCATGGGCGTGGCAAAGGCTGCCCTCGAGAGCGCTGTTCGTTATCTCGCCGCGGAACTCGGACCAAAGAACATTCGTGTCCACGCCATCTCGCCAGGCGCGCTGGCGACGCGCGCCGCATCGGGGATTCCCGAATTCGATGAACTGCTGGAAAAGACAAAGACGAAGGCGCCGGCCCGAGAGCTCGTCAGTATTGATGATGTTGGCGTCGCAACGGCCTTTCTCGCGCATGACGCCGCGCGCCTGATCACGGGGCAGGTGCTTTACGTGGATGGGGGCTATCACATCATCGACTGATGGCATCCTGGTCGGGTTTGGGGCCGAGCCTGATTTGCGTTATCCACCGATGCATTGCATGGAGTGAACAGTGTTCAATTCTCGAAAATACGGGGTTCGGTTTCTCCGAAAAACTCGGAACCAGCTCACTAGGCAATCGTGTGATAGTGGCCTCAGCCGCGGGCAACGATGATATCGGATGTGCATGTGTCGCTTGGCATTTAAAGGGGTGGGAACAAGGTGCGCCGGGAGACCGGCAAGGAGTAGATGGTGCAAGTCCATTGCAATGAAGGTGTAGCGATCCACATTGACCCTGTGACAGGGACACGTGTCGAAGCGAATCTAGTCAGGGGTGATTGCTGCTTAAGCGAACGCCAGGTCCGCCTGATCCTGAATAGTCTCCATCGATGAAGATAACGCCTGCGCTTTCGAGCGCCTCCCGGATGTCTGCAACGGTGGGGAGCATGAGGAATTGTGGGGCGCCAACGAAATTGCCGTGAATGGTCTAAAGTTTGTCCTGTGATTTTTCACAGGGCGGTCAGATTTGAACCGGCAAAGAACGAAAGGCCCCACAATTCCTCATGCTCCCCTAGTACCTATGTCGCGCCAGGTGTTCTCGTTCTGTGCTCGCAGGATCGCATAATATCTCCAATGGAACGGCTTTAGACCCGTTGCCTTCCGCGGGCTTAGGGTTCGAACCCGTCGTAGCGTTTTTGCTGCATCAAGGCGCCGAAACCCTGATCGTCAGCTCCGACGTCCACGGCGAAGGTTCTCTGGTGCTTTCTCACCGTCCGCAGGCTCCAATAGTAATTCAGAGACTTTGCATTTAAGTGCGGCTGCAATTTTCCCTAGGGAATCTACTCCTAGATTGACTTGTTTGCGCTCAAGCTGAGAGATCGAAACCCGCTCAAGACCAGCTTCAAATGCGAGGCGCTCCTGCGAAAGCCCTCGGCGAACGCGGAGCTTCCGAACATTCCAAGCCAAAAGGTCACGTGGTGTCATTCGTCCACATGATCACTGCGACCATAATCAAATAACTGGCTATTCTATACATAAATAAGTATTCTGACCGCGAAGCTGGGATTGCATTTCGTTCGACCCAGCGACCACCATGGGTCAATGATATGGAACTGCGCCAACTCACCTATTTCGTCGCATTCGCCGAGGAGTTGCACCTCGGCAGGGCAGGGGCACGGGTGCATGTCGCCCAACCGGCGTTGTTGACGCAGATCCAGGCGCTGGAGCGAGAACTCGGGGTCCAGCTGTTTGTCCGAACCACGCGGGCGTCGGCGACGAGTGTCCGGCCGGCGATCATTCAAAGTCACTTCAGACACAGGGAGACGATGGTGTCGCGTAATCCATCCCGGTCCAAAAGACCGCAGTCAACAAGCCCTCAACCCGCCGACCAAGGCAAGCTGGTCGATGATGCCATCATCGACCAGGCACACGCGCTCTATGGCAGTGAAGCAGCGACGGCGGTCGCCTACTGTGCGCTCGACGCCTGGTTCGAGGATGAGCAGGAAGAGTTCCGCCGCTTCGCGCGACTGTTTCGGAGGCTCATGAACTAGCGGAGTTGGTTGAGGCCCTCAGGTTTCACATTTTATTAAAGCGCCTCCTCAAAGAGTTAACGCGTGGCACTCCTAGCCAAAAGCTGTTGCCGATCGCCCCGACACCGCGACTTGCGACGGACATCCGCGTTTGAACTGATATCCCTCGCCAACGCTAACTATCCGGATCACGCAGGAAAGTGCGCGACCACTGACCTTTTTCTTGTAAGGCGGACGTTCCCAAAATAAATCGGTTTCTCTCGCAGAGCTCACGAGACCACGACGCCAGAAATGTTGCCACGGTGTCGGGGGAGGCCGCGGCTTGCTGGAAGGCGAGGGACTTCCTCAAAATGACAAAGCGAAACGCCGGCGCAACCGGCGACGTGCCGGCGCTACCCGCCACGCGTTTCAACGAACGCCAGCCTTATCTGAGCCGTCCCGTCAATGTTTTTTGGAGAACCGCACCGCATGCCTGAGACGCTGCCCGCACATGACCTTCTCGTGACGCTCACGGCAAAGATCGTCGCGGCCTATGTCGGCAACCACGTTATTCCAGGCGGCGAAATCACGAAGGTAATTGGAGATGTCCATGCGGCCTTAAACGGAATCGGCCACGAAAAGGCGGCAGAGCCGATCGTTGAGAAGCCAAAGCCACCGATATCAGTGCGCAAGTCAATCCAGGACGACTATCTGGTCTGCTTCGAGGACGGCAAGAAGTTCAAATCGCTGAAGCGCCACCTGATGGCCAAATACCAGATGACGCCGGAACAATATCGCCAGAAGTGGGCTCTGCCCGACGACTATCCCATGATCGCACCCGCTTATGCTGCCAGGCGCTCGGAACTGGCAAGGGCAGCCGGGCTTGGTCAAACGCCAAAGAAGCCTCGGTCTTGATCTCTCGGTCATGCGACGAACGCCCGCTCGTCGCAACTCTCAGAAGGTTGACAAAGCCAAGACCTCCACGCCTGCCAACTGCCGCTATGGCAGCCTAATGCTGCGCCTTGGAGCCACCAAGGGCATCACGGCAGGCGGGTGACTACCAATCGGTGCGCGTTTGCTCTAGCCAACAGCGATCAGCACTTGCCATCGAATCACGGAGACCGCATGCCACCCGAAACATCCGAGGTGTTGGAGCCTACGGACTATCCGCCTGGGACGCACATCCTGCTCGATTTTTGGGGCGCGCAACGACTAGACGACGCCAGCTTTATCGATGGGGCGATGCGGGAAGCGGCATTGGCTTGCGGCGCGACGGTGCTGGACACTCGTTTGCATCAGTTTGGCACCGGCGGTGGTGTGACCGGCGTCGCGCTGCTGGCCGAATCGCATATCAGCATCCACACGTGGCCGGAGACGGGCTATGCTGCGCTGGATATTTTCCTCTGCTTTGCGCCGTCATTTCAGACGTTCTGGGTGAGCTGAGTGACGCAAGAAAGCTGTCATTCTCTTGAAACGTAGCGGCGGCCTATAATGTGCTGCGGTGGACGCGGTAGTACGCTAGTCTGAGCGTTTCCGGGTTATCCTACCTGTTTCGCCCGCAATTTCTCCTGCATGCCGGCCAGCAGGTAACTTAGCCCGCTCTCGAACACGGCTTCAGTGTTGACCGTTCCAACCCTGTGGAAAGTCTCAAGGGCTTTTGCGAGCAGGGGGAACGGCGCCAGTTCCGCCACGAAGTGGGTATTGGGTGCGTTTTGGTCCATCTGTTCCCGTTCGCGCTCTCCTTGTTCTTCAAGAACATAACCGACCACATAGCGCGTGACGCAAATGGCGATCCCAAACGCCTCCTCTGCCGAAAATCCAGTATCGACATAGAGTTGCAAGACCTTTTCCGCATCGGCAAATTCGGCGACGGAAGGCCGTGTGCCTGCGGTCAGCCGCGCGCCATCGCGCACGGTGAGCAGCGTCTTACGAATGCTGCGGGCATTGGCCAGCGTGAACGTCACCCAATCCTGTCCGGGTTTGGGCAGGCGATCGCTGTGATAGCGCAGCAGCATCTCGGAATTGATGGCGTCGAGCAATTCCGACTTGTTGCGGAAGTGCCAGTAGAGCGCCGGCTGCTGGACGCCCAGCCGCTCTGCAAGCTTGCGGGTGGACAGCTTGTCTATGCCCACCTCGTCCAGCAGCAGCAGGGCCTCATCGATAATGCGATCACGTCCGATTGCCATGGATAGAACACCTCTTGACTTATCATCGATAAGGGAGCTTATCACCGATAAATTTATCACTGATAAAGTTTATCGGGATGTCCCAGCATGAACAAGGCCCTAATCGTTATTCTTTCAACCGTTGCCCTCGATGCCATTGGCGCAGGCTTGATCTTTCCCATCCTGCCGGACCTGCTGGTCGAGGTGACAGGTGGCCGCGACATCGGACTGCTCTATGGGATCATGCTGGCGGTCTATGCCATCATGCAATTTGTCTTCTCGCCGGTCCTTGGTGCGCTCAGTGATCGGTTTGGCCGGCGCCCGGTTTTGCTGCTCTCTTTGGCTGGCACCCTGCTCGATTACCTCGTCATGGCACTTTCCCCGCTCGGCTGGGTGCTCGTGGTGGGGCGGGCCATGGCGGGGATAACCAGCGCCAATATGGCGGTGGCAAGCGCCTACATCACCGACATCACCCCAGCCGAGCAGCGTGCGCAGCGGTTTGGGACGGTTGGCGCCGTGATGAGCCTGGGCTTTATCATCGGTCCCGTCATCGGCGGCGTCATGGGCGCTTGGTGGCTCCGCTCGCCGTTTCTTGTGGCAGCCCTATTCAATGGCCTCAACCTGCTCATCGCGCTGTTTGTCCTGCCGGAAAGTCGAAAGGCTAGTCCGGGCAAGTTCGCGTTCAAGGAACTCAATCCGCTGGCGCCATTGGTGTGGCTTTGGAATTTCAAGCCGCTCCTACCACTTGTAACCGTCTCTGTCGTATTCGGTCTGGTGGCAGCCATACCGGGAACAATCTGGGTGCTCTATGGCGCCGAACGGTTCGGTTGGGATTCGGTGCATATGGGCCTGTCACTGTCGGCTTTCGGCATCAGCGGCGCCCTGGCGCAGGCCTTTCTCGTCGGACCGCTGTCGCGCCGCTTTGGTGACCTGGGCACGTTGATGATCGGCATTGCCTTCGACATGCTGGCATATGTGCTGATGGCCTTCGCCAACCAGAGCTGGATGGGTTACGCGGTAGCGCCTCTGTTTGCATTGGGCGGCGTTGCCATGCCGGCGCTGCAATCGCTGGTGACCAGCCGCGTGAGCGATGACCAGCAGGGCCAGTTGCAGGGTGTGCTGGCCAGCCTGATGAGCCTGGCAGGCATAGTGGGGCCGGTGCTGACCACTGCAGTGTTCTTTTCGACCAAAAGCATCTGGATCGGCACGATATGGCTGGTGGGTGCAGCACTTTATCTTCTCGCATCGCCGCTTTTCGCAACGGTAAAGGCCCCGAAGGCCGTGGCAGCGTAGGCTCCAGACGGCAAGGCGCCCTCATCGTGGTCATCGAGCCACCGGCCGCCGTTGCTGCAAAACGGACATGACGCAGTGACAACGCGGGTCGCAGTTGCGCCAAGCCGCCATTCCGCCCCATGCGGGTGATTAGATCACGAATTCCTCCTCGTACGTCTGTGGCTCGGGAACGACCGTAACCTCCACCGGAACGATCCAATTGGCCGCGTAGCTCTCGCAGTCGGAACGCTGGAGGTCGGGCTGCACGCACCCCGCCCCATCGATCGCGCGACATCGCAGTATATATCGCCCCACTTCTTCAGGGGTCCACATGTACTCCCACAAGCGCCATGCAAAGGGACGTTCTGTTTCGAGGAGCCTTCCCTCGCGCCAGCCCCTACCATCTCCGGTGCAGACCTGCACCTGCCGGATAACAGCCTCTCCGCTCCAGGCGGCTCCGAAAATCCGATACGGTTGGCCGGCGATGAGACGCGCCCCCTGCACGGGACGCGCGATCTGCGCTTTGACCTCCATCTCCGCGAGGGGGACCAGCCTGGGTTCCCCGAGGCTGCGCTCCCAACGGAAATAGTCGCGCGCCTGCCAGTAGCCAAGGAACGGTTGTTCCACAACCGTAATATGTGTGATCCACTTGACCCAAGCCATGCCGAACCAGCCACCCACGACCGCGCGTAGCGGGTAGCCGTGATCGCGCGTCAACGGCTCCTCGTTCATCGAATAGGCAAGGATCGTGCTGTGAGCGATGGCCTTCTCAAGCGGTAAACTGCGCGCAAAAGCGATGGGGCCGGGAGAAGCCGTTTTCCTGTTCGTGTCGACGACGCCGCTGTCTGCGCCTACGAGCAGAACCTCACGTGCGGTTCGCTTAACGCCCGCCATTTCTAAAATCTCGCGCAGAAGAACACCTGTCCACGCAGCATTGCCGACGGCTCCGTTCTGCCACTGCAACCCCTCCTTCGGTGGCACATAGTAGACGCGGCCGTTCCCTGCGCACTCGACGACGGCGGTGAAAGTCGTGCTCCGCATCGCCTTAATGCTGTCGAGGTCAAGTTCGATCGGCCGCTCCACCGCCCCGCCAACGCGCAATCTCCAGTCTCGCGCATCGAGGTCCGGCGAGGGGAAATGGTTTCGCACGAAGAACAGCTCGGTTGGGATCAGCCAATCGGAGAGCGACGCAAACGGAAACTCGGTGTTCTGTGGGGATTTCTGTCGAACTATTAGACTGGGTTGCTCTGGTGTCGGCATAGTCCTCGTCTCCCCTTCCAAGAGCACAACGTTGGCACTCGGTCGCGCGAATTCCGGTTCGATCACACCGCCCCTCGCAGTGCGTCTGTCGCGTTCCGCCTTCGGCCGCATTCTAGCACATACCGCACGTTCCTCGGATCGACCTCGAACGGCAGCAAAGCGCCCGAATGCTGCTATAGGCCCACGTCTCTTTCGCGCCCGCTTGTCGTTCAGGCACTACCGCTGGAGAAGACCAGCAACATATTGTTGGTAGGCATCTCGATCGTCTCGCGGAGATTAAGTCCAGCGGCCTCACCCACTTGTTCAAGATCAGCGATATCACGCACACCCCAGGATGGGTTGCGCTCCTTTAGAGCCGCGTCGAAAGCTGCGTTCGAGGGGGCGTTGTGTGCCCCGTCGCGCATGAATGGGCCGTAGAGAAGAAGAAGCCCACCAGCGTGAAGCAAACGGCCAGCTCCTGCGAACAATCCTAAGCTTGCCGCCCATGGCGCGATATGGATCATATTGATCGACACGATGGCGTCAAAATGCCCCGTTTGTTCGACGCCCCATTGTCCTGAGCACACATCAATATCCCGCGGTGCCAGCACATTCTTCAGCCCTGCGAATTTGATCCAGCTAGACGTGCTGGTGCGGGCGTCGGCATCCGGATCGCTCGGCTGCCAGGTGAGGTTGGGCATTGCTCCCGCAAAACACACGGCGTGCTCGCCGGTCCCGCATCCAATCTCCAGCACGGCGCCACGTGTTGGAAGGACACGTTTTAGGACCGCGAGGATCGGCGCCGAATTTCGCGCAACGGAAGGTGAGAACATGCGCTGGTCGGCGCTTATGTCGCGCTGTTCCAGCGCAACAGGCGAACGGTCCTTCTTCTCTGGGGGCATTGGCCTTGAATCCCCTTTGGGCGATGTCTCCCACCTTATAGCTGAAATGATGGGACTGAAACCAAGGATTTCGGACTTACGAAGGGGGTCGTCGGCGCGTGCGTTCGGCCGAGGGCGACCGAACGTCCACTTCGCGTCAGATCACGCGTCCGCCAGGCTCAAGGTCTGCTTTCGAAAATCGGAGCCCGGAAGCCGACCGACGGCTTTCGGCCCCAAATCGGTCATTCCATCCAGGCCGAGTCGATCTCGGCCAATGGGGAATTCTCGACGGGATGCTTTTGTAACAACAGGGTCGTTGGTTCTGATCCCTTATGTGGACGGCCCCCGACTCGCAAGATATTTTGAGATGATTTGATCTGATCGCTTGCGTCCATATGTCCGGCCTGTTGTTGCGTTCGCACATGAACGCTGGCCAAGATGGTTTCCGCAACACAGGTCCCAGACATCAAGGCGGCCTTGAGGGGCCAAAGGGATCCCCGGGGTATCCTGTGTCCCGGATCGATCGATCACACCATCTGCTATTATCTTGCAAGTTGTCGTATTACCAACACGTGGCGAAGATCAGGATGTCCCGGGTTCTTGCTTCCCAATCTTCATGCGACGCATCCCGTCAAAGCTGGTCCTGATTGTGCGCTGTATGTCTCTCCAGAGACCATGAGCTTCCAGGCCACGCGCGCCATCTTGTTAGCGAGTGCGACAGCTGCAAGTTTAGGCGGCTTGCGCTTGAGCAGTTCCGCCAGCCATCGAGAAGCCTTGCCAGATCGCCGCGCGTGATGAATGACAGCGGTTGCTCCAGCCACCAGGACGGCCCGCAGAGCTTCATCGCCGGCTCGCGTGATACCACCGAGCCGCAGCTTGCCGCCGGTCGAGTGATCCTTTGGCGTCAACCCTATCCAGGCCGCGAACTGGCGACCAGATTTGAAGAGCTCCGGAGCGGGTGTCTTCATTATCAAAAGAGCCGAACCGATTGGGCCAATGCCGGGAATGGTGTTGAGACGTATGCTGCGTTCGTCGTTACGCTGCCATGCCTTTACCTTGGCCTCCACATCAGCAATCTTCTTTTCCAGCTGGGCGTATTCCTCGGCCTGGCTCATGAACAATTCCTGTGCGAGCTCTGGCACAGTCCCGTCGGCTTGTACCTTTTCAAGCAGCAGAGGGATATGCGCCAGCCCCTTGGCTGCGGAGACACCAAACTCATTGGCGTAGCCCCGGATTGCGTTGGCGAGTTGGGTGCGGTTGGCTATGAGACGGGTACGGACGCTGATCAGCATGAGTGCCGCTTGTTCGTCAACTGTCTTAACGGGAACAAACCGCATCGTTGGGCGGCTCATTGCCTCGCAGAGCCCCTCCGCATCGGCCGCGTCGTTCTTGTTCCGCTTGACGTAGGGCTTGGCAAGTTGCGGCGCGATCATTTTTACCTCATGTCCGAATGAGGTGAGCAGCCGTGCCCAATGATGCGAACCACCACAGGCCTCGATCGCGACCAAAGTTGGCGGGCAGGTCGTGAAGAAGTCGATCATCTCCTTGCGTCGCATTTTCTTGCGCAAGACTGGTTTCTCTCCAGCATTCACGCCATGCAACTGAAAAACATGCTTTGACGTATCCATGCCAATACGAATAATCTTGTCCATGGGCGGCCCCTTCGATTGAGATCTTAACAGCTCATTCTGGCACATTTCGATGCCGTTCAGGGGCCGTCCACTCCAACATCAAGGCAAAGGGGAGTGGGCAGGCAGTTCCGTGCGATTTGTTATGATCGGTGCGGGAAGGCAACAGTATGTGGCTCAGTATGACCTTGCCGCGCGGAGGCTCGGTTGGTGCGAAGTCCGTTGCTAAGCCGTCGCCCTGATTTTGCTACAGAGGCGGCAGGCGCCTTTTGACCGATGTTCCCTTGATCACGGCCGTGCTGGTGACGGCATGTTCGGACAGCGCTTCCAGAACATCGTCCATCTCCTCAATCGAGTGGACGACCAGGCGGGCAAGAAAGGGATCGTCGCCGGTGATCTTGTCGCATTCGATGAACTCCGGCCGCTCCTGAATCAGCCGCTCAACAAGATGCAGCTTACCGGGAAGCGGCCTGATCCGCACCATGGCCCTTATCTGGTAGCCGATCGCTCTGGTATCGACATCGATCGTGAAGCTGCGAATGACGCCGGATGATTCCAATCTGCGGACGCGCTCCGAAACGCTCGGCGCCGACATGCCAACGAGACGCGCAAGCTCGCTCATCGACAAGCGGGCGTCGGAATCGAGCGCGCCGAGAATCCGCGCATCCGTCTCGTCGAGAGTTGAATTTCCAGATTGAAGGTTTTCAAACGCTTTTGCCTTTGACATGGAAGGCAACTTAGCAAAACGTCCACTGAATTTCCATATGAATCGATCAGATCGCATTGCATCCTTGCCCGAACAGGGAGACAAGCATGCCGATCGGGATCATAGCCGGACTCACCACTTGCGCCTTGTGGGGCCTGACCTTCGTTGCGCCCCGCGCCGTCGTGCCGTTTACGGCATGGGATTTAACCGTCGCCCGCTATGGCATCTTCGGCCTTGCCTGTGCTGTCCTGATGTTCGACCGGCGATTTCGCCCGACCGGGATTTCGCTCGACCGGCTCGTGATCGGTCTGCTTCTCGGCGGTGCTGGATATGTGGGTTATTTCGTCAGTGCGGCTCTCGCCGTGCAGCTCGCAGGAGCTGCGATCCCGCCGGTCATCATCGGCACGATGCCCGTTTTCCTAGCGATCATCGCCAACCTTCGTGATCGTTCCGCACCGTGGCAAGCCCTCGCGCTTCCGCTTCTGTTGATAGGGGTCGGGGTGGCGGTGGTAAACATCGCGACGATCGGCGCGACCGATGTCTCCGGAATGAGGTCGGTCCTGCTCGGCATCCTCGCGAGCACCGTCGCGCTGACGATATGGATCATCTACGGGATGGTGAACGCCGCCGTCATGCGGTCGGCCGATGCGCCTGACGGATTACAATGGACTGGTCTTCAAGGGATCGGTGCGGCCCTCGGAAGCCTTTTCCTGTTGCCGCTGACATCCTTCGGATCATCGGCCACGATTGCGTCACCAGACCTGTGCCGCTTTATCGGATGGGCACTGGTGATGGGATTGGCGGGATCATGGTTTGCGACCTGGTGCTGGGTCGTCGCCTCGCGGCGACTGCCTCTGGCTCTCTCTGCCCAGCTCATCGTTGCAGAAACGATCTTCGGCCTCGTCTACGGCTTTATGTTCGAGGGGAGATGGCCGACCGTCGCCGAGGCGACCGGAGCGACCTTGCAGTTCGCTGGCGTCTGTTCCGCCATTGCGGTTTTCGGTAAGCCACAATCATCAGTACAATTGTCGCAAAAGTCGGTCGCATAATTTGAACACGACACGTCACGGCTTGGCAACGCCGGTGAAAAAGCCCTCAAGTTCGGCAAACCCCATGGCCTGCTGCGCGAACTCAAACGTCCCGCTCGCGACCATCTCCCGTGCGGCGTTTGCAAACGCCCCGTAGGCGAGACGCGCCAGCGCTGAACCGACGCTGATCCTTTTGACCCCGACAGACGCCAGTTCCGCAACGCTGAATGTCGTTCCCGGAAGGCCCATGACGATGTTGACCGGTTTCGATACGGACTCGCAGACAAGGCGGATCGTGTCCAAGTCCTTGAGACCTGGTGCGTACAGCACGTCAGCGCCAGCCGCTTCGAAAGCCTGAAGACGCTTGATAGTATCGTCCAGGTTGGGACGCCCCCACATGAAATTCTCGCACCGGGCCGTGAGAACAAAATCATGAGAAAGGGCTGACCTAGCCTCCGCGGCCGCCTGGATGCGCTCAACGGCAAAGGAGAAATCGTAGATCGGTTCCTCGGGGTTGCCCGTGTGGTCTTCGAGTGAGCAACCGGCAAGACCCAAATCAGCGGCGGCGCGAATGGTTTGGGCTGAACTCTCCGGGCTATCCCCGAATCCCTTTTCGAGATCGGCCGAAACTGGGAGGGGAGTTGCCGATACTAGAGCACGGCAATGATTCAAAGTATCCTCGCGAGACGTTTGTCCCTCGGCAACACCGTATGAAAATGCCATGCCGGCGCTCGTTGTTGCCAACGCTCGAAAGCCCAACGCTGCAAGTATCCGCGCGGTTCCGATATCCCAAGGGTTCGGAATGATGAATGCTCCCGGCTCCTCATGCAACTGACGAAACGCTGTTCTTCTATCGTCCATGGGGCAGCCCCTCCTATGGCCAGTGGCGTCGTAGCCTGCCAACGATCCTATCGGTACGGTCTCTCCTGTCGCGAAACCTTATGGAACTCACCGACGGACTAGGTATTGCTGGATTTCAAGCGCACGCCAATTCCTCCTTGAACCATTTCGCCTTCCTGCTCGAACACGATCCCCGCAGCCTCAAACGTGAACCGCACGAGTCTCAAATTGCTCTCACGCATTTCGCCACCCCGTTCAAAGGCGCGGAGGGACACAGCGCTAATCGCGGTACGGTCGGCCAGTTGGCTTTGGGTCCAATCAAGGAGAGCTCGGGCAGCGCGACATTGAGCTGGTTTTATCAATGTAACCTTCTTTTTTCGAAAGTTTGGTATTGAAAACAAAAGTTTTAGATGCTAAACATCCTTAACTTACCTTTTGAGCATGAGGGTTGCAACGATTCGCGGCTCCGATTGAAGCCTTGCGCGCTTTTTTGGCCGTCGGGTCCGTGTCGCGACCAACGGTGAACATGCACTTGGTTACAAGGTTTTTGCATGGAACTGCGCCAACTTACTTATTTCGTCGCCGTTGCCGACGAGCTCCATTTCGGTCGAGCTGCGGCCCGGGTGCATATTGCCCAGCCGGCGCTGTCGACGTCGTGTCACCGGTTTGGTCCGGTTCAGGAAGCTGCCGCAGTATCGTCTCGCGACAGTCTTCGCAGGATTGGCCTGCCGCCTTGCATTGGGCGTCAGAAACTAACTGCATCCCATCCGACCAAGCCGGGCGGTTTTCTCGGGGGAGGCTTAAGGTAGTATTTTCGCCCCCTCCCGCAAACGACCCCTATGTTCCAAACCGTTGGCGGTATTCACCTGGTGTGAGCCCAACGATTTTGCCGAATACTTTCCGGAACGCGCTTTGGTCTGTGTAGGCGACGTCCCAAGCGATCTGTTCAATCGAGGTTTTGGTGAACTGCAGCAGCTCTTGAGCTTTCGCGACCCGGATGCGCTGGATGTAGTCGCCTGTCGTGAGCCCGGTCGCCTTCCGGAAGCGCCGGATGAACGTCCGTTGCTCCAATCCCGCTTGCGCAGCCAGAATGGCAAGGCTTGTCTCCCTGGCTCCAGTTGTCTGAAGCCAATGCTGAACCTTCAGAATCGGCATGTCACCATGGTTGAGCCGAGGAGAAAAGGCGCTGTAGTAACTTTGCTCGCGACCGGGAGGGTCCACAAGGAAGGTACGGGCGGTTTCGATCATCACGACAGGCCCAAGATAACGATCAATGAACTTCAGACTGAGGTCGAGCCAAGCCATCATGCCCCCCACAGTTATGATGTCACCATCATCGATGATTAGCCTGTCGGTATTCACCCTGGCATCGGGAAACCGCGACAAAAGCGCCTCCTCATAGGTCCAATGCGTTGTCACAGTTCGCCCTGCGATCAAACCTGTCTCGCCGAGCAGAAACGCGCCCTTGCAGATGGAGGACAGGCAAGTGCCCGCCGCATGCTGCAAACATAGCCATCGGGCGTACGAGGAGGCAATCTCCCTTGGTATCGGATCGCCGAGGCCTGGCGGGATGATGAGAACGGTCGGGCTTTCCTGCGCATCTGGGACCGTGTCGAAGATGCGAACGGGTACTTCCTCCGCGTCCATCCGCCAATGGCTGACGCGCAACAAAGGTCTGTCGCCTGCAAGCTTCTTCCTGGCACACCCGTCGGCGTAAATCAGAATGTCCGTCATTCCGAGCACCGACGCAGCCTGTGCGCCAGGATAGGACACGATCCCGATTTCGGGTAGTTTTTGAGAGATGGCCATATCGCCTCTGAATTTGTCGAATTCGCCGATTATGCGCTAGTCGTGGATAAAATATCTAGACGTCATCTGCAACGGCAAGAATGGATGGGGCCAATGAACAAGCGCGCAGTGATCGTTATCGATCTTCAAAAAGACTATCTGACCAATGGCAAGTTCGCGCTTGTCGGTATCGATAAGGCAATTGCCAACGCAGTCAGAGTGGTCGAGGCCGCCCGTTCATCAGGTGACAAGGTCATTCATGTCAGGCACGAGAGCCCGGCCGACGCGCCGTTTTTCGCTGTTGGCACGGAAGGGGCGGAGATCATTCCGGCCGTCGAACCCGTTGATGGCGAGCTGGTGATTACCAAGAACTATCCAAACGCCTTTCGTCAAACGGAGTTGAAGGAAGTCTTGGATGCAGAGACCATCGAGGATGTCGTCATCGTAGGCGCGATGAGCCATATGTGTATTGATGCGACGAGCCGTGCCGCGGTCGACCTCGGCTATAACACCACTATCGTGGAAGACGCTTGCGCGACACGCGACATCGAATTCAACGGCAATGTGGTGCCGGCCGCTCAGGTCCACGCTGCCTTCATGTCAGCACTTGCTTTTGCCTATGGCAAGGTCGTTGCCACTGAAGATCAGATTTCAGGCTGGACGGCATAATTCGCGTATTTCTGCAGAATCTTGATCGGCGGATACAGTTATGTAGAATGTTTGCGCCGACTTAACCTCAAGATTTGCAATATTATCTCCATTGGAGTCTGACCGCGCGCCGTACTAAGTACCGCAAACTGAGGCATGGGTTGGTTCCCAAGATCGCCGGCCGTCCGAGTGGCTACACCACTGAGCGCAACCGCTGGCTCGGCTTCGTAAGCCTCAAATGTCTGCGCCAAGTTCTTCAGGCGAGCAATCAGCCCGCCACAGCAGTCGGCCATTTAGCTACTGGACAGCCCCCGGTGCAGGATCAAGTGGCAACCAAGAGGTAGAAAGGAAGGGCTTGGTCCCAGCCAGCGGTGCTTCGAGACGGCGATTGAGCTTGGCATAGGCCACTTTGGCGTGTTGGAGCAACCGATCACCGCCAGATGATGCCATTTGCCATATTCTTGTCCGTCTGTCAGCTGGCTCGCCCTCTACGGTCTCGATGGGGCATGTCTGACCGAAGACCGCCTCGCGATGCTCGGCTCGGTCGGCGTCCGCAACGGCCGCCTCGTTTTCTTCCCCTGCCAGCGACCACCCCACGTGACAGGTCACGCGGGAACCCCGGATCGCCATCATTCCTCGCGAGCCAAGAAAGCCTCGGCCCAGCCGTCCTCCACTTGCGTTTCGGCCCTGCGGGTGCGTGCCGATCGTCCCCGGTCTGATCGACAGCCATCGAGATCCTATGAGTAGTGGCGGCGATCTGTTGTGATCTGGTTGACGTCAATGCCGTTGCGGAAAGGAGCAGGACGATGACGCGAGATAAGGTCCAAGCAGGTGATCACATTGAGCTCGCAGCAATTTACGCCTCAATCGAACTGAGCAAAAAGACATGGCTGCTCACGTCTATCTCGCCCGGCGCCGGTGAGAAGATGTCTCGGCATATTATTGCCGGAGGCGACATCGCCGCTCTATTTGCCCAACTTGGGCTACTGCGCCGAAAAGCACACGATCGAACCGGCCGCCAATATCCGTTCATCATCATCCAGGAAGCTGGTCTCGATGGATTTTGGGTCCACCGGGCGCTGACAGCAGAGGGCTATGAGAGTCATGTCGTTGACGCAGCCTCGATTGCCACATCACGTCGCAAGCGGCGGGTGAAGACCGATAGGTTAGACGGCGAGACTTTGATCCGTGCGCTGCTCGCTTTCAAACGGGGAGAGCCGCGGGTCTGCTCGATGTTGCGGGTGCCGACCCCCGATGAAGAAGATCGCCGTCGCATCGTCCGAGAGCGGAAAGTTCTGATGGAAGAGCGTATCCGACATAGCAACCGTATCAAGGGTCTGCTCTTCTCACAGGGCATCACCGGCTACGATCCCCTGCGACGTGATCGACACGAGCAGCTGGAGACCCTTCGTACGGGCGATGGACGGGCTCTGCCGCTACACATGAAGCGGCAGGTTCTACGCGAGCTGGCCCGAATGGAGCTGCTCATCGACCAGATCAAGGATGTCGAGGCAGAGCGCGACGACATGCTTGCGGAGGAACGGCAATCTGCTCGCCAGGTGGTGTTGCTGTCGAAGGTCGTCGGTATCGGACCCGAGTTTGCCGCCGTTCTCTGGGGTGAGGGCTTGTTCCGACGCTTCGACAATCGGCGGCAGGTCGCCGCGTACGCAGGGCTAGCGCCAACGCCTTGGCAGAGCGGATCGATTGACCGGGAACAAGGGATCGGCAAGTCCGGGAATCCTCGGCTTCGATCGACCCTGTTGGAAATGGCCTGGCTTTGGCTAAGGCATCAGCCAGCATCAACGCTCAGTCGTTGGTTCAATGAACGGGTCGCGCAAAATGGCGGCCGCTTCAAGAAGGTGATGATCACGGCGCTGGCGCGCAAGCTGGTTGTGGCGTTGTGGAAGTACGCCAGCGCGGGCGTCGTGATCGAGGGCGCGGTGATCAGACCGTGACCGTTTAAGCGCATACCAGTTCGGCACAGGCCTGATCAGCCTCGCCGGAACCAGGTGGACGACCGAAACGCGGCATGGCTTCAAACGCCGTCATCGAGAATGGTCTCGTCCTCCTGAGCCCTAGCCGCCGCAGGCGGGATTATGGTGCGGCCGTTCAAACGGCGACCGGATATGAGGTTGATACGTGCAGGGCGCGGATCAAGGAACGGGCTCAGACCGCAGGTTCAAAAGGCGAACTCCGACGCGCCACCAGTGCCGGCTCATAGTTGGAAAACCGTTGCCCAGCATCGTTCTCGCGAGACCGGTGTCCGGAAGCCGCCCCTTACGACCTCTCTTCAGGCGGGTCTGACGCCAATCTGTCCTGATCCTGCAACGGCTTCGCCGAACTTCTTCCCCTGCGGCTTCGCCGCATTCCTCGCGAGACAACAAGTTCGGCTTTCGCCGCCCTGCGCTTAGCGCTGCGGTCCCGTTGGGATGCAGTCGGCCCGATCGGCGCCTCACGACCGCTATCGAGGCCGCAAGGGGCGGCTTCGGCAACCCAGTCAGGAGAACGACAATGGCTACCATCGGAACCTTCCAACAATCCGGCAACGACTTCAGCGGCGAGATCGTCACTCTTTCCCTCCAGACCAAAAACGTCCGCATCGTTTCCGATACGCGCTCCAGCGGCGAAAACGCTCCCAGTCACCGCGTCTTCGTCGGTCGCATCGAAATCGGAGCCGCCTGGTCCAAGCAGTCCAACGAGGGCCGCAACTATCTCGGTCTCAAACTCGACGATCCGAGCTTCACCGCTCCGCTCTACGCCAATCTGGTCGAAGACGAAGATGGCAAGGGCTTCAGCCTTATCTGGTCGCGGCCGAACCGCCGTTCTGGCGACTGACCGCGCTCGATACGACGCCCCGCACCTGGGGCGTCACCAAAACCCGCCACCCGCGGCTCGAAACAGCAACTTGACGAGTGGCTCCTCATATGAGGCCGCGATGGGCGCGGCCCGAATAACAGAAAAGGAACACGACAATGGCAACCATCGGCTCTTTCTCCGCTTCGGGCAACGGCTTCAACGGCACCATCAAGACCCTCAACCTCAACGTCAAGGCAACAATCCGCGCAGTCGAGCGCTCCACCGAGAAAGGCCCTGACTTCCGTATCTTCGCAGGCAATGTCGAGTTCGGCGCCGCCTGGAAGAAGACGTCGAACGAAGGCCGCGACTACCTCTCGGTCAAGCTCGACGATCCGAGCTTCCCCGCTCCGATCTACGCAACCCTTATCGAGGTCGAAGGCGAGGAAGGCCTCTCCCTGATCTGGTCCCGGTCTAACCGGGACTAATGGCAGCGAGGGCCCTGCCAAAAGGCGGGGCCCCCTGCGATCCGACGGATTACTTGTTCAGCGTGTCCTTCAATGCCTTGGCCGGGGTAAAGGCCAGCTTCTTTGCCGCGGCCACTTTGATCGTGGCGCCGGTCGCCGGATTGCGCGCTTCGCGCTCCGCCGTGTCCTTGACTTTGAACTTGCCGAAGCCAGGGATCGATGTTTCGGCGCCCGAGGTGGCGGCCGTGGTGATCGCCGCAAACACGGCCTCCACGATGGCCTTGCTCTGAACTTTAGTCAGGCCATGATCGCCTGCGACTTTATCCGCGATTTCATTCGTCGTTGTCACTGATGTTTTCCCCTCATGTTGACCGCAAATCCTTGTCACCACCGGATATAGTTGTCATCGGCCCAATACTGAAAACTGCAATCAAAGGCGATGATTTCCACAGCGCGGCGCGGGTCGATAGCCCTTTTTCCGTTTCTCGCGGAGAATATCGAGGAAGAGGGTAAGAGCCTCCTTTTCATTTTCAAAGAAATGCACGCGCTCCTGGCCACGCGTTCCCATCCGGCCCCAGTTTCGAACCAGGGATATATTGCCGAACAGTGTTGGCTCGATCGACAGCAGATAAAAGCGCGCCATGTTCTTGGTGGCGTCGATGCGTTGGACATGGAGGCGATAACGATGCCGGTGCATGAGGCCAGCGTCGCCTGAACCGGACTCGCCGTCCAACGACATATGTGAATCGATTGCGACCAATCGATTCACATCTTTGATGAATGACCGTACACCACACTGGACGAGTTCAACACCGACGTCATCGGACGGTCGTTCTATCTGGGCCGCCGATCGGCCGGTTCAGGAAGGCATTCTTCCTGCCGACCCTTGCGTCGCTCCGAACCCTCCAGCCGCGCCAGCGCCATGTCGAAGGTCCTGACCCTTGCCTGACCGCCCGCGGCGAATCCTTTATGACTGCCGAACAAGGTCGGCTGAACGGAGAGCTGAGCGCCTTCGGTTGGGTGAGCGTGAAGGTTCTTGGGTGCCCCCTCCGGAGCGGCTCTATTCCCTGCACTCATGCCTCGAACGCCGGGATCCAGGCAAGAAAATGGTGAATACATCATATTCATATCGATGACGCGGATGTTTTTGAACTACAGGTCCGGCCTACAGTGTGGACTATATTCCACACTCCCCAATTGCACACCACAAACACATTGTCGCATTGGAGCGAGTGGATGTAGGGTTGATCACTACATTCATACAAATCAAATCGTTATGGCGGATGTAGGTGGTGCTGGTCGCGTCGGTCCTTGCACCTGGCCTGCGGCGATCGGTTCGGCTGTGCGGCGCGCGCATGGCTGTCGACGGCCGGAGGTCGGGCGTGGATCGTTATGTATCGACTTGAACATATGTTACCGAATCGGTACTATCGTTTTTGGCAGGATACGCAAATTTGTGATACAAATTTGCTGACGATCGACGGACGGGCCGTCGATGGGCCTGCGGCCGGCTTCGAGGAAGGTCCGATGCGCGCGTTGACACCCAGGGAAAGCGGTACCGCCGGCGCTCGTGTTGGCTCTGGACGGGACGGGCGAACCGAGCGCAAGAACAGGGTGGTTCACGCCCGCTTCAGCGCCAGCGACATGGCCAGGATCGACGATGCTGCCGCAAGGGCGGGACTGACGATTTCGGCGTTCATGCGGTCGCTGACGCTGGAGGGGGCCGGCGTGCGTCCCTTCCTGACGCCGGAGGATCGCGCCATCCTTGGCCTGCTTCTGTCCGATCTCCAAGCCGTCGGCGTCAACCTCAACCAGCTGGCGCGGGCGGCAAACCGGAGAGAACCCGGTCGGCCCGAGGCGGAGAGGGCGGTGATCGCTGATGGTCAGCGTGCCGTCGCCGCACTGCTGCTTGAGCTCCGGTCATTCGCCGCGCGTGGCGCTCGAATGCGGGTGGGGAGAGCCTGATGGAGTTTTTCCTGGGAGCGTTCACCGCCGAATGGGAGAGCCGCAAGGCAGCCTTTCTCCATGATCTGTCGCTGGGGCGGCGGCCATCGTCGGACGAGGACGAGCGCCGCCGTCGGGGAGGGGCTGCCGGCACTTCGGAGCTGGTAGGTGGATCGAAAGGTCGGGGAGGCGGATTCCGGGCGGGAGGAAGGGATCGCCCGGGATTGGGAGCCGGCATGCATCGTCGCGCCGATCGGCCGATGCGGGCGCGATTTGCCGGCCTTGCCTCCGGCAGTCAGCCGGCCGTGGTGAAGATGGCATCGTTCGGCGGCGGCGGGCGAGTGGCGGCGATGATCACCTATGTCTCGCGCAACGGCGATGTCGTGGTCGAGAACGAACGCGGCGAGCAGCTCCGGGGGCGTGACCAGCTTTCCGCGGTGGGCGGCGAGTGGGATCACCTGATGAACAACCGGGCCGAGAGCCGGGACATCGGGTTGTTTCATGTCGCCGTCACAGAGGACGGCCGTGGCGGTGATGACGTGTTCGCGCGGGCGCGGCAGATCGTGACGCAGGGTCTCGGCGACCGTGCCTTTGCCTTTGCGGTGAGCGAGCGCTCGGATGGTAGTGGCTTCGATATCGAAGGAATGGCTGTGCTTCAAGCGCAATCGTGCAGCAGCGTCTGGATGCGAGCCTTGCCGAAGACGCGAGCGCAAAGTTCCAATTCACCGGCTATGGCAATGGCACGGACTACGGCACCAGCCGTCTGCGGTCGCTTGTTGAAACCCACACGGGCAATGTTCAGGATGAGCAGGGGCGGTCGATCTCCGACGCCAAACAAGCCGGCGATCTCGTCCAGCTGGAATGGCGGCATCAGCTGCATAGCCGCAAGCCGCGCGATGTCATGCATCTCATCCTGTCGGCACGGGCGGGCACCGATGTGACGGCCTTCCAGGATGCGGCCCGCGACTTTCTCGGGAGCCAGTTTGCCGGCCACCGGTATGTGTTTTCGCTGCACGACGCTGTAAGCGATCCCAAGGCGCAGGAGGCGGGGGGCAAACGTCCGCATGTGCATGTGCATGCCATCGTCGCGATGCGCTCGGATGGCGGCGACCGGATCGAGACGACCATTTCGACGTTTCGGCAATGGCGGCTGACGATGGCCGAGAAGGCCCGGATGCACGGCATTGCCATGGAAATGACCGATCGCCGGGATCGGGCCAGCCCGGCGGCCTATTCCAAAAACCAGGTGCGGCCGGTGAACACCATCGGTCGCACCGACCATGAGGCAACCAGTGAGGCGGCACAGCGGCGCTACGACGCGAAGCGGGCAGATCTGCAAAGCAGCATTCCCCATACCGCTCGCAGCCAGACCTATACCAGAGCCGCCCAACAGGAATGGCTCGAATTCGGGCGGTCGCAGCTGTCTCAGCCCGTACGAGAGTTTGTTGACGCTCAGCTGAGCCGGCTTGACGATCGCGGCGTGGCGGCTGACCCGCAGCTGTCGGGACAGGGTGAGAAATCCAATTCTGGTGCGCAATTCAGAACAGATTTGCTGACGTTGGTCGAACTTGTTTCGGAGGGTGACGATATGCGCCACATGACACGACCTGAATTCGAGGCTTACGAGAAGCGGGTCGAGACCGCACTGTTGCAGGCGGAACGGATAATGCCGGCGGCGGAGCGCGCCGGTTTCGACGAGATCGCGACGGCGGCCCGCGAGCATGTCAATGTGCGGCGAGAACTCGTCGAACTCGTCGAGCACAGAGATCGCGGCGGCGATCAGCAGGATCGCAGCACGGCTGGCAGCGACCGCGAAGATGAAAGACAACGATGGAACGATGCGGTTGCACGCTACGGCCGCGCGGCTGCCGAAGCGGCAAACACGGTTCTCGTTGATGTCGAACGGTCTCGCGACGCACTGGAGCGGGCGGAGACCGGGGCGCCTGACACGATCCGGGCGTTGAAGCAGGCGCTCGATACGCAGTTGCTGAAGGCAGCCGAGCTCGGGGCTGCCGGCAACGGGCTGATCCGCGACGTCGCCGACGTCGACGAGGCGCTCAGGAATATGTTGCAGGCGGTCGAACGTCAACGGCAGAAAGCCGACCGCGAAAAGACCGCAGCAAGATCCGAACGATCCGAGCCGGCTGCCAATCCGGAGCGCGGTGCTCCAGCGGGTGGATCCGGACGGGAGGCAGACGTGCAAAACCGCCGGATCGACGGCGACACGAAGGCGCGAAATGAACATGATGATCGGGAACGGTAGGAACAGGTCTGATGTCTGGTGACGATAGGCGCATCATTGTCGTCGAAGATGATCGCAAGGCGATCGACGGGATCGCGACCGTATTCGGGGTCGTGTTCGTCGTCGTCATGGGGATCGCGGTGATCGACCATGCCCTCACCTTGGCTTGGTCGGCTGTCGCATCTTGGTTCAACTGAGGAGTTCGTTTTTCCGAGTGAGGGCGACGCGGCGGGCTCGTCGCGTCTCTCAGCTGGACGATGATTTGGATAGTGCCCGATTCTGCCTGAGGTACCATCCATCAAAAGAGCGCGCTTTCGCGAGCGGCCTTCGCCACATCAGCCTGGCTTTGCCCCGCCGATGACAATAATCTTGTGAAAAATCCGATATTAGGGCACAATTTGTGAGTGCGGCGCTATCTCAAATCCGGCCGTCTCGCGCCGGATGACGGTTCGCGTCGGAGGGTCGGCGTCGATGGATCAGGGGTTCTTTCTTCTGTTCGCTACGGTGTCCGTGATTACGGCCCTGACGGTGGTCCTGGCGCGGAATCCGGTTCACAGCGCATTGGCGCTGATGGCGTGTTTCCTGCAGATCTCGGCAATCTTCGTCTTGCTCGAAGCGCCGTTGCTCGCGGTCATCCAGATCTTCGTCTATGTCGGCGCGATCATGGTCCTGTTTCTATTCGTGATCATGATGATCGATGTACGCGAAGCGGTGTTGCAGCGGTTCTTGCCGGGTGGCAACTTGCCGGCTCTGGTGCTGCTCGTCCTGCTTGGGGTCGAGATGTTTGTGTTGGTGCTCTGGAGCAACCGTTTTTCGGTCACTGAGCCCGTCGCTGTGGGCGGTGGCGATGAGATCAGGCAGCTCAGCACGACACTCTTCGCCGACTATCTGCTGCCGTTTGAAGTCGCCTCCGTCATCCTGCTCGCCGCCCTGGTCGGCGCCATCGTGTTGGCGCGGAAGGAGCAGCGGTGATGGTTCCTCTCTGGTGGTATATTTTGCTCGGAGTGGTCCTGTTCGTGATCGGAGCGGCGGGCGTGCTGGTCAGGCGCAATATTCTGGTCGTGCTGATGTCACTGGAGCTGCTGCTCAACTCGGTCAATATTAACTTTATCGCTTTCGGGCGTTACTACGGCGATTTCCGCGGGCAGATCTTCGCGATCTTCGTCATCGCAATCACTGCGGCGGAGGTTGCCGTCGCTCTCGGTATCTTGGTCGCCCTCGTGAGGAACAAATCCACCCTCAAGGTCGACGAAGTGACCATGATGAAAGGATAGCGGCTTGGACCCGGTGATATCGATCCGGCCGCTGCTTGCCGTCGCCGTCGCAGGCCTGGCGGCCCTTGCGGTTCTCTTTCTGAACAACCGCGAGAAACTCCGTGATGTCGTCTCGCCGCTGGCGGCGGTCGCCATGTTCGCAATTGTCACCTCGATGGCGCCCACAGTGCTGGCGGGCAGGACAGTCGATCTGCGCCTGTTCGAGATTTTGCCGGGGATTGACTTCGCTTTCCGCGTCGATGCGCTCGGCATGGTGTTTGCCACAGTCTCGTCGCTGCTGTGGATCGTGGCCGCAATCTATTCCATCGGCTACATGCGGCACTTGAACGAGCACGCGCAGACTCGATTCTTTGCCTGCTTTGCCACCAGTCTCGCGGCTGCGGTCGGAGGTGCCTTCGCCGCCAATCTGTTCACGCTGGTGATCTTCTACGAGGTGCTCAGCCTCGTGACCTATCCGCTCGTTTACCACCACGAGGACGAAGAGGGATGGGCGGGCAGCCGCAAGTACCTCGTCTATTTGATGGGCGCGTCGAAAAGCGTGCTTCTCGCCGCGCTGGCGCTGACCTACCACATTGCGGGGTCGCTCGATTTTGTGGCGGGGGGGCTGCTCTCGCGCGTCGATGCCTCGGCCCCGATGCTGACGGTCGTCTATTTCTGCTACCTCTTCGGCTTCGCCAAGGCTGCGGTGATGCCAATGCACGCCTGGCTGCCAGCCGCGATGGTGGCGCCGACACCGGTCAGTGCGCTCCTGCATGCGGTGGCCGTGGTCAAGATGGGCGTGTTCTGCGTGCTGCGGGTGGTGTTCCATGTTTTCGGCACGGGACTGGTGGACCGGCTGGAGCTCGGCATCGTCACGGCCTATCTGGTCTCGTTCACGATCCTGATGGCGTCCGTCTACGCCCTGACACGGGACGACCTGAAGGCGAGGCTCGCCTATTCGACGGTCAGCCAGCTCTCCTACATCGTGCTTGGGGCGGTTCTGCTCTCGCCGGTCGCGATGGTCGGCGGGATCATCCACATTGCGGTTCATGCGTTCTCCAAGATCACGCTCTTTTTCTGCGCCGGGTCAATCTATTGCGCGTCTGGCAAGCGGAACATCAGCGACATGGCCGGTATCGGGCGCAGACTGCCCTGGACGATGGGGGCGTTCTTCGTCGGCTCGCTCAGTATGATCGGGGTGCCACCGACTGCGGGTTTCGTGAGCAAGTGGTATCTGGCGCGGGGCTCGGTGGAGGCGGGGGAAACCGCGTTTCTGATCGTGCTCTTGGTGAGCTCGGTCCTGAACGCCGCCTATTTCTTGCCGGTCAGCTATGTCGCTTTTTTCGGGACGGAGGCGCAGGAGAGCCCGACGACGGTCCGTGAAATTCCGATGATGACGATCCCGCTGGTTGCGACCGCCATCCTGTCGGTGTCGATGGGCATCTTCCCCGACTATTTCCTCGCCCTGGCGGAAGGAGTTGTCAGATGATAACGCGCGTGGTCGATTTCTTTGGTGACGGAAAATATGCGAACCAGCGACGCCGCTTGTTCTATCTGGTGCTCGTTCTGATCGTCATCGCCGACTTCCTGGTCTCCCGCGAACACGCCGAATACCTGTGGGACCGCCTGCCGGGCTGGTCGGCCGTCTACGGCTTCCTATCCTGCGTGCTGCTGATTTTCGTTTCCAAGTTCCTCGGCCATCGGGGTGGGCTCATGCGGCGCGAGGACTATTATGACTGACTTCGTCCATCCCGCCCTTTTGTTCATTCTCGGCGCCCTGCCGATCCCCTTTCTGAAGGGCGCGACCCGTACGGCCTATCTGCTACTGATCCCGGTGCTTGCAATCCTCGCCGTGCTCACGATGCCGCCGGGCAGCTACGGCGCGGCATCGTTCATCGGGGAGGAAATCCTCATCGCGAAGGTGGACAAGCTGAGCATCGTCTTCGCCACCGTTTTCACCATTATGGCGCTGATCGGAATGGTCTACGCGCTGCACCTGACGCGCGCCGGCCAGCACGTCGCTGCGTTCGTCTACGTCGGCAGCGCGCTTGGCGTCGTTTTTGCCGGCGACTATCTGACCCTGTACCTGTTCTGGGAAGGTATGGCGTTTGCCTCTGCCTATCTGGTCTTTGCCCAGGGCGGCCGGCAGGCGGTCGCTGCCGGCTTCCGCTACCTCATGGTCCACATCACTGGCGGCGTCGTTCTGCTCGGTGGCGTCATTCTCCACGGGCTCGCCGCAGGTTCGCTGCTCTTCGGCCCGATCGGGGGGGAGATGGGCGTCGCCGCCTACCTGATCCTCGCCGGGTTCCTCCTCAATGCCGCGGTGCCGCCGCTCAACGCCTGGCTGACCGATGCTTACCCGGAGGCAACCGTCACCGGGGCGGTGTTCATGAGCGCCTTCACCACCAAAACCGCCGTCTATGTGCTGGCCCGGGCGTTTCCCGGAACCGAGCTTTTAGTCTGGCTCGGTACGGCGATGGCACTCTACGGCGTCATCTACGCGGTGCTGGAAAACGACTGCCGGCGGCTGTTGGCCTATCACATCGTCAGTCAGGTGGGCTACATGGTGGCGGGCATCGGCATCGGGACCGAGATGGCGGTGAACGGGGCTGTCAGCCATGCCTTCGCACATATCCTTTACAAGGCGCTCCTGTTCATGGGCGCGGGGGCGGTGATCTACGTCACCGGGCGGCGCAAGCTCACCGAGCTTGGCGGACTTTACAGGACCATGCCGCTGACCGTTGCGCTCTACATGGTCGGCGCTTTTGCGATTTCGGCATTTCCATTCTTCTCGGGCTTCGTCACCAAGTCGATGGTGGTGGCCGCCGCCGGACACGATCACCGCGCGCTGGTGGTTCTTGCACTGACGATGGCGTCGTCGGGGACGTTCTTGCACACCGGACTCAAGCTCCCGTATTACATGTTCTTCGGCACGGACCAGAGGCTGGAGGCACGGGAACCTCCCCGCAACATGCTCGTTGCGATGGGCATGGCGGCGGTGCTGTGCATCGCGATCGGGGTGTTCCCCCAGCCACTTTACGCGCTTCTGCCTTATCCGGTCGACTTCGAACCCTACACCGGGGTCCATGTCACCGAGAGCCTCGGCGTGCTGATGTTCACCGCCTTGGGCTTTGTCGTGTTCCTCAGGGCGCTCGATCCCGAGAACACGATCAGCATCGACACCGACTGGTTCTACCGCAAGGGCGCGCGACACTTCATGTGGCTCGCCGAAAAACCGCTGGCGCGCTACGAGAAGACGGTGAGCGACGTGTCCGAGACCGCGGCGCTGCCCTTCCTGCATGGGGCGGCACGGGCGGGACTGTCGGTCGATCTCACCGGTGTGGACGCCGTTGTAAACGGCGTCGCCCGCGCGATCCTGCGCTGCGGCGGCGCGCTGCGGCGGCTCCAGACCGGCGTCGTGACCCATTACGCACTGGCGATGGTCGTTGGTGTGATCGCAGCCACCGTCGTCTTCGCCGTGGCGTGGCGGTAGGGGGTGTTATGGAGTTGCCTCTACTTAGTCTCATCGTATTCACGCCTGCCGCCGGGGCAGCGGTTCTGATGTTTCTGCGCAGCGACGATGCCGTGCGGTGGACAGCGCTGGGTGTCACCGTCATCGACCTTGCTCTGTGCATCGCTATGCTGGCCAGCTTTGACACCACGACCCACGGGATGCAGTTCACCGAGACGCACCCGTGGGTGCCCGCGCTCGGGATCACTTATGCGCTTGGCATCGACGGGATAAGCGCGCTCTTCGTGTTCCTGACCGCGCTGTTGGGCTGGATCTGCGTGCTTGCCTCGTGGGTCGCGATCGACCGCAAGGTGAAGGAGTTCATGGTCAGTCTGCTGGTCATGCAGGCGCTGATGCTGGGGGTGTTCTGCGCGCTGGATCTGTTCCTGTTCTACGTCTTCTGGGAGGCGATGCTGATCCCGATGTACCTGATCATCGGCGTCTGGGGCGGCGAAGGCCGAGTCTATGCGGCGTTCAAGTTCTTCCTATACACGCTGGCGGGCAGCCTCCTGTTCCTAATCGGTGTCATCGTGCTCTATTTCCACGGCGGTGAGACCTTCGACATCCTCGCCCTGACAGCGCAGGATTTGCCGTTCCAGATCCAGTCCTGGCTGTTTTTCGCCTTCCTGATTGCCTTCGCGGTCAAGGTGCCGATGGTCCCGGTCCATACCTGGCTGCCGGACGCCCATGTGCAGGCGCCGACGGCGGGCAGCATCATCCTTGCCGGAGTGCTCCTGAAGATGGGCGCCTATGGATTCTTGCGGTTCTCGCTGCCGATGCTGCCGGAGGCGTCGGTGCATTACTCGACGCTGATGCTGGTGCTCTCGGCGCTTGCGATCGTCTATGGCGGGTTGCTGGCGCTGGCGCAGGACGACCTGAAGAAGCTGGTGGCCTATTCGAGCATCAGCCACATGGGCTTCGTGACGCTGGGGATTTTTGCGCTGAACCTCCGCGGGCTCGAGGGCGGAATCCTGCAAATGTTCAATCATGGCGTAACAACGGGCGCGTTGTTCCTGCTCGTCGGCCTGATCTACGAGCGGACACATACGCGCAGCATAGCGGAATATGGCGGGTTGATGAAGGCGGCGCCGGTCTATACGGCGTCTCTTGCGCTGTTCACCCTGTCGGCGATGGCGCTGCCGGGAACGAATTCGTTCGTGGGCGAGTTGCTCGTGCTGTCGGGCGGATTTGCGGCCAACCTGGCCGTCGGCGCGGCCGCCGTTTTGGGCGCATTGCTGGGAGCGGCCTATTTGCTTGGCATGTATAGGAAGGTCGCGCTTGGTCCGGCCAGCGTCGGCGCCCGGTTCAAGATACGCGATGTGAACGCCCGCGAAATGGCCGCGATCCTGCCGCTGGCCGTCTTCGTGCTTTGGGTCGGGCTCTATCCGAAACCCCTTCTCAACATCATCGACGCCTCGGTGAAGCATCTGCTGGCGCAGGTGCATGATAAAGGGAGCGGCCAATGACCGCCGCCGCGCTTTTCCAGTCGGTCCTGGCGAGCCTGCCCGAGATCGTGGTGGTCACCGGGGCCTGCATTCTGCTGATCCTGGGACAGTTTGTGCGGAAGGGGCAAGAACATTTCCTTGTCTGGGCTTCCGTCGCGGTGGTGCTGATTGCCGCCTTGGGGACACTCTTGCTGGCGAGCGAGGTGCGGACGGCCTACACGGGCATGTTCATCGCCGACCGCTTCGCGGTCTTCTTCAAGTTCGTGTTCTACTTGGCCACCGTTCTGACATTCCTCCTTTCGCGAAAATATGCCGACATCGAAGGGATCGGGAGCAGCGAATACTATGTGCTGCTGCTCTTCGCGCTTTCGGGAATGATGATCATGGCCTCGGCGACCGATCTCCTGTCGATCTACGTGGGCCTCGAATTGATGGTGCTCTGCACCTATGTGCTGACCGGTTTCCTGCGGCGAGAGCGCCGATCGAACGAAGCGGCGCTGAAATATGTCATCCTCGGTTCAGTCTCGACCGGGATATTCCTTTACGGCGTTTCGCTGGTCTACGGGCTCACCGGCACGACGCAACTGGACGGGATGGCTCAGGCCGTGACCGGCGATCCGCGCGATCCAGGATTGCTGTTGGCGGTGGTCTTCATCGTCGCGGGGCTGGTCTTCAAGGTCGGCGCGGTGCCGTTCCATATGTGGGTACCGGACGTTTATGAAGGCGCGCCGACGACAATCACCGCCTTCATGTCGGTGGGGCCCAAGGCGGCAGGGTTCGCAGTGATCCTGCGGGTGTTCCTCAACCCGCTGGTCGCAGCCTCGGACGTTTGGATCATCGTCGCGGTGATTGCGGTGGTGACGATGGCGCTCGGCAGTTTCGTGGCGCTGGTGCAGGATAATTTCAAGCGCCTCTTGGCCTATTCCAGCATCGCCCATGCCGGGTTCGCCACTTTCGGCGTGGTGGCCGGCGGTGCCGACGGGATCGCCAGCGTGATGCTCTACATGCTGATCTACTGTTTCATGAATCTCGGCATTTTCGGCACCGTCATCATGATGCGGAACGGCGATTTCTCAGGGGAGGTTATCGAAGATTACGCGGGTTTCGCCAAGTCGCATCCCGGGCTGGCGCTTCTGATGCTGCTTTATCTGTTCTCGCTGGCCGGCATTCCGCCGACGGCCGGGTTCTTCGCCAAGTTCTACGTGCTGGTCGCCCTCGTTGAGCGAGGTTTCGTCATGCTGGCGGTGATCGCGGTGCTGCTGAGCGTTGTTGCCGCATACTTTTACATCCGCATCGTCATGGTGATCTACATGCGCGAGCCGGCGAGGGCGTTTGACCCGGCGCTGACGCCCTTGGTCCGAGCCACGCTCGCCTTCACCGCCTTAGGCACCATCGGCATCGGCTTATTTCCGGCGTGGTTTCTGAGGCTTGCCCAACATTCGGCTTTTGGCGGCTAATCGATTGGATTTGCAATGATCCGCCCGACGGAATAGACTGGTAGTTCAAGAAAGGATAGCCCAAGTCCCTTTCCGAGGCGACGCATTACCGGTCCTGAATGGGGTCGGTTGCGCGGCCTGAGGAAAGCCCTCGGTGGGTGACCGGGGCAACGCGATATGGCTGCAACGGAATTCCTCCCGGTTCTTGTCATGGTTGCCGGAATTGTTCTGGTGGCCGGGGCGACGCTATTTGTCTCCTCGCTACTGCGTCCGTCCAATCCCTATCCCGAAAAGAACATGCCCTATGAATGCGGAATGGACCCGGCTGGCGAGGCCGCCGGGGGGCGCTTCAGGGTGCAGTTCTTTATTCTCGCGATCCTGTTGGTGGTCTTCGATGTCGAGACGATGTTCCTCTTTCCGTGGGCCGTCGTCCTGAAAGACATCGGCTTGGTCGGTTATGTCGAGATGTTCGTCTTCATATTGCTGCTTCTTGTAGGCTTTGCCTACGCCTGGCTGAAGGGAGCGCTGGAATGGGAGGCGTAAACAATGCAATCCGCGACAGTGTGCTGTTCACCACGGCCGAGAGCGTTATCAACTGGAGCCGAAAATCGGCGCTGTGGCCCGAGACGTTCGGTATTGCCTGCTGCGCCATCGAGATGATCTCCGCGGGTTGTGCGCGCTACGATCTCGACCGGTTCGGCGTGGTGTTCCGGCCTTCGCCCCGCCAGTCCGACGTGATGATTATCGCCGGCACCGTGACGCGGAAATTCGCTCCCGTCGTGCGCCGGCTCTATGACCAGATGCCGGAGCCGCGCTGGGTTATCGCGATGGGCACCTGCGCTATCTCGGGCGGGGTCTACAACACCTACGCCGTGGTGCAGGGAGCGGAGACCTTCGTGCCGGTGGACGTATATGTGCCCGGTTGCCCGCCGCGACCCGAGGCGCTGATGCATGGCTTCCTACTGCTTCAGGAGAAGATCAAAAAATCCCGAGCGCTAGCCGGGACACCTCTGGACCGGGTCGCGGTGCCATGAGTGTCGAGACACCCCTCAACCGCGCTCCGATTACGGAGCGTTTCGGCGAGGCGATCGACGATCTTGGCTTTGCGCATGGTGTTCATGCCTTCGCCGCTCCCCCCGAAATGATCGTCGAGCTTTGCCGGTTTCTGAAGGAACACCCGGCGCTGCGGTTCAATTTCCTGTCAGACATCTGCGGGGTCGATCATTACCCCGAGGTGCCGCGCTACGAGGCCGTGTACCACCTCTATTCGCTGCCGAACAAATGGCGCGTTCGCATCAAGTGCCGCCTTAGCGATCCGCCGCGGGTCCCGTCGGTGACGGGGGTCTGGCGGACCGCCAATTGGCATGAGCGCGAAGCCTGGGACATGTACGGGATAAGGTTCGAGGGCCACCCCGACTTGCGCCGGATCTACATGTGGGAAGGGTTCGAGGGCTTCCCGCAGCGCAAGGACTTTCCGCTCCGCGGCTACAAGGACAAGCTGAACCCGTTTGGTGTCGAAGGCCCGCCGCCGACGCAGCCAGACCTTGCCACCAAGAACATTCCATAGGGGAGGCCGCTCCACGCCGGGAACTTGAAATGACCGAAGTCACGGAACTGAGAAGGCCGCAAGGCGAAGCGCTCGACACCAAGGAGGTGCTTCTCAATCTCGGCCCGCAGCATCCCAGCACGCATGGGGTGCTGCGGCTTGTCCTCGAGTTGGACGGCGAGTATGTCGCACGGGTGGACCCGCATATCGGCTACCTCCACCGCGGCACAGAAAAACTGGCTGAGAGCTTCACCTACACCCAGATTTTTCCGCTGACAGACCGGCTCGACTACCTCTGCCCACCGTCGAACAACCTGGCCTTCGCGCTGGCGGTAGAGAAGCTCCTGGGCATCAAAGCGCCGATCCGCGCGCAATATATCCGCGTGCTGATGGCCGAGCTGGCGCGGATCTCCGGACATCTCCTGATCACTGGCGCGCTGCCGCTGGACCTGGGCGCCATGACCGCGTTGCTTTACGTCATGCGCGAGCGCGAAATGATCATGGACTTGTTGGAGATGATCAGCGGCGCGCGGATGCACACCTCCTTCTGCCGAGTCGGTGGCGTGCGCGAGGACCTGCCCGACGGTTTTTTTCCCAAGATCAGGGAGTTCTGCGACATCTTCCCGAACCGGATCCGCGACTATGAGCGGCTGATCGATAACAATCGGGTGTTCCTGAAGCGCACGCAGGGGATCGGCGTGATCTCCGCCGAGGACGCCATCGATCTCGGCCTGAGCGGCCCGAACCTGCGCGCCTCGGGCGTCGATTGGGACATCCGCCGCGACGAGCCCTACGAGATCTACGATCGGCTCGACTTCAACGTCATTACCCGCAAGGAGGGCGACTGCTATGCGCGCTGGCAGTGCCGGGTCGAGGAGATGCGCGAGAGCGTCCGGATCATCGAGCAATGCCTCGACCAGATGCCCGAGGGGCCGTTCCAGATCGACATGCCGACGATCGCCTTCCCGCTGGACAAGGATCGAGTGCACTGCTCGATGGAGGCGCTGATCCAGCATTTCGACCTGTCGGCCTATGGCTTCAAGGTGCCGAAGGGCGAGGTCTATTCGGCGATCGAGGCGCCAAAGGGAGAGCTCGGCTTCTACATCATCAGCGACGGGTCGCCAAAACCGTTCCGCATGAAGGTGCGGGCACCCTCGTTCGTCAACCTTCAGGCACTCTTCGGCGTCACCAACGCCCGCTACCTGGCGGACATGATCGCCGTGCTCGGCAGCCTCGATCCGGTAATGGCGGAGGTGGACAAGTAGCAAGGATTTGATGCGATGACCATGCGCGAAAAGATCGAAGAGGCAGCGGCGCGGTATCCCGACCAGCGCTCGGCGATCATGCCCGCGCTTCTGATCGCGCAGAGGGAGCATGGCCATCTGCCTGGTCCGGTGCTGGAAGAGGTCGCCGACATCCTCGGTGTCGAGCGGATCTGGGTCTATGAACTTGCGACCTTCTACACCCTCTTCCATACCGACCCGGTGGGGATGTTTCACCTTCAGCTCTGCGACAACGTCTCCTGTATGCTGTGTGGATCCGAGGCTCTGCTGAAGCATTTGGAAATGGCCCTGGGGATCAAGAAGGGCGAAACCACCCCTGACCGGCTGTTCACGCTTTCTACCGTCGAGTGCCTCGGCGCTTGCGAGATGGCCCCGGTGATGCAGGTCGGCGACGATTATCACGGCGACCTCGACATCGCGCGGATCGACGCGCTGCTGGACAAGCTGCGCGCGACGGTGGCGGGGCAAGCGACTGGCGCCGCCCTCCTCGCCGCAGCACCGCAGGGAGAGTAGAGCCATGTTCGAACCGGTCCTTCTCAGGAACGTGGACGTGCCGGATGGCCATCTGCTCGCAACCTATGAGGCCGGCGGTGGTTACCGGGCGCTGGCTAAAGCGCTGCGGGAACACACACCCGACGAGATTATCGACCTCGTCAAACAATCCAACCTGCGCGGTCGCGGCGGTGCCGGATTCCCTACGGGCATGAAATGGAGCTTCGTGCCGAAAAGGGCCGGCAAGCCGAAATATCTCTGCTGCAACGCCGACGAGGGTGAGCCCGGCACCTTCAAGGACCGGATCCTCATGGAGCGTGACCCGCACCAACTGATCGAGGGCATGGCGATCAGTGGCTACGCGATCGGGGCTGAAATCGCCTATGTCTACATCCGCGGGGAATATGTGACGGCGATCCGGCGGCTGGAGCAGGCGATTGCCGAGGCTCGTGCGAAGGGTTACCTCGGAACGCGGATTCTGGGCTCGGATTTCAGTTTCGCCGTCCACATCCACTGCGGCGCCGGCGCCTATATCTGCGGCGAGGAGACGGCGATGCTCGACTCGCTCGAAGGCAAGCGGGCACAGCCGCGTCTGAAACCGCCGTTTCCGGCGGTCGAGGGGCTCTACGCCAGCCCGACCGTGATCAACAACGTCGAGACGCTCGTCTGCGTGCCGCATATCGTCTTGCGGGGGCTTGAGTGGTTCCGCGGCATCGGCCCGGTGAAGAGCCCCGGTCCGAAGCTCTACTGCCTCAGCGGGCAAGTGCGCAAACCCGGCCTCTACGAGTTGCCGATGGGCATACCGTTGCGTGAACTGGTCGAGGAGTATGCCGGCGGGCCGCTGCCAGGGCGCAAGATCAAGGCGGTGATCCCCGGCGGGGTCTCGGCGCCGGTGATCCCGGAGCGCGGTCTGGACGTGGGAATGGACTTCGACTCGCTCTCCGCCATCGGCTCCATGCTCGGCTCGGCCGGGGTGATCGTGATCGACGACTCGACCTGCATGGTCAAGGTCGCGACGCGGATCATCGAGTTCTTCCACCATGAGTCCTGCGGCAAGTGCACCCCTTGCCGCGAGGGGCTGAACTGGGCCGTGAAAGTGCTGCGCCGGATCGAAGCGGGCCAGGGCGCGCCGGGCGATTTGGAACAGCTAAAGACGCTGTGCAAGGGCATTTTCGGCAACACGTTCTGCGCTCTGGGCGACGGGGCGGCCATGGGCTTGCGGGCCGCGCTGGAGCATTTCGAACCTGAATTCGTCACCCATATCGAGGAGCGAAGGTGCCCGTTTCACTGAAGGAGTGCGCTGGGATAGACTTCGAGGAAACCATGGTTAGCGTCACGATCGATAAACAAACTCTGGAAGTCGAGGCTGGCTCCACAGTGCTGCAGGCCGCCCAGCGTTTGGGCATAGATATCCCGACCTTCTGCTATCTGAAGCGCCTGCCGCCGCTGGCTTCGTGCCGCATGTGCCTAGTGGAGATCGAGGGCCTGCGGCGGTTGCAGCCTTCGTGCGCCACCGCGGTCACCGACGGCATGGTGGTGCGGACGAACACGCCGCTGATCGAGGAAACGCGCTCTTCCATGCTCGACATGCTGCTCGCCAATCACCCCCTCGACTGCCCGATTTGCGACAAAGGCGGCGAATGCGAGCTTCAGGACATGGTGATGGCCTACGGGCCCCGCAAAAGCGAGTTCCATGATCCCAAGCGTGTGTTCCACTCCAAGGACATCCGTCTCAGCCCGGTCATCATCATGAACGTCAATCGCTGCATCCAGTGTCAGCGCTGTGTGCGGATGTGCGAGGAGGTCGTCGGCGCGGTCGCGTTGGGTACGATCGAAAAAGGCATGGATACCGCCGTCACCGGCTTCGAGGGCAGCCTCGCGAGTTGCGACCAGTGCGGCAATTGCGTCGAGGTCTGCCCGGTCGGCGCGCTGATGAGCTTCCCCTATCGCTACAAGGCGCGGCCCTGGGATCTGGTCGAGACCGATACGATCTGCCCTCATTGTGGCACCGGTTGCCAGCTGACGGTGGGTACGCGCAAGGGCGAGTTCATGCGGGTGCGCTCGAAGTGGGACGAGGGCGTCAACCGCGAAACGCTCTGCGTGCGGGGACGCTTCGGCCTCGATTTCGTCAACAGCCGCGACCGGATCAAGCGGCCGATGATCCGTCGTGACGGCGCCCTGATGCCGGTTTCCTGGGACGAAGCGGGAGACTATCTGCGCCGGCGGCTGTCGGCCGTCGAGGGAAATGCTGCCGGTGGGCTGGCTTCGCCGCGCCTGCCCAACGAGGTGCTTTATCAGTTCCAGAAGCTGATGCGGACGGTGTTCCGGACCAACAGCATCGACTGTTCGACGCGCTGGTCCACGCCCTTCGATACGCTCGGTCCCTTAGTGGCAGGCTTCTACAGCCGCGCGCCGCTGGACGAAGTGATCGCCAGCGACTGCGTGCTCGTCGTCGGCGGCAACGTGACCGAGGAAAACCCGGTCACCGAGTACCTGCTGCGGGACGGCGCGCGGCGACGGCAGACCGGATTGCTCATGCTCTCGCCGCGGCCATCCCGTCTGGACGCCGATGCCCGGGTGGTGGTTCGCGTGCCGCCGGGCGGAGAAGCGGCGAGCCTTGCGGCGGTGGTAGCCGAGCTCATGGTGGCGGCTGGTCAGGCCTTGCCGGGCGACGTTTTTGCGACCATCGAAGCGACCATCGGCGGACCGGCGGTGAATACCGGCAGTGACGGGCCGGATCGTCTGGCGACTGCACTCAAGGAAGGCCGAAGCGTCACCGTGCTTGTTAGCGTCGACCTCCTGAGATCACCCGAAGCGCGCGCGACACTGCAGCAACTCAACAACCTGCTGCAGGTTCTCCGCCTGCTCGGCAAGGCTCCGGCGATGCAGTTTCTCTTTGACCGTGCCAACCAGATGGGCGCCTGGGACATGGGGGTTCTGCCGGCGGCTCTGCCGGGGCTGCAGGCAGTCACCGATGATGCGACGCGCACTCTTGCACGGAACTGGCGCGCCGAAATCCCGTCTGAACCCGGCGCGGATCTCGGCGCCATGCTGGAGCTCTGCGTCAGCGGGCGGATGGGCGCGCTCTACATCGCCGGAACCGACCCCCTGATCGCCTATCCCGACAGGGATTTCGTGACGCGGGCGCTTGGCGCCGCCGATCTCCTGATCGTACAGGACGCCTTCCTCACGGATACGGCGGGTCTGGCAGAGGTCGTCCTGCCCGCGGCGGGCTACGGCGAGGAATCCGGCACGTTCACCAACAATGAGGGCCGGATCCAGAAGGTTCGAAAATTCCGTGAGCCCGGTTTCGAGGCGCGAGGCAATCTGGCGATCTTCGACTTCGTCGCGGCGCTCCGCAACCAGGCGCTGCAGCCCTCGACACAAGGCGAAATTTTCGACGAGATCGCCCAGCTGGTTCCGGCCTATCAGGGGCTGATGCAGGACGGGCTTGGCGCCGACGGCGCATTTACCAAGGCGGTGCCGGCGCCACCGGTTGGCGCGTTCTTCGCGCCGCCGCCCGCCCCGACAGCAGCCGGCCGGCTCATGCTGATCACCGGCGACTGCCTGTTCCACAACGGCTATCTTTCCGAAAGGTCGGAGATCCTGAATTCGGTCGCCAACGACCCCTACGTCGCGATGAGCGCGCAGGATGCCGCGCAGCTTGGCCTTTCGGATGGCGATCAGGTGGTCGTGCGTTCCGCCCGGGGCGAACTGACGGCGCAGCTCAAGGTCGACAGGCGGTTTCCCAAGGGCCTCGTCTTCGTACCGGAAAACTACAGAGCCTTGCGTCTCAACAGCCTGATGCGACGGGGCGAATACCCATGCCCGGTGGAGGTCCAGAAGGTGCACGCCGCTCTTGAGGTCGACCGCCCGAGTCGGATCTGGCGTGGGGTCTGAAGATTTGGGGCCAAGGCACCGCAAGGCTCCCGGCAAGCTGCCCGACCCAGCGTCTTCACACCGAGCTGGCGACGTCAGTGATACCTGGTCCCGCAGATGTAATCCTGCAGATCCTGCTCCGTGCGCTGCGCTTCGTCGAGCCTGTGTTTAACCACATCACCGATGCTAACCACGCCGACAACGTCGTCCTCATCCATGACCAGCACATGACGCGTACGCCGCTGGGTCATGATCCCCATCGCGACGGGCAGCAAATCCCGTGTCGAACAGGTCGCCACATTGCGGTTCATGATGTCCGCGACTCGCATCATCGCCGCCTCGGCCCCATATTCCGCCACCGCATTGCAGCAGTCCCGCTCCGACAGCGTACCCAGGTATTCGCTGTTCGATTGGCTGACGACGACGAAGCCGATATTGTTGTCGCGAAACAGCCTCAGGACTTCCACCATCGTCTGATCGGGAGGGACCGCGATGACGCCGACACCCTTGTTCTTCATGATTTCGCCGACAAACATCTGAGCCTCCTATCCGAGCGCTTCGGTTTGACAGCTGGCGCGCGTTCACGTTCTCCGGATATTCCGCCACCAGTTGTAGCCCTGCGTCTCTTTCGTTTCGACGAGCACGTCCTTCTTCGTATTCAAGCGCGCGGCAACCACGCCGCCGCCGGTTGCCGCCTTGCCCGGCTTGGCGAGCAGATCGTCGCGACCGATCACCAGATCACGCGAGGAAAAACTGGAAAATTCGTATTGCTGGCCAAGTGCGATCGCGTCCGCCGGACAGGCGTCCTCGCACAGCCCGCAGAACAGGCACCGGGCCGTGTCGATCTCGAATTTGGCCGGGTGACGGTTGCCCTTCTCGTCCTCGTAGGGGACGACTTCGATGCAGTCGCAGGGACAGATTCGCGCGCAGAGTTCGCAGGCCACGCACTTGATCTCGCCCTCTTCGTCGCGCGTCAGGAAGTGGTGCCCGCGATGGCGCGCGTAGGGCAACCATTTTTCCTGGTCCGGATACTGCATGGTGACGGGCTTGGAGAACATGTAGCCGAACGTCAGAGCCAAACCGTTCGCCAGATCGGCGAAGAACGCCCAGCCGATCCATGTTCCAACTCTGTCATGTGCGCGCGACATTGCCGCCTCGCTACGGAGCCGCTACGGCCCCTAAAAGTACACCAGTGATAATTATGTTCGCCATCGAAAGAGGAAGCAAGACTTTCCATCCGATCGCCATCAGTTGGTCGTAGCGGTAACGGGGGAAAGTGAAGCGGAACCATATAAACACATAGACGAAGAAGGCGACCTTGAGCAGAAACCAGAGGAGCGGTGGCAAGGGGATCAGTACTCCGTTCCAGCCGCCGAAGAACAGGATCACCACCAGGACCGATACCAGCAACACGATGGCATATTCGCTGACCATGAAGAAGGCAAAGCGGATACCGCTGTATTCGGTATGGAACCCGGCCCCCAGGTCGCCTTCCGCTTCCGCCAGGTCGAAGGGAATGCGCTGGGCTTCGGCCAGTCCGGCGACGAAGAACACGAAGAATCCGACCGGTTGGTAGACGATGTTCCAGAGATCGGCTTGCGCCCGCACGATCTCGAGCAGGCTCATGGATTGCGCCAACATTACCACGCCGATGACCGCGAACCCCATCGGGATCTCGTAGCTGATCATCTGCGCGCAGGTTCTGAGGCTGCCCAGGACAGCGTATTTGCTGTTGGCGGCCCAGCCGCCGAAGATGACGCCATAGACTTCGATCCCGATCACCGCGAAGACGAAAAGGAGGGCCACATTCATGTTGGAGACGTAGAGCGTGATCTCGTTACCGAGGACCGAGACGGTTTCGCCGAAGGGGATCGCGACGAAGACCACAAAGGGCGGGGCGAGCGCCAGGATCGGCGCCAGTTTGAACAGGAAGCGGTCGGCCTCGGCCGGGATGTGGTCCTCTTTGGTCAAGAGCTTGATTCCGTCCGCCACCGGCTGCAGCAGCCCATGCCACCCCACGCGCATCGGCCCCATCCGCTGCTGCATGTGCCCTGCGATCTTGCGCTCCAGCCAGGTTAGCGGCAAGGGCAGCAGCAGCAGGATCGCAATCAGAAACGCGACCTTGAAGACGATCAGGCCAAGGGCGACGATAAGCTCCATGATGCGCCGCTACTTATTCAACGGGTTGAAACGTGCGACCGGACTTTGACTCCGGCTAAACACTGCGCACTGTCGTAAGGTACAACGGCGACGCGCAACATGCAATTCAATCACAGTTACGTCGTCGTTGGCCGTGGTGTGTCCGAGGCTTGGGATATGAGAGACTGCTTTGACCAGAGCTTTTCTTCCAGCTCCGCTATGACGCGGATTCGGCCAACATTCAAGTGCTTTTGGTCGGACGAACTGCCGAGAAACGTTAGGCAATTTCTCCCTTTTGGTCCTTGGCAGCGGAGTGGGTAATGCTGCTTTTTTACTTCGCTCTGCAGTTGACACATGTATGATAAGTGATATATCCAAAAAACGTCAAGCGGAAATGTTGCGGCGCCGCTTCCGACGGTGGAGAATGGCAGGTCAGGATTGGCCGCATGGCCGCGCAAAGACGATCTCAAACGCGATCAGAAGCCTCAGGCGGACGAAAAGTGGGGAACAAGACGGTGAACAACACACCACGAAACTGCCGTGTAGGCGTAGATATCGGCGGAACCTTTACCGACATCGCGCTCGATCTTGATGGGGCGCTCCATTCCACGAAGGTGCTGACAGACTACACCGCACCAGAGAGGGCGATCCTGACGGGAGTGAAAGCCGTCGCTGAGACGGCGGGGATTGCCCTGTCCGAGATCGACATCCTGATCCACGGCACGACACTCGCCACAAATGCACTGATTGAGCGGCGCGGCGCAAAGACGGCTTTCGTCACGACCCAAGGCTTCCGCGATGTGCTGGAAATGCGCACCGAGAACCGCTTTGAGCAATACGATCTCAATATAACACTGCCTCCGGCCCTCATCGCACGCGCTGACCGCTTCGTCGTACGCGAGCGGATCGATGCCGCGGGCCGGGTACTTTTGCCCCTGGATGAGGCGTCGGTCTCAGCCATGGTCGAAAAGATCGCGGAGGGCGGTTATGAGAGCGTGGCGATCGGCTTCATTCACGCCTACGTCAATGGTGCGCATGAGGTGCGGGTGCGGGACGCCCTGTTGAAACGTCTTCCGAACCTCTCCGTCTCCATCTCCTCAGAAGTCTCGCCGCAGATGCGCGAATTCGAGCGCTTCAATACCGTTTGCGCCAATGCCTATGTCAAGCCGGCAATCAAATCCTATCTCGACCGTCTCGTCGTCTCGCTGAAGGAGATCGGTGTCGGCTGCCCGGTCTTTATGATTCACTCCGGTGGCGGCATCGTCTCGGTCGAAAGCGCTTCGGAATTTCCCGTTCGCCTGGTCGAATCCGGACCAGCAGGCGGGGCGATCTTCGCGGCTGACATCGCTCGCCATCATGGCCTCGACACGGTGCTCTCCTTCGACATGGGTGGTACGACCGCCAAGATTTGCCTGATCGAGAACCAGGTGCCGAAGACGGCAAAAACCTTCGAAGTTGCCCGCACTTACCGCTTCCGCAAAGGCTCGGGTATGCCGATATCCATTCCGGTGGTCGAAATGGTAGAGATCGGCGCGGGTGGCGGTTCGATTGCCAGCGTTGACGCCATGCGCCAGATTCGTGTCGGGCCGCATAGCGCCGCGTCCGAGCCGGGGCCGGCCTGCTACCAGCGTGGCGGCAAGAACCCGACCATCACGGACGCAGACCTGATCCTCGGCAAGCTCGATCCAGACAACTTCGCTGGTGGTGCCATACCACTCTCTGTCGAGGCAAGTCGCCAGGCAATGGCCGACGATATCGGGTCGGTCATCTCACTGGATCCCGAAGCTGCTGCCTACGGAACCTGTGAGATGGTGGACGAGAACATGGCCAATGCCGGCCGTGTCCACACGGTGGAAAACGGAAAGAACATCTCTGATTTCACCATGATTACCTTCGGTGGAGCCGGCCCTCTGCATGCCGCGCGCCTGTGTGAGAAGATGGGTATCTCCACCTTCCTCGTTCCTCCCGGTGCGGGCGTCGGTTCAGCGATCGGCTTCCTGCGGGCACCTTTCGGTTATGAATCGGTCCGCAGCGCCGTGTTCAGCCTGTCGAGCTTCGATTTCTCCGAGGCGAACCGACTGATAGATGCGATGCAAGCCGAAGCCCTCGGCTTCGTGGAAGGCGGGCTCGATGCAGGTGCGCCGGTGATCGAGCGGACGCTGTTTATGCGCTATGCCGGACAGGGATGGGACATTCCCGTGCCGCTTGCGACCGATCGCTTCGATGCTGATAGCGCCGGAGGGGTCTCCGCCCTGTTTGAGACAGAATATGCGCGCTTTTTCGGTCGCGCCATTGAGGGCCTCGATGTCGAGATTGTCAGTTGGTCGGTAAAGGCGAGCTCACCGCTGGCGCCGGTCGCGCGCGTTCCCGCGGTTGTCGAAGGCGACGATGTGAAGCCAGCCAAGACCCGTCGCCTGTTCGAGGCCTCGCAAGGCGCCTACCTCGAAGCCGGAATTCACGAGCGCGATAGTCTGAAACCTGGCGACGTCATCAAAGGCCCCGCTGTTGTTGTCGAGCGGGAGACCTCGGCTGTTCTCACCTCATCCTTCAAGGCCATCGTCCAGAACGACGGTTGCCTCCTCGTAACACGGCTTTAAGGATCAATACATGAATCAGTCCATGATCGATATCCATATGCAGGTCATGTGGAACCGCCTGATCTCTGTCGTAGAAGAGCAGGCCCAGACGCTGATCCGCACCGCTTTCTCCACCTCCGTGCGTGAGGCGGGTGACCTGTCGGCCGGCGTCTTCGACCTTCAAGGACGCATGCTCGCCCAAGCGGTGACCGGCACACCAGGCCATGTCAATGCCATGGCCGAATCCGTCGCGCACTTCATTCGTGACATCGGCCCGGAGAACATCTTCGAGGGGGATGTCTACATTACCAACGATCCCTGGAAGGGCACCGGCCATTTGCACGACATCACCGTCGTGACGCCGTCTTTCCATCACGGCAAGCTCGTCGGCTACTTTGCCTCGACCGCTCACGTCGTCGATATCGGTGGCCGCGGCTTCGGGCCTGATGCGCGCGAGGTGTATGAGGAAGGCATCTTCATCCCGATCATGAAGTTCTTCGAACGCGGCGAACTCAATCGCACGCTGATCGAGATCGTGCGCAACAATGTCCGCGAAAACGACAAGGTGGTCGGCGACTTCCACGCGCTTGCCGCCTGCAACGAGACCGGGCATCGCCGTCTTATCGACATGCTAGTCGAGTTCAACCTGGACGATCTGTCGATGATCGGCGGCTTCATCCTGAAGCACAGCCGTGAGGCGACGCTGGAGCGACTACAAAACCTGCCACATGGCTCTTGGTCCTACAGCCTCGATCTCGACGGCTATGACGAGCCGGTGCATCTGGCCGCAAAGTTGACGATTAGCCCTGATGGTGTGGTCGTTGATTTCGACGGTACCTCCGGCATGAGCAAGTTCGGCATCAACGTGCCGCTGGTCTATGCCAAGGCCTATGCCTGCTACGGCATCAAATGCGTGGTCGCGCCAGAAATTCCCAACAATTTCGCCTCGCTCGCCCCGTTTGACGTTGTTGCTCCGGAAGGCTGCATCCTCAACGCCAAGCGGCCGGCTCCCGTTGCAGTCCGCCATGTCCTTGGTCACTTTGTTCCGGACCTCGTGCTCGGTGCATTGCATCAGGCGCTTCCCGGCCAGGTACCGGCGGAAGGAGCCAGCGCTCTTTGGAACCTCCATATGAGCGTGCGCCCGGTCTCCGACCAGATCGGCGGCAAGGGCGCGGAAATCCTAATGTTCAACTCCGGTGGCTCCGGCGCGCGCGCGGCGCTTGACGGCCTCAACGCCACCGCTTTCCCGAGCGGCGTCCATACCATGCCGATCGAAGCGACCGAGAATGTAGGACCGGTCATTGTCTGGCGCAAAGAGTTGCGCGAGGGCTCCGGCGGCGCCGGCGCGCAACGCGGCGGTCTCGGTCAGGTGATCGAGATCGAGGCGGCCGAAGGCTATAGCTTCCGTTTCTCCGCCATGTTCGACCGCTTGAACCACCCGGCACGCGGTCGCGACGGTGGCAAGGACGGCGCCTCGGGCTCCGTTTCCCTCGATGACGGTACCACGTTGAAAGGCAAGGGACTGCAATTCGTGCCGGAGGGACGCAAGCTCGTGCTTGAGCTTCCAGGAGGCGGCGGCTTCGGCATTCCCGGAGATCGTCCGGCGGCTGCCGTCGAGCACGATTTGAAGCAGGGTTACATCACGCATGAACAGGCCGGGCTCTACGCCAAGGCGGGAGGAAAGGCATGAACATGATAACATTTGAAAGCGCGCGGGCGGCGACCATCAAGTCTTCGCCCTCAATGGCCATTTCGATGGCAGCCAAGGCCATGCGCGCCAAGGGCGAGAACGTCGTCGATCTGTCTCTTGGCGAGCCGGACTTCGACACGCCAGTGCATATTGTCGAGGCTGCGATCGACGCTATGCGTCGCGGCGTGACACGTTACACGGCGCCCGATGGCCTACCCGAACTGCGCGTGGCAATTGCCGCCAAGTTCAAGCGCGAGAATGGCCTCGACTATGCCATGGACGAGATTTCGATCGGCAACGGCGCCAAGCAGATACTCTTCAATGCCTTTCTCGGGACGCTGGAGCCGGGCGACGAGGTGATCGTTCCCGCACCCTATTGGGTCTCGTATACGGATATCGTTATCCTGCATGGGGGGACTCCGAAGATCGTCCCCTGCGGCGTCGAGGATGCCTTCAAGATCACACCCGAACGGCTGGAAGCGGCGATCACGCCGAAGACGCGCTGGCTCCTGTTCAATTCGCCCTCCAACCCGACGGGCGCGATCTACACGGTAGAGGAACTGAAGGCGCTCGGTGCGGTCTTGGCGCGCCATCCCCGCATCGCCGTCATGTCGGACGAAATCTACGAACATATCGTCTGCGGGTCGGTGCCTTTTACCTCGTTTGCCAATGCCTGCCCGGATCTCAAGGACCGGACGTTGATCATCAACGGCGTCTCCAAGGCCTATGCCATGACCGGTTGGCGCCTCGGCTACGCGGTCGGTCCGAAGGACCTCACCAAGGTGCTGAACAAGCTGCAGTCGCAGAGCACGACTTGCCCGTCCTCGATAACACAGGTTGCGGCAGCCGCAGCGCTTAATGGTCCGCAGGAATTCGTCACCCGGGCGGTCGCCGAATACAAGGCCCGCGGCGAGATCGTCACGGAAGGGTTCAGTGCAATCCCGGGCCTTGAGGTACGCGCACCGGAAGGCGCCTTCTACCTCTTCCCGAAATGCGCGGCCTATATCGGCCGGACGGCGCCTGACGGAACGAGGATTGACAACGACACGGCGCTCGCCTCCTACCTTCTGACGGCGGGTAAGGTTGCCACAGTGCCAGGTGCTGCTTTCGGCGTCGAACCTTACATCCGCCTGTCTTTTGCGACGTCTCGTGACAATCTCGCCATCGCCATTGAGCGGATCGCTGATGCGTTGGCGAAGCTAAATTAATCAGGGATCGATACATGACCGACTTTCAACGTACACTCCTGACAGGCGCCGGCGGCGCGCTCGGAACACAGCTTCGCAAATCCGGGACCCGTCTTGGTAAGGTCGTCCGGCTTTCGGCCCTCGGGCCGTGTGAAAACCTAGAGGCCCATGAAGAGGATTTTCCAGCGAACCTTGCGGACTTCGATGAGGTGTCGAAGGCGGTCAAAGGTTGCGATGCCATCATTCACATGGGTGGCCAGAGTCTAGAAGGTCCATGGAAGACCATTCTCGACGCCAACATCACAGGCGGCTACAACATATACGAAGCCGCGCGGCAGCACGGAGTGAAGCGCATCGTCTACGCGAGTTCCGTTCACGCGATCGGCTTCTACGAACGGACCGAAATGATCGACGGGAATGTACCAACCCGGCCCGACAGCCTCTACGGGGTGTCCAAGACCTTTGTCGAAAATCTCGGACGATACTATTTCGACAAGTTCGGCATCGAGACCGTTTGTCTGCGTATCGGTTCCTCTTTCCCGGAGCCAACCGACCGCCGCCACCTGATCACCTGGCTCTCGTATCGCGATTGCCGCCAGCTCGTGGAAAAGGCGCTTAGCGCTCCGCGCGTAGGCTTCATGATAGCCTACGGCATGTCGAACAATTCGGAAGCTTTCTGGGACAACCGTACGGCCGCCGTTCTTGGGTACAAGCCGCAAGACAGCGCCGACGACTTCCGCGAGCAAGTTTTCGCAAAGACGACACAGGGCGATCCGAATGACCCGGCAGTGCGCTTCCAGGGCGGCAGCTTCTGCGCCGCCGGCCATTACGAAGACGAAAACAAGTGAGGCCTAGCCATGCAGGCTTCAAAAACGTCCTATGATGTGGTGATCGTCGGCGGCGCTGTCGTCGGCAGTGCGACCGCTTTTTTCCTTGCGACCAATCCGGATTTCAAGGGCTCGGTTTTGGTGATCGAGAAAGACTGGACCTACCAGCGCTCGGCGACAGCACTGTCGTCAAGCTCCATCCGCCATCAATTCTCCAACGCGATCAACGTCCAGGTCTCGCAGTTCGGCACGGAATTCATCCGCGAATTCAAGAAGCATGTGACCGTGGATGACGATACACCTGAAATCGGCTTTCACGAGGCGGGCTACTTGTTCCTGGCCGAGGACGAGCGCGGCGAGCAGGTACTGCGGCGCAACCACGAGACCCAGATATCCTGCGGGGCGGAAGTGACGCTGCTCGATCCGGAAGGACTCGGCCGCCGGTTTCCCTGGCTCAATCTTAAGGGGCTCACGCTCGGCAGCACTGGAGAGCGGGGCGAGGGCTGGTTCGACAGCGTTGGCCTGATGCAGGGCTTGCGCAAGAAAGCCCGTTCGCTCGGCGTCGAGTATATCGAAGACGAGGTGGTCGCGGTGAACCGCGAGGGTGAAAGCATCGTTTCCGTTACAACAAAAAACGGCCAGACGATTTCCTGCGGCACGATGGTCAATACTTCCGGCACGAACGGCAAGAAGGTCGCCCGCATGGCCGACCTCGACATCCCGGTGGAGCCGCGCCGCCGCTCGCTGTTCGTCGTCGATTGCCGCGCGCCGCTTGAAGGCAAGGTCGGTTTGACGATCGATCCGACGGGTGTCTTCTTCCGCCCTGAAGGCAAGTTCTACCTGATGGGAACCTATCCCAAGCACGACCCGGAGGTCGACCCGAACGATTTCGACGTGATGCATGACGAGTTCGAGGAAGAAATCTGGCCGATCCTCGCAAACCGTGTGCCTGCCTTCGAAGCAATCAAGGTCGTCAATAGCTGGGCAGGTCACTACGACTACTGCACGCTGGATCACAACGTCATTCTGGGACCGCACACGACCGTAAAGAACTTCCTCTTCGCCAACGGTTTTTCCGGTCATGGATTGCAGCAATCGCCGGCGATGGGGCGTGGTTTGAGTGAATTTATTACCTATGGCGGCTTCAAAACGCTCGACCTTTCGCCCTTCGGCTACGAGCGGGTGGTGGCCCGCCGCCCATTCCTCGAAGACGCCGTCATCTGATCGAAAAGCATAGGGGAACTCCATGAAAGCCGAAGTTTCAACCCGCAGCGGCGGCCAGGTTCTGGTCGATGCGTTGCGAATCCATGGCGTCGAGCGCGCTTTCTGCGTGCCTGGTGAAAGCTATCTCGACGTCTTGAACGCTTTGCATGACGCGGCCGACGACATCGAATTGATCATTTGCCGGCAGGAAGGTGGCGCTGCTTACATGGCGGAAGCCTACGGCAAGATGACAGGAAAACCCGGCATCTGCTTCGTTACCCGTGGCCCTGGCGCCACCAATGCCTCCGTGGGTGTTCACACCGCCTTCCAGGATTCCACCCCGATGATCCTCTTCATCGGTCAAGTCGCCCGCGACCAAATGGAACGTGAAGCCTTCCAGGAAATCGACTATCGGCGCATGTTCGGCCAGATGGCCAAGTGGGTTGTCGAAATCGACGATGCCTCCCGCATTCCCGAACTGCTGAGCCAGGCGTTTCACCGCGCCGTCAACGGCCGTCCGGGACCGGTGGTCGTTGCCCTGCCGGAGGATATGCTGACCGACAAGGTGTCGGTGGCTGATACGCCGGCCTACAAGCGCGTCGAGACTTATGTAGGCGAGCCGCAGCTCGAAGAACTCTTGGGCCTGTTGTCCAAGGCGGAACGCCCCATGGTGGTTGCCGGCGGTGGCGGCTGGACGGCACAGGCCGTAGCCGATCTCAGGACCTTCTCGGAGGCTTTCACCCTGCCGATCGCCGCCTCCTTCCGTTGCCAGGACCTTTTCGACAATACGCATCCGAACTATGCTGGTGACCTGGGTCTCGCAGCAGGGCCGAAACTGATCAAGCACATGGGGGATTGCGATCTTTTGATCTCCATCGGCGCACGTCTCGGCGAGATGACGACTGGAGCCTACACGCTGATCGATATTCCGGTTCCCAAGCAGACCCTCGTCCATATTCACCCTGGCGCGGAAGAGCTGGGCCGTGTCTATCACGCCACGCTGCCTATCAACGCAAGCGTTGCCGGTTTTCTGTCGCAGGCGAAACGGCTGAAGCCCCAGGCGACACCGGTGTGGGAGAAGTGGACCAAAACGGCGCATGCAGATTATCTCGACAATTTGATGCATCCGCAGACGCCAGGACCGGTTCAGATGGGTGACGTCATGGAATGGCTACGCGGCCATCTGGCGCCCGATGCTATTCTAACGACCGGGGCCGGGAACTACTCGGCCTGGGCACACCGCTTCTACCAGTACCGGACCTTCCGCACCCAACTCGGGCCGACGAACGGCTCAATGGGCTACGGCGTGCCTGCGGCGATCGCCGCCAAGATCACTGACCGCAATCGCACGGTTGTCGCCTTCGCCGGCGATGGCTGCTTCTTGATGAACGGTCAGGAACTCGCGACGGCGATGCAATATGATGCACGTGTGATCTTCCTAGTCATCAACAACGGTATGTACGGAACGATCCGCATGCATCAGGAGCGCAGCTATCCTGGTCGGGTATCCGGTACCCAGCTTACGAACCCAGACTTCGCGGCGCTCGCCCGTTCCTATGGCTTGCATGGAGAAACGATCGAGGCGACAGCCGATTTTGCGCCGGCTTTCGAGCGTTGCGAAGCCTCCGGCAAGCCGGCGCTAATTGAAATCCGGATTGATCCGGAAGCGCTCACGCCGAAGATGAGCTTGACCCAAATCCGCGAACAGGCGAAAGCGCAAGGCAGGTGACTGAACTGAAAAGCGCCGACTGTGGGAACAGTCGGCGCCTCGATCTATTGTTTAGCCCCACTGGCCCGGTTTAGGCAATCTACCCACCTTGTCCGAAGGCGATACGCAGAACGCGTCGAGATAGATGGTTGGCAGGGCCCGAAACAGTCGACGCACATTGCCGCCCTCTGCCTACTCAGTCAGTTCGCTGCTAGCCGGCTCATCAAGCATCGCACGATAGCGGTTGAGGCTTTCTTCCAGGTGAAGTCCCAAGGCGTTCTTTGCCGCCTTGGGATCGCCTTGGGTGATCGCCGCCAGGATAACGGAATGCTCCTTGTTGATCTTCTTGAGATAGGTCTGATACGTGCGCGCGGACTGTCTATGCTTTAGCACCAGATCAAAGCTGATCTCGCCCTTCACAGCTTCAAGAAAGTGCGGGAAATGTGGGTTTCTCGTCGCCTTGGCGATTGCAAGGTGGAACTCGAAATCAGCCTGGGCTTCCAGTTCTGCATCGTCCGTTTCGAGGTTCTCAAGATAATCATAGGCTCTTGCAATCTCGGCAAGGGCTTCAGGAGTACGTCGAGCGGCAGCAAGAGCGACGGATTGCATTTCGACGCCAAGACGCAGTTCCAATATCTGCATGGCGGACCGGATGTCCTCGATCCGGCTAATTTCGAAATTGAGAACTTTTGCGTCCTTCTCGGTGACGTAGACGCCGGCTCCTTGCCGTGCGATAACCCGGCCTGCAACCTTTAGGGAGGCGAGGGCTTCCCGGACAACGGTCCTCGAAACTCCGAACTCTTCACAAAGCTGCGCGCTGGACGGTATTTTCTCGCCTGGCGTGTAAAGACCAGAGTCGATACGTTCAGTGAGCTTCGCAACCACTATTTCCGCAAGGTTGCCGCGCTGCGTAATAATCGACACCTGTTTGCTCCAGACATTTGATTTCATGTCTATATATATCACATGTCACATATCATGCCACCTTGTGGACGGCTGTTTTCCGGCCGTAAGGCGAGTTCGTTCAGCACTTCAACGGGATGAGGGATCTTTCTACTGTCGATCTCTTTGACCTGAGAGCGGCACGAGTAGCCTGTTGCCATAACGAATTCTCCATCAGTCGTTTCGCCGATCTGTTGTGCCCAGGTCATGGCATAGAGTTTTTCGGAAATCTCACGATTGCGGACCTCGTGGCCGAAAGTCCCTGCCATGCCGCAGCAGCCGACATCGGCGACATCGAGGTGGATCCCAAGCTTTCCAAATACTGTCGCCCATTGTGTTGCAGACGCCGGCGCGTTGGTGCGTTCGGTGCAATGGAGCATTAATCTGAAACGCTCGTCAGCTGTTGCTGTCGTCACGGCGTCGAGCCGTTCGAGATGCGCGACAAGCCATTCCTGCGGCAAGAGCACATGTGCCCTCGGCTGGGCGGCAGGCAGGCTCCTATATTCGCTACGAAACGTCAGTGTCATCGACGGATCGAGACCAACCAGGGCAACGCCCATATCCGACAGACGATCAAGGTAGCGGATTGTCCTTTGGGCCCGTTTCTGGAAAGCCCCTAGATAGCCGTGCACATGCAGTGCCTTGCCGTTTTGATGGGGAACGGAAAGATAGGGAGTAAAGCCCAGTTTTTTCGCCAGTTGCAGAGCAGCGAGGACAACTTCGGGGTTGAAATAGGTCGTGAAGGCGTCAGGCACGAGGACGACGGCGTCTGCACGCTGTTGCGGCGATAGACGCTCAATACGCCGCAATGTGGCAAGTTGCACCCCGAGGCGCGCGGTCTCCCGCTCGACGGAGGACTTCGCCATGGAAGGAAGCGCTGTAAGTCCGACGAGCCGCATCAGCAGCTTTCCCGAGCGAGAACCAACGACCGCGTTGTAGGCTGGCTTTAACTCAGCCATCAGTGGCAAGGCGCCCTCGATCGCAGCAACGATCGGGTCCTTCACAGGGCGCAAATATCGCGTGTGATAGAGTTCGAGGAATTTCGAACGGAATGCAGGCACGTTTACCTTGACTGGACACTGGCCGGCGCAGGCCTTGCAGGCGAGACAAGTGTCCATCGCCGCACGCACCTCATGTGAGAAGTCGTTGCGGTTTACCGGACTGAAGGAGTTCCAGGCTCGCATCATCAGGCTGATGAGCATATTCGTACCGCGCGCCTTCTCGGCTTCCTTCAAGGGATCGACGCCCTTTTTTGCGAGGAGCCGCAGCCATTCACGCATCAGCGACGCACGACCCTTTGGTGAGTAACGCCGGTCGCGCGTCGCCTTGTAGGACGGACACATGGGGCTGGTTTCGTCGAAGTCGAAGCAGGCGCCATTGCCGTTGCAAAAGGCGGCATTGTCGAACGCGGCGCGGATTTCGTCTCCGATGACGCGGTCGAGGCTCCCGCGGAGCGGCACCCCGTCGATTTTTGTAAGTGGCTCGGAGGAGGGAGCGGCGATTTTGCCGGGATTGAGCCGATTGTCGGGGTCGAATGCGCGTTTGATGTCCTGGAGGCTCGGATAGAGGTCGCCAAAGAATTCCGGCACATATTCCGAGCGGATCCCCTTGCCGTGTTCGCCCCAGAGCACGCCGCCATATTTGCGGGTCAGCGCCACGACGCGGTCGCTGACCCGGCGTACCAGCGATGCATGTTCCTGGCGCGTGAGATCAAGTGCCGGGCGCACATGAAGCACGCCTGCGTCGACGTGGCCGAACATGCCGTATGAAAGCCCTTCCGCATCCAAAAGAGCGCGGAACTCGCGGATATAGGCGGCGAGGTTCTCCGGGGGAACTGCTGTATCCTCGACGAATGCGACCGGGCGCACAGGCCCCTCGACATTGCCAAGCAGGCCGACGGCGCGCTTGCGCATCGACCAGATCGCTTCGATCTCCTTGTGATCGCAGGTGATCGTATAGCCCTTGTGCCGAGCGTCCGCACTTGCGTCCAGCGCTGAGGTCACCTGGGCAAGCTTTCGCGAAAGCTCGTCCTTGTCGTCAGCAAGAACCTCGACGATGTTGATCCCGCTCACGGACCTGGAGGCATCCTCGGGGAAAAAGCGGGCGATTCCGGTCCAGACGATGTCTCCTTTGGCCAGGCCGAGAACCTTCTCGTCCACCGTTTCCACCGATGCGACCTTCAGCGCCACGAGCGAGCGAGCGTCTTCGAGCGCCGTGTTGAAATCATCGTAACGGATATTGACCAGAGCCGTATGAGCAGGGATCGGCAGGAGGTTGAGTTCTGCTTCGGCGATCAAAGCCAGAGTTCCCTCCGAGCCACAGAGGACGGCGTTGAGGTCGAAGCGGCCATCTTCTCGGCGCAAATGAGCAAGGTCGTAGCCTGTCATATACCGGTTGAGGTTCGGGAAGATTTCGGCGATCAGGTCGCGCTTTTCCCGCGCGATGCGTTCCGCAACCCGGTGAATTTCACCGATGCGGTCCGGTCGGACCTGGATTTCGTTGAGCGTCTCGTTGGAGAGCGGTCGTGACCACCATTCGCTGCCGTCCGTCAGCACCACGCGCAGGCCCAGCACGTGGGTACTAGTCTTGCCATAGAGACAGGAGCCCTGACCGCAGGCATCGGTGGAAATCATGCCGCCTATGGTGGCGCGATTCGAAGTCGAAAGCTCCGGCGCGAAGAACAGGCCATAAGGCTTCAGGGCCTTGTTTAGCTGATCCTTGACGACGCCAGCCTCGACGTGGGCGATGCGGCGGACCGGGTCGATCCCAAGGATGCGGTTCATGTGGCGAGAGCAATCGACGACCACGCCGGAGGTCAGTGATTGCCCATTCGTGCCGGTGCCGCCGCCGCGCGGCGCGACCGAAATCGACGAAAAAGCAGGTTCCGACAGCACAGTCGCTAAAATTTTCAGGTCCGCCGTCTCCTTGGGAAAAACGATCCCAGCGGGCTTCACCTGGTAGATCGAATTGTCGGTCGAAAAGACCGTGCGTCCCGCCTCGCCCGTTTCGATTTCGCCGCCAAAGCCAGCCTCGATCAGTCGCTCAAAGAAGCCGGCGGGAGGCAGGGCCGTATCGACAGTTGGATCGAGGCGAGGAATCATCGCAGACCTTCAGAAAGCACTTGAGCTTTGTTAAAGCTGGCATATAAGTGATAACATACAAATTAGGCCGCGCAACGCTAAATACGAGGTGGAACTTGAAGAACCAGACCGCAGTTATTGTCGGGGGCGCTTCCGGGCTCGGACTGACGACCGCCAAACTGATGATTTCGCATGGGGCAACGAAAATCGGTCTTATCGACCGCAATGAGCAATTGCTTGCATCCTCTGCCGAGTCGCTTCGCGCTTTGGGTGCGGAGGAGGTCGCGATATCCGTGGCCGACATAGCGCGTGCTGAAACCGCCCATCGCGGCTTTGAGGAGATCGTTGAGAAATTGGGCCGCCTGCATGTGCTCGTCAACAGCGCTGCCATTTACCCCCGCAAGCACATTCTCGAGATTACTGATGAGGAATGGGATCTTGAGAACGCTATCAACATCAAGGGCACCTACCACATGATGGTCGCTGCCGTTCGGCACATGCGTCAATACGTGAACGCGCCGGACGTGACCGGGCGCATCGTCAACGTCACATCGGTCGATGCCTTCAAGGCTCATCCGCAGAATGCTCACTATGCTGCGACGAAAGCAGCGGTCGTCAGCCTCACCAAGTCCTTTGCGCAGGAATGTGCCAAGGATCAGATCCTCGTAAATTCTGTCGCGCCCGCGGGTTTCGCGACCGACCGCGCCAAGGAGCTTGGCTTTCTTCCGGAGCTTGCGAGGGCGAGCGCGCTTGGCCGTGCTGCCGAACCGGTCGAGATGGCCGAATGGATCGTGATGATGGCGAGCAGCCGCAATACCTACGCGACGGGCGAAAACGTCGTCATCAGCGGGGGTTACATTTATGTCTGATAGCTACCGCGTCGCCGTCGTCACCGGCGCGACCAGTGGGATTGGTAAAGCTATCGTGCCGATGCTTCGCGCCCGAGGTCTCACTGTCTATGCCGTGGGGCGCAGCCGCGAAGCGCTCGAGGAACTTGCCGACCGCTCCGGTGCCATCCCGATCCAGGCTGATGTGCGCAATACGGCCTCGATCGTCGAGGCATTGGCGGACGTGGAGGTCGATATCCTCGTCAACAACGCCGGTATCCTCTCGAGCCGGGCGAAGTTCCATCAAATTGAACCCGCAGACATCGATGCGATGATCGACACCAATCTCAAGGCGCCGATGCATCTTACCCGCGCCATTCTGCCTGGAATGGTCGAGCGTCAGCGCGGCCACCTGATCTACATCGGATCAAGCGGCGGCCGGGCACCCTATCCCAATATGGGTGCCTATGGTCCGTCCAAAGCAGGCATCAGCCTGTTCTGTGACAACCTCCGGTGCGATCTGCTCGGCAGCTCCGTGCGCGTGAGCGAAATCGTCCCCGGCCGCGTGCAGACCGAACTCTACCGGACATCGATCCCCGATGGTCAGGCCGCGGCCCTCCTTTATGACGAATATCGGTCGATCCAGCCCGAACATGTCGCGCGCATCATCAACGATGTGATCGATCTTCCCGTCTATGTCGATGTGGCGCGCGTCGAAGTGTTCCCCACCGATCAGGCGACAGGTGGCGGCACGATGGTGAAGTTCCCTCAGAAATAACAGACATCAATTCCAATGGAAGCGCCCCTATCTACCCGGGCCTGGTTTTCGAAATGGCTGGCATACAGAGCTTTGCCATATCGAATCTGGTTCTCTAGATACGCACAAGGAGCTTCGTTTCATCGACGTTCGAGATACCATGCATTCCGATCGTAGACGGATACTCTAAGTGCGCGGCATTCCCGCGGGCCTCAGATGTTTGCGCAGCGCGGCGATGCGGAAGATTGCGTTTGCGGCGCCATAGCCGCGATAGCCTCTGCGTTCGACGATTTCAAAGAAGAAGCCTTCGCCGAAGGTCGGGCTGTAGAGCTGGAAATACTCGCCGTGCTCGTCCCGGTCATACAGGATGTTGTGCGTCCTCAGCTGCTCGCTCATCTGCGGATCAAGTCCGAACCGCGCTTCGAGATCGTCGTAGTAGTTCGGTGAGATTGCCAAAGAGACAAAGCCGTTTGCCGAGAGCGACGCTGCTGTCGCAAAGATATCGTCGGTCCTGAAGGCCAGGTGCTGGATGCCGGAGCCGAAGGTCTCGGCGATGAAGCGGCCGGCAAGGGTATTGCGGTTCTCGGCACCATTCATGGTGATGCGCAGCGACCCTGCGGAATTTTCCACGACCTGGCTGCGCACGATACCCGATGGGTCGATGATGTCGACAACCGGCGTCTTGTGGGCCTCCAGCAGGGATGTGTAGAAGAGCAACCACGTCAGCAGTTCGTCATATTGCATGGTCTGGGCGACATGGTCGATCACCTCCAGGCCCGCCGGCGACACCGTTGACGTATTCTCCATGGGCTCGAATTCCACATCCCATATGCGGGCAAGCGCGCTTTTGCGATCGAGGAAATAGACGATACCGCCGCCCACGCCGCGCACGGCCGGCATTTCGATCTCGCCGGGATCAAGCGGCTGCGCAAACGGTTCAGCGCCAAGCGCCACCGCACGGCTGTGCGCCGCTCTCGCATCGTCGACGAGCAGACCCATGGCATAGGCGGACGTGCCATGTACGAGATATGAGGAGGCGGCGAACCCGCGGCTTTCCGTGTTCACCACGAGGTTGATGTCACCCTGGCGAAAGACCGCGACGTTCTTGGTCTTGTGCTTTGCTGCCTTGCGGAACCCGAGTGTCGCAATAAGCGCTTCAAGCTGTGGCGCTTCGCCTTCATCGATCGCAAACTCGATGAAGGCGACACCTTCGACGGCAGCTCGCGCCGGCATGTCCGGCACGGCGAGGAGGCTTTCGGGTTCGGCACGCCGCACCTGGTCACCGAGATAGAGCAGCGAGCGATAGCCATCCAGTGCGATCGCCTTGGGGGATCCACCGCGAAACTGGTCGTTGAAAATTTCGAGCGAGAGATAGTCGTCGTAGCCGGTTGCTGCCACCGCCCTCATGAAGTCGAGCACAGGCAAGTCGCCTTCGCCGGGCATGTTACGGAAATGCCGGCTCCAATAAAGCAGGTCCATGTCGATCAGCGGCGCATCTGCAAGCTGAATGATGAAGATCTTTTCCTTCGGGATCGAGCGGATCGAGTTGACGTCAATCCTGCGCGAGAGCGTGTGGAAGCTGTCAAGGATGAGGCCGATGTTCGGGTGATCGGCCCGACGCACGATCTCCCAGGCGTCGCGATGGTCGTTGATGTGGCGGCCCCAGGCGAGTGCTTCATAACCGACGCGCAAGCCGCGTTTGGCCGCCCGTTCGCCGAGTTCATGGAAGTCCGCTGCTGCACGGTCCAGGCCGCCGATCGCAGCAGACGAGACGTTGGAACAGACGAGAACGAGGTCCGTGCCCATTTCCTGCATCAGGTCGAATTTCCGCTCGGCCCGGTCGAAGGTTCGGGTTCTGAGCGGCTCCGGCATGCCCTCGAAGTCGCGGAAAGGCTGGAACAGCGTGATCTCCAGCCCGTAGTCGCGCACGATCCGGCCCACCTGTCGGGGGCTTTCGTCGAACACCAGGAAATCATTCTCGAAGATCTCGACGCCGTCGAAGCCGGCTTTGGCAATGGCGTCCAACTTGTCGCGCAGATCACCGCTGAGTGAGACGGTTGCGATCGAAGTCTTCATCCTGGTCTCCTCGGCGGTATCGGGTTCAGGCGGTCAATGCCTTGAAATGAGAGAGCATGCGGGTGGCATCTGGTTCGCGTCCGGTAAACAGGCGGAAGGCGCCCACGGCCTGGAAAACGGCCATGCCACCGCCATCGAGCGTGCTGCAGCCGCGCCGCCTGGCCTCAGCAAGGAGCTCGGTCTCCAGGGGGAAGTAAACGACCTCGGCGACCCAATGACGGGGTTCCAGCATGTCTGCGGAAAGCGGCATTCCCGGGTATTTCTCCATGCCCGTTGGTGTCGCGTGGATCAGGCCGGCGGCCGCTTTCATGGCAGAAACGAGATCGGTTCCAGCCTGGACGTCCGCATCCGGGAAAAGGGTGGACATGCTCGTGGCCAGCGCGTCGGCGCGGTCCATTTCCCGGTCGAAAACGGTGAGCGACCTTAGACCGAGCGAGAGGATCGCATAGGCCGTGGCGACGCCCGCACCGCCGGCACCAAGCTGCACGGCAGACGACAGATCCGCATCGGGCAGGCCACGGCGAAAGCTTTCGGCAAACCCCCACCAGTCGGTGTTATGGCCAAAGCGGCGACCGCCCTTCAGCACGACCGTGTTGACGGCGCCGAGATCGCGGGCTTCGTCCGACAGCTCATCGAGGAAGGGGATGATGCGCTGCTTGCAGGGATGGGTGATATTCAGTCCGGAAAGACCATTGAGTTCCGCCTCCCGCAAGAGCTGCGGCAGGTCCGCGGGCGCTGCGCCGCGCTGGTTGAGGTCGATCAGCTCATATTCATAGGGCAAGCCCTGTGCCGCGCCTTCGCGCATATGCATGGCAGGGGTGAGCGACGCCTGGATGCCGGCGCCGATCAATCCGGCCTTTAGCGGTTTGAGGAGTGTCTCGGTCATCTCAACTGGTTCCATTGATCGGGGGATGCCGGCCCGCCGTTTACGCGGGCCGGCGGCAGGCTTACTGTCCACGCAGGGTGTCGATTTCCTTGAACAGCGCAGCGACGGTATCGGCGCCGATTTCGGTGCTGAACTTTTCGATCACCGGCTTGACCGCATCGCGCAGCTTCTGCGTCTCTTCAGCCGGAAGTTCGCTGACTTCCATGCCGGTCGCCTTGATGTCCGCGATCGCCTTTGCGTCGAGTTCGCGCGAAACCTTGCGCTGATAGTCGCGGGCCTCCGTGGCCGCCGACTGAAAGACAGCCTTTTCCTCGTCGTTGAGGCCGTCCCAGAACTTCTTGCTGATCAGCACGATCTGCGGGTTGTACTGGTGACGGGTCACCGTCATGTACTTCTGCACTTCATAGAACTTGGCGTTGAGGATGTTGGCAGCAGGGTTTTCCTGGCCATCCACCGTGCCGGTTTCGAGCGCGGTGTAGAGCTCGGTATAGGGCAGCGGTACCGCATTGGCGCCAAGGGTGTTGAACAGCTCGATCGGGATCGGCGACTGGATCGTGCGGATTTTCAGGCCCTTGATATCCTCAAGTTTGGTGACCGGATGGCGGTTGTTGGTGAGATTGCGGAAGCCGAGCTCCCAATAGGCAAGGCCAACCAGGCCGGTGTCAGGCAGGCGTTCCATCAGGCCGGTGCCAAAAGCGCCGTCCATGACCTTGTCGGCTTCCTCGCCGCTGTTGAAGAGGAAGGGCAGGTCAACTGCACCGAACTCCTTGACATTGCCAGCGAGAATACCGGCGTTCAGCACCGTCATCTCGATCACGCCGCCCTGCAACGCCGAGACGGTCTGGACGTCGCCACCCAGCACGCCGCCGGGGAAGAGCTTGACTTCGATCTTGCCGCCGCTTTTTGCCGAGACCAGTTCGGCAAATTTCTCCATGCCGGTCACCTGCGGGTGGCCCTTGTTATTGGCGGCAGCGAATTTGAGCTGGTGCTCACGGATTTCGGCAAACGCCGGCCCGGCGGTGAGCAATGCGAACGGCACGGCAAGGCCAAGGGCCAATTTCATCAATCTATTCAACATGTTTTCCTCCCAGATTTGGCCGGGTTCTCCCATCGGCCGGTTGAATTTGCAGGCTTTAGTGTCCGAGCCAGGAAACCGGCACGGTCACCAGTTGCGGGAACAGGACGAGCAGCAGAAGCACGATCAGTTCGGCGATCAGGAAGGGCATCACACCCTTCATCAGCTCTTCCATGTTGAGTTTGGAGACACCGCAGATCACGTTCAGGACCGTGCCGACCGGCGGCGTGATCAGGCCGATCGCATTGTTGATGATGAAAATGACGCCGAAATAGACCGGATCGATGCCCGCCTGTTTGATGATCGGCATCAGCACCGGCGTCATGATGAGGATGGTCGGCGTCATGTCCATGGCGGTGCCGACGAGGACGACCAGGCCCATGATCGCGAGCAGCAGGAGCGTCTGGTTGTCCATCAGGGGTTCGACGAGCCTTGCCAGATCGCCGGGCACGTCCGCCACCGTGATCAGCCAGGCGGAAACGGCAGCGCAGGCGACCAGGAACATCACGACCGCGGTAATCTTCGCCGCCGCCACGAAAACGTGGAATACCTTGGCGGGCGGCAGTTCGCGGTAGATCACCATCGAGACAAAGAGAGAGTAGACCGCTGCGACGACGCCAGCTTCCGTCGGGGTGAAGACGCCGAACTTCAGCCCGACAATGATGATCAACGGCAGCATGAGCGCCCAGATGCTGTCGAGGAATGCCTTCAGCCGCACCGCACCGCTTTGCTTTGCGGGCAGAGCGAACTGCTCCTTGCGGGCAACGAACAGCCAAGTGACGCACAGGGCAGCCGCGATCATTAAGCCGGGAAAAATGCCGGCGAGGAACAGCTTGGTAATCGAAACGCCGCCGACCACGCCATAGAGGATGAAACCGATCGACGGTGGGATGATCGGGCCGATGATCGAGGCCGAAGCCAAGAGGCCACCCGTGCGCGCCGGGTCATGGCCCGATTTCAGCATCATCGGGAAAAGCAATGCGCCGAGAGCGGCTGCATCCGCCACTGCCGAGCCGGACAGGCTGGAAAGGATGCAGGCAGCGAAGATCGCCACGAAACCGAGGCCGCCGCGAATATGGCCGACCATCGCCATGGCGAGATCGACAATGCGGCGAGACAGGCCGCCCGTATTCATGACTTCACCGGCCAGAAGGAAGAACGGCACAGCCATCAGCGGAAAACTGTCGGCGCCGTTCAGGACGTTCTGCGCGACGATCTGGGCGTCGAACAGGCCGAGATACATCATCAGGGCGACGCCGCTGATGATCAGCGCGAAGGCAATTGGCACACCAAGCGCCATGGGACCAAGCAAGGCGCCGAGAAAAATCGTGACGGTCATCGCGCGCTCCTCACAGCTTTACGGTCGGCTGCGCAAGCGGCGCCGCCGGGTGATCGTCGAGCGCGATCTGATCTTCGCTGTCGCGCACGAATTCCGCGGTTGCGATATCGATGCGGCCGGTGGCGACGGCAAAGGCGTCCCACAGGATGATCAGGAACGCGGGAATGCCGAAGGCGAGCCCGGCACCGTAGAAGACACCCATGGAGATGCCGGTGGCGGGTGCTGCGACGTGCAAATTGATCACCGCCTGCGCCCAGCTTCCGCTGATCATCAGCCATGTCGCCCACAACATGAGGGCGTGGCCCGCGAGGACAGCGGCTTGCGCACCGCGCGGCGGCAGCCGCCTCAGCAGGGAATCGACCCCGAGATGCGCATGCTCGCGCATGGCAACGACGGCGCCAAGGAAGGTCAGCCAGACGAAGAAGATACGCGACAGCTCTTCAGAATAGGTGATGCCAGTGTTCAAGGCGTAACGCAGGACGACATTGCCGAAAACGAGCACGACCATGCCCGCAAGCAGCAGCGCGATCGCGGCTTTCAGCACCAGAAAACAGAATTCGATTACCCGGACCATTTGCTCCTCCCAAGCGGTTCACCGCGTCTTGCGGCGTCATGACCGTGATCGGTCAGGACAGCCGACCGAGACGGCGGACGCTACGGCCACTCCTCCAAGCTTTCGTAGCATGTCTTTAAAATGTACTAACTAGTTCGGATGTCAAGTGCTATAACTTGAAAGACGTGCACAAGCTCAATAAGACTCGTCAGTACGCGGAGCGGAGCCGTTGTGCGGCGCGCTGGCCCTTTGCCTTTCGCGTTGAAAATCAGGAATGTAGCGGGGGAGAAGTGGCAAGGAATGGCGGCGCGATCAGAAAACGGACGCAAAAACGATCCACAGCGAACGAAGGAGGATATCCTCATCGTTGCCACGGAGGAGTTCGCCACCCATGGCCTCGCCGGCGCGCGCGTGGACGCCATTGCCGAGAAAACCCGCACATCCAAACGGATGATCTACTATTACTTCGACAGCAAGGAGGCGCTCTATCTCGCCGTCCTCGAGCGCTCCTACCGAAAGATCCGCACGCTCGAAGAGGACCTGAAACTATCCAGCCTGGAGCCGGAGGAGGCGCTAAGAACGCTGGTATCCACCACGTTCGACCATGACGAGGCAAACCCGGATTTCGTCCGCCTGGTCAGCATTGAAAACATCCACCATGCCGCGCATATGCTGCGCTCCGAGGCAATCCGCGATCTCAACGTCTCCGTCATTGAAACGATCGCCGGGATTCTTGATCGCGGTGTCGCCCAGGGCGTATTCCACCGCAATGCTGACCCGATCGACATTCACATGCTCATCAGCGCCTTTTGTTTCTTCCGGGTGTCGAACCGCTACACGTTCGGGACGATCTTTCGCCGTGATCTGTCCGTGCCCGAAACGGCGCAGCGGCACAAGGCGCTGATCGCCGACGCCGTCATAAGCTATTTGAAGACCTGAGCCGACAGCCAGTTTGGCGCACGGATGAAGCAGCGGGGCAAAGGACTAACCCGAAGCGCTGTGCAACCGATCGCGCAGAAGCGTCAACCCGATGAGCGCGAGAAGTGAGAAAGCGGCGCCAACCAGGAATGTGCCCTGTGGCCCCACCATGTCCCACAGGATGCCGGCGATGACACTTGCGAGCAGCAACGCGGCACCCGTGACGAGGTTGAACATGCCGAAGCCCGTCCCGCGCAGTTCCGGCGGCGCGGTGTCGGCAACCAGGGTCGCGAACAGGCCCTGCGTGAACCCCATGTGAAGGCCCCAGAACACGACACCGGCGGTCAGGCCGACGATGCCGGGAACAAGCGCAAGCAGCACGTCCGCCGCAATGAGCAGGAGTATTCCGATCGCCAGCATCGCGACCCGGTTCACGCGGTCGGACAATATTCCTGCCGGATAGGCCGACAGCGCATAGGCGATATTCATCACCACGAGGATGGCTGGAATGAGCATGAACGGCAGGCCGTCCGACTGAGCACGCAGCACAAGAAAGGCCTCGCTGAAGCGCGCCAAGGTAAATACGGTTGCGACAACGACGACCCACCAGTAGCGCGCGCCGAGGCGGCCGAGTTCGTCGCGGTGCAAGGGCATGCGGACCCTGCGCAATCCCTCCGTCGGCTTCGGCTCCTTGACCGCCAAAACGAGCAGTGCAACCGCCAGAAACGCCGGGATGACGGCGACCCAGAACACTGTCTGGAAATGATCTGCCGTCAGCCACATCAGGCCGATGGCGAGAAGTGGCCCGAGAAAGGCGCCGATCGTATCGAGCGATTGGCGCAGGCCGAAACTCGCACCGCGCAGATGCGGTGGAGCGATGTCGGCGACGAGCGCATCGCGCGGGGCGCCGCGAATGCCCTTGCCGACCCGATCGATGAAACGCGCGGCAACGAGCCATCCCACTGTCGGGGCGAGCGGAAAGATCGGCTTGGTGAGGGCGGCGAGACCGTAGCCGATAACAGCGAGGACCTTGCGCTTGCCGAGCCAGTCGCTGAGCGCCCCGGAAAACACTTTGGTGACCGAAGCGGTTGCCTCCGCGATCCCCTCAATGATACCCACAGCGAGCGCCGACGTTCCAAGCACCGCCACCATATAGACCGGCAGCAAGGCATGGATCATCTCCGAAGAGATATCCATCAGCATCGATACGAAACCGAGCGCCCAAATCCCCACCGGAATGGACCTCCGGCCGTCCTGTGGTTCCGAGATATTGATCGTCACTCGATTGCCTCCGGTCTTCCTTCATCTGTTTTCGTCGTGAGCGTCGAAGACCCGGCGGGCGTAGGCATCGAGCAGTTCTTCGCAGCCCCGCAACCGAGCCGCTGCATCTTCAGCCAGGGCGGCTCCGTAGAAATCGAGCTTGCGGATCTTCTCCAGCCACCCCTGGAGTTTCCGCAGGTCGATGTCTTCCTCTTCGAGTTCGGCATAAGTGAACTTGTTGATGGCGATCTCCTTGGCAATTTCCGCCTCGAAATCCATGCAGCGCCCAAGGAACTCGCGATACTGCTCGTCGCGATCGGCCTTGAAACGCGCGACGACCTTTTCCTCTTGCACGCGATCGAGCGCGACCGTCTCCAGGATAACGGCGTCTCCGCCCATTTCGCCAATGTCGTTTTCCAGCATCTTGAGCCGCCGAACGTGATCCTCGCTCTTCGGCAGCAGGCAGACACCGTTCTGCAGGTAGACGGCGCCAAGGCCCTTCAGCCGGCGCCACAAAGCGATGCGCTTGGCGGCCGGTTCGGGCGGCACCTTGTAGGTGAGGAGAAGCCAGGTGAGTGTAACCATGGAGGCAGTTTACCGTAACGGTCGTAACATATCTACTGCAATGACCGGCTCACTGAATCTGGCTGCTCGTCAGACGAGCGCGGCTTGTTCCCGCCACGCCTATACTGTATACGAGTATAGTATGAGCCATACAAAGACCAACAAAGATCAACTCGTCGCCAGGGTCCGGCGCATCGCCGGTCAGGTGGCGGCAATCGAGCGGGCGCTTGAAGCCGAGACCGGATGTGCGGTCGTCCTGCAACAAGTCGCTGCCGCGCGCGGGGCGATCAATGGGCTGATGGACGAGATCATCGAGGACCATTTGCGGGAGCATGTCGCGCATCCCGGCCTCGACGACGCAGCCCGCGCGAAAGGTACGGACGAACTGATCGCGGTGATCCGCCGCTACGCCAAGTAGGAGGTAGGGCTATGGCCGGACACGGCAACATCAACCTTTACACACACGAACACAGCTACCTTGGCGATTCCCATGACGCGAATGCCAGGCGGACCCTTTGGGTCGTGGCGCTGACGGCAACAATGATGGTCGGCGAGATCGTCGCCGGCTCGATCTTCAATTCAATGGCGCTTCTGGCGGACGGCTTTCATATGGCAACGCATGCTGGCGCCCTTGCGATCGCGGCTTGGGCCTATGCCTTTGCCAAACGACATGCGCGCGACCGGCGGTTCAGCTTTGGCACCGGCAAGGTGGGTGACCTTGCCGGCTTCGCCTCTGCGCTGATCCTGGGTGTCATCGCGCTCGGTATCGCCGTCGAGTCCGTCGGGCGGCTGTTGGATCCGCGTCCGGTTGCTTTTTTTGAAGCGACGATGGTGGCTGTTGTCGGCTTGCTGGTCAACATTGTCAGCGCGCTGCTGCTAAGCGGCGGACACACGCACGGCCATCAAAATGCCGGTCACGATCATCGCCACGACCACAACCACAACCACAGCCATGGCGCACACCATCATGACAACAACATGCGGGCGGCGTTCGTGCATGTCATCGCCGACGCCCTGACCTCGGTGCTGGCGATCGCCGCGCTGCTCAGCGGCCGCTATCTCGGCTGGGTCTGGCCGGATCCGGCAGTGGGCATCGCCGGTGCCATTGTGATAGCCACCTGGTCATGGTCGCTGATCCGGCAAACGGCGGCGGTTCTGCTCGATACGACCGACGCGCATCTCGAAGCCAAAGTGCGCGGGCATGTTGAGGGCAGGGGCGACGCCCGTATCACCGACCTGCATATCTGGCGAGTGGGGCCGGGGGCGCATGCCGCTATTGTCAGCGTGATGGGTCCAGTCGATAGCGAGACCGTGCGTTTGCGCCTTGCATCACTGCATGAGCTGGCCCACCTGACGGTCGAAACCCGATAGCGCCGGCACCGAACGCCAGACGAGGATCGGTATATGCCCGATTGAACGTGGTGTTCGTCTCCTTTAGTCATGATGCCGAGGAAACGACGGTCTTATGAGGGGTTCGCGTGAAGCTGGATGTCCGAGTTTGTTTGCTGGCGGGTTGCACGGCGTTTCTGCCGGTGGATGCGTTTGCGGAATGGCAGGCCGTCGAAAAAGTGCAGCCCTACACCGTCGCCGGGAAAACCGGCGCGGAGCTCTATGCCTCCATCGGGGAACGGGGCCCCAAGGTTGGCGGCTTGGTCCGCGCCATCGCGCACACCAATTTCAAGCTGACCTGGACCAGGAAATATGAAGCGCAAGGCGATGCTTGCGTGCTCGTTTCCGCGCAGCCGAAGCTCATCATCACCTACACCTTGCCCAAACCGGCTGAGCATCTGCCCGCCTCCACCAGGCAGGGCTGGGAGACCTTCATCACCGGTGTGCACAAGCACGAACTGGTTCACGGCGATCAAATCAAGGACATGGTGAAGAAGATCGAAACTGCCACAGTCGGTCTGTCGTCTCCCGGCGACCCCAATTGCCGCAAGATCAAGACCGAAATGACCAAGCGCCTTGGCGCGCTCTCACAGGCTCAAAGGCAGCAAAGCCGGGACTTCGACCGCGTCGAACTCAGCAATGGCGGCAATATCCACCAGCTTATTCTGACATTGGTCAACGGACCTTAGACGCGTCGTCGCACAAAGCAGACGTGTCAGAACGTCGGCGGCGTGCAGGCGCTGATCACTTCGCATGCGACCGGTCCCACGCAGCGGAACCGGTGCGGCCGCCGGCTCTCGAAATAATAAGCGTCTCCGGGTCCGAGAATGCGCCGCTCGTCATCCACAGTCACCTCCAGGCGCCCCGACAGAACGATCCCGCCTTCCTCGCCCTCATGAACGAGCGGAACCTTTCCGGTGTCAGACCCCGGCTGATAACACTCCTTGAGAATCTGCAGGCTGCGCCCGAACAGATTATCGCCGATCTGCCGATAGGAGATCGGTCCCTTGCCGATCTCGGTCAGTTCATCGGAGCGGTAGAATGCCTCGCGGGGACGCTCCGGTTCGAAGGCGAAGAACTCGGCCAGGCCGATCGGAATGCCGTCGAGAATCCGCTTCAGCGCGCCAACCGACGGATTGGACGAATTCGATTCGATCAGCGAGATCGTCGAGTTGGTCACGCCAGCCCGTTTTGCCAGCTCGCGCTGGGAAAGATTGCGCATCATCCGCAGGTGCCTGAGGCGGCCGCCGATATCGACTGACATGTGCATCCGTTTCTGTTGTTCGAAATATCGCAAACATAGACATGGCGAACAAATAAATTCAATGGGTTGAACGAATGAAGAAAAGGACTTGTTCGATCGGCTAAATCATGGCGGCAATAGCCCATCGCAAGGGAGATTTCGATGGACGCGCACACCAAGCCAAACGCCCCGGTACTTGACAGTTACTGGATGCCTTTCACCGCCAACCGGCAATTCAAGGCGGCGCCGCGCCTCTTGGAATCGGCATCGGGGATGCACTATACGGCGGTCGGTGGACGCAAGATCCTCGATGGCACCGCCGGGCTATGGTGCGTCAACGCCGGCCACGGACGCCGCCAGATCGCAGCGGCGGTGGAGCGTCAATTGACCACGCTCGACTATGCGCCGTCCTTCCAGATGGGCCATCCGATTGCTTTCGATTTTGCCGAGCGGCTGGCGGAAATCGCGCCGGGCGGGCCGGGCAACCGGCTTGACCGGGTTTTCTTCACGGGCTCCGGCTCGGAATCGGTCGATACGGCGTTGAAGATCGCCATCGCCTACCAGCGTGCCATCGGCCAAGGCACCCGCACCCGTCTGATCGGGCGCGAGCGCGGTTATCACGGTGTCGGCTTCGGCGGCATTTCGGTCGGCGGGCTGGTCAACAATCGCCGCGTTTTCCCGCAGCTCGCCGGTTCCGACCATCTGCGCCACACCCATGATCTTGCCCGCAACGCCTATGTGAAGGGCCAGCCGGAGCACGGAGCGGAGCTTGCCGATGATCTCGAGCGCCTGGTTGCGCTTCACGGCGCGGAAACGATCGCGGCCTGCATCGTCGAGCCCGTGGCAGGCTCGACTGGCGTGCTCGTGCCGCCGAAAGGCTATCTCGACCGGCTGCGGGCAATCTGCGACCGCCACGGCATTCTCCTGATCTTCGACGAGGTCATCACGGGCTTCGGCCGCCTTGGCGCCGCCTTCGCGACGGACTATTTCGGTGTCCGCCCGGATATCGTGACAACCGCGAAGGGCTTGACCAACGGCGCGATCCCGATGGGGGCCGTGTTCACCAGCCGCGCCGTACATGACGCGTTGATGCATGGGCCCGAAGGTCAGATCGAGCTTTTCCATGGCTACACCTATTCCGGTCACCCGGCAGCGTGCGCCGCGGGCCTTGCCACGCTGGACATCTACCGCGACGAGGGGCTTCTCACGCGCGCTGCCGAACTCGAAACGGCGTGGCATGAGGCCATGCACTCGCTGAAGGGCTTGCCGCACATCGTCGACATCCGCACGATTGGCCTGATTGCCGGCATCGAGCTTGCATCCCGGGATGGGGCGGTCGGCGCGCGCGCCTACGATGTCTTCGTCGATTGCTTCCAGAAGGGCCTGCTGATCAGGGTTACCGGCGACATCATCGCCTTCTCGCCGCCCCTGATCATCGAGAAGGAGCAGATCGGCGAGATCGTCTCCGTGCTTGGCGATGCCCTGAAACGGGCCGCCTGATTGATGCGCCCGCAGCGCGGCCGGCCTCCGGTCGCTCTGCGGTATCGTGCCTTCGAAAAGTCCTATTGGCAGTTGAAATGTGAATGGTCTGTTAACGTGTAGTCCGTCCACACTTCGACGCCAGCTGCGTCAAGAGCGCGTATGGGAACACTCTCCCGACACGATGCGTTATGCCATGGACCGAGAGTTGCTCGGCTCCCGCACCGGTTGGGGTTTAGAAGGAAAAAACGATGAAAAAATCTGCCGCGATCATGCTTTTCGCCGCGTCAATGGGCATAACCGGCGCAACCGCCGCCAGAGCGGCCGATCTGAGGGCCAGCGATCCAGTCCCAACGTATCAGGAATCGGATGTCCGTGGCGGCGTCAAGATCGGCTATCTCCAGTGCGATGTCGGCGGCGGTGCCGGTTACGTTCTCGGATCTGCGAAGGACATAGACTGCGTCTTCCACTCGAGCATCGGTGAGGAGCGCACTGACCACTACACGGGTGCGGTCAGGAAGATGGGGGTCGATCTCGGTTTCACGACCCGCAGCAAGCTGATCTGGGCAGTCTTTGCGCCGACAGCAGGGTATCATCAGGGCTCGCTGAGCGGTCTCTATCAGGGTGCGAGCGCCGAAGCGACGGTCGGTGCCGGTGTCGGCGCCAACATACTGGTCGGCGGCACGTCGGGTTCGATACACCTCCAGACCGTCAGCCTCACGGGTCAGCTTGGCCTTAACCTCGCTGCCGGCGGCACCTCTGTAACCCTGACGGCCGTGAACTAAGCCGGATAACGCGGCTACTCGTCATGCGTGGAGCCTGCGGCGCGAAACCGTTCTTCGAATTCGCGCCGCAGGCTGCGCCGCGTCTCTGCCGCGCGCAGGCGGCGTTCTCGTATTTCACTAACCGGCGTATAAGGAGGCACATTGGTCGGGCGTCCCTCCGCATCGACGGCGACCATCGTGAAGTAGCAGGAATTGGTGTGCCGCCGCTCGCCGGTCCGGATATTCTCCGCTTCGACCCTTATGCCGACTTCCATGGAGGTCCGTCCGGCATAGTTGATCGAAGCGCGAAAGGTGACGAGTTCACCAACATGGATCGGCTGACGGAAGACGACCTGATCGACCGACAACGTCACCGCATATTCCTGCGAATATCGTGAGGCACAGGAATAGGCGACCCGGTCCAGGAGATTGAGGAGCGCCCCGCCATGGACCTTGCCGCTGAAATTCGCCATGTCGGGCGTCATCAGCACGACCATCTCGAGTTGGCTCGTGTCGTGACTGTCTTCCATGCTCAACCTCCAACTCCATTTGCCGCAGCGCCGAACTCGGAACACGCGGTGCCTGCAACCCGGCGGCTCAATGTAGGCGAGATTGATAAAGCGGGATAGGTCGTCAACGAGCGGAAATGCCGTTTGCGCCAGGCGCACGCGCTCTGGTGGGCATTACCCCGAAATCAACGGTTCCGCTCGGCCAGCCTGTCATGAACAAAGGCCTTGGCGTCGCTGACCGCAGTGACCAGATCGTCGCCCGAGGCCAGCCGCGCCGCAATCGCGCTCGCCAGCATGCAGCCGGTCCCGCGCATCGAGGCGGCAAGGCGAGGGGCCCCGAAGCACTGAACGGCGTGGCCCGCCTGAACGAGCACATCGACGGATTGAAGCCCGTCGCCATGACCACCCTTGACGAGGACCGCCTGCACGCCTGCGGCGACCAGACGTCGTGCCTGAGCGATTGCATCCTCTGTCGGTGCGCCTCCAGCAGGAGCCGTGAGATGCGAAAGCTCCGGCAGGTTTGGCGTAATGAGCGCGCATTGGCGAAACAGCCGATGCAACGAGGCTTTCGCGTTCGGGGCGAGCAATACGCTGCCCGATGTGGATGCAAGAACCGGATCGAGCACCACGGGAATATCCGGATGGTCCGTGAGAACCGAAGCGACGGCCGTGATCGTCGCGGCTGATGCCAGCATACCGATCTTGATCGCATCGACTTGGTTGGCTGTAAGCGCCGCACGCATCTGCTGGGCGACACGCTCTGCCGGAATGTCATCGACATGCTGAACGCCGCGATGGGTCTGGACCGTGACCGCGGTCACGGCCGCCGAGGCCTTCACACCAAACGCGGCCAGCGTCTCGATGTCACGGACGATGCCGGCGCCGCCCGAGGAATCCGAGCCAGCGACGACAAGCACATGCGGCCTCTTCTTCATCGCTCGCTCTTCATCGAAATTGCGCCGTCCGCTCGATCCATTCTCGCGTCCGCGCTTCCGGATCCGCATTGAGAGTGATGTCGGTGACGACGGCGGCACTGTCGGCGCCATGGGCAAAGACACTGTCGATACGCTCGGTGTTGATCCCGCCGATGGCGACGAGCGGCAGCTCGCCGATTCGTGCCTTCCAGTTGCGCAGCCTGTCGATACCCTGCGGTGCCCATTTCATCTTCTTCAGGGTCGTCGGCCAGACCGGACCGAGCGCCACATAGTCCGGCGCTGCTGCGAGCGCGGTTTCCAGCTCCGTCTCGTCATGGGTCGAGAGCCCGAGTTTGAGGCCACCGGCGCGGATCGCGGCGAGATCGGCCACGGCAAGATCCTCCTGGCCGAGATGGACGAATTCGCAACCTTCGTCGATCGCCAGTTGCCAGTAGTCGTTGACGATGAGCTGGCAGCCATGCGCCGCGCAGATCGCTTTCGCGCGGCGGATGTCTTCTCGCAGGTCCGTCTCCGCGCAATCCTTCATGCGCAGTTGCACCAGTTTCACGCCGAGCGGCACCAGGCGGTCGATCCAGTCGGCGCTGTCGACGATTAGATAAAAGGGATCGAGCTTCATGAAAACACCGCCTTGCCGATGATCGGCGTTGAGGGCACCGCCATGTCGCGCGGTTCCAGCATGCCCGCCTGGAACGCAATACGGCCTGCGTCAATCGCTCCGGCGAAAGCCGCCGCCATCGCCGCAGGATCAGTGGCGCCGGCGACGGCGGTGTTGAGCAGCACGGCGTCAAAGCCGAATTCCATGACAGTGGCAGCATGGGAAGGACGGCCAATGCCGGCATCGACGATCAGCGGGGTGTCTGGAAAATGCGCGCGCATGCTGCGCAGCGCTGGCGGGCTTAAAGGCCCCATGGCCGAACCGATCGGCGCACACCAGGGCATCAGTACCCCGCACCCTGCTTCCAGCAACCGCTCCGCCACGACCAGATCGTCGGTCGTATAAGGAAAGACCTTGAACCCTTCGCCGTTCAGGATGCGCGCGGCTTCGACCAGCGCGAACACATCAGGCTGCAGCGTGTCATGATTGCCGATCACCTCGAGCTTGATCCAGTCGGTGGCGAAGACGTCACGCGCCATTTTCGCCGTGAGGACAGCCTCGGAGACGGTGTGGCAGCCGGCGGTGTTGGGCAAGACCTTTACGCCGAGCGTGCGGATCAACTCGAAGAAGGCGCCACCCGTGCGGCTGCCGGCCGTTTCGCGGCGCAAAGAGACGGTGACGATATCGGTCTTCGATGCGCGGACAGCGTCGGCGAGGATGGCGGGCGATGGGTAACGCGCGGTTCCGAGCAGCAAGCGGGAGGCAACCGAGGTACCATAGAGTTCAGGCATGATCAGCCTCCCTGCATCGGCGAGAGGATTTCGATGCGGTCTCGGTCGGAAAGGACGAAGCCCGGGCGGTCCTCGCGATGCACCAGTTCGCCGTTGACCGCTGTCGCCAGCCAATCGCCTTCGTAGTCGAGCGAGACCAGGAGCTCTGAAAGAACGGAAATGTCTGTTTGATGGTCTTCGCCGTTGATGGTCAGTTTCATCGGTTTGCTCCAGTCTGAAGTGGAATGGCGTTCACGCGTTCGGGCACATGAAGCGCCGACGCGGCGCCGACGGGCATCTGCCCGATGTCTCCGCGCCAGTCGCCGCTGAGGTGGGCTGCAACCTCCCTTGCGATGGAAGGCGCCAGCAGAAATCCGTGGCGGTAAAAGCCGTTGACGCGGATGGTACTGCCATCAATCTCAAAACGTGGCAGATTGTCCGGATAGGCGGGACGCACGCCGGCCCCGGTTTCGATCACCCGAGCCTCGCTGAAGGCCGGGTGAAGCGCGTAGGCCGCATTCAGGAGTTCCATCAGCGACCGGGCGCTGATCGGCCCGGGATCGTCACTCTCGATCATCGTTGCCCCGACCATGAAACGCCTGTCGCCACGCGGCACGATGTAAAGCGGAATCCGTGGATGCAACAACCGGACCGGACGCGACAGCCTCACCTCCGGCGTTTCCAGCATCAACATCTCTCCCCGCACGCCGCGCAGTTTCGCCGCTTGGCCGATGGCGCATGACCCGGTGCAATCGACGACACGGTCGAACCCGGCATCCGGAAAATCCGGCGCCGCTCCGAAATGGAACCGCACGCCGATCGCCTGCAGCCTGTCGTGGAGAGCAGCGATTGCCCGTCGCGGATCGAGATGCGCTTCATCCCGGAAAAACAGTGCCTTGCGGAACCGCCCGGCAAGGTCCGGTTCAAGCGCCGTTATTTCATCCGCATCCAGCCAGTCGAACGCGCAGGTGCGGGCCGCGAAGCGGGAAAGCTCGCCGGTGTCGCGCGGCGGCGCGACAACCAGCGTGCCTTTGCGAATGACATGGCCAGGCAGCGTGGCGTCCCACCAGTCGGCTGCAGTGCGCCCGAGCGTCAGGACGGTGTCAGGCGCACTTTCCCTTTCGCACCACGGCGCCAGCATGCCGCCGGCGAACCATGAGGCCCCGCCGCCGGCGCGCGCCGCCGTCTCTGCGATCTCGACATGGATCGCTCTTGCCCGCAACTCGTGGGCGAGCGTGAGGCCGGCAACGCCGGCCCCCCTGATCAGCACGCGCATGGCTATTCTCCCGCGGGCGGAATGCTCCCATCGGTACCAAGCGGCATATAGAGGTCGCCGCCTGCCTGGAACTTCGCGGCCATCGCTTCCAGCCCCTCCTTCTGCGCCTCGGCTCGGATGTCGTGCGATATCCTCATGGAGCAGAATTTCGGGCCGCACATCGAGCAGAAATGCGCGACCTTGTGCGCTTCCTTCGGCAGGGTCTCGTCGTGGAAGGAGCGCGCCGTTTCCGGATCGAGCGAGAGGTTGAACTGGTCTTCCCAGCGGAACTCGAAACGGGCCCGCGAAAGCGCGTCGTCGCGCAACTGGGCTGCCGGATGCCCCTTGGCAAGGTCGGCTGCGTGGGCGGCGATCTTGTAGGTGATGACGCCGACTTTGACGTCGTTGCGGTCGGGCAGGCCAAGATGCTCCTTCGGCGTGACGTAGCAGAGCATGGCCGTGCCGAACCAGCCGATCATGGCAGCACCGATGCCCGAGGTGATGTGATCGTAGCCTGGCGCGATGTCGGTCGTCAGCGGTCCGAGCGTATAGAACGGGGCCTCGCCGCAGACTTCCAGCTGCTTGTCCATGTTCTCCTTGATCTTGTGCATCGGCACGTGGCCGGGGCCTTCGATCATCACCTGGCAATCCTTCGCCCAGGCGATCTGCGTCAGTTCGCCCAGCGTCTCCAGTTCCGCGAACTGCGCGGCGTCATTGGCATCGGCAATCGAGCCGGGACGCAGGCCATCGCCGAGCGAGAAGGAGACGTCATAGGCCCGGCAGATGTCGCAGATTTCCTCGAAATGCTCGTAAAGGAAGCTCTCCTTGTGGTGATGCAGACACCACTTGGCCATGATCGAACCGCCGCGTGAGACGATGCCGGTGACGCGGTTGACGGTGAGCGGAATGTAGTGAAGCCGCACGCCGGCGTGGATGGTGAAATAGTCGACGCCCTGCTCGGCCTGCTCGATCAGCGTGTCGCGGAAGACCTCCCAGCTGAGATCCTCGGCAATTCCGCTCACCTTTTCCAGCGCCTGATAGAGTGGCACCGTGCCGATCGGCACCGGCGAATTGCGGATGATCCACTCGCGGATGTTGTGGATGTTGCGGCCGGTTGACAGGTCCATGACGGTATCGGCACCCCAGCGGGTCGCCCACACCATCTTCTCGACTTCCTCGGCCATCGATGAGGTGACGGCGGAATTGCCGATATTGGCATTGATCTTCACCAGGAAGTTGCGGCCGATGATCATCGGTTCGGATTCGGGGTGATTGATGTTTGCGGGGATGACTGCTCGCCCGCGCGCAACTTCCTCGCGCACGAACTCGGCTGTGACGTGATCCGGAATGCGGGCACCGAAACTTTCGCCGTCGCGAACAAGAGCCTCCTTCGCGGCCTTGCGCCCGAGGTTTTCGCGGATGGCGATATATTCCATCTCCGGGGTGATGATCCCGGCCCGTGCATAGGCAAGCTGGGTGACGGCCTTGCCGTCCTTGGCCTTGAGCGGCCGGTTGCGGATGGGAAATTCCGGCGTCAGCCGTTCGCCGGTGGCAAAGCCGTTGTCTTCGGGCTTGACATGCCGGCCTTCATACGCCTCGACGTCTCCACGCGCCGTCACCCAGGCCTGGCGCAGTCGCGGCAGCCCGGTGTCGATCGAAACGATGAGGTCGGAATCAGTGTAGGGGCCGGAGGAGTCATAGACGATGACGGGCGGTTCGCCCGACGTTGGATGAAGCGCGATCTCCCGCATCGGCACGCGGATTTCTGGATGCAGATCGCCCGGAACATGGACTTTGCGGGAGGCAGGCAGTGGGCCCGTGGTGACAGTCGGAGTGAGGTTTTTTGCGGCAATATTCATGGTTGAGGCTCCAAATTTTAGGTTGGAGACCCAGTCCTTTAGAGCCGGAATGATGGAAAGACGCTGACACGAATCCGCAAACGGATATCGAGTCGTGGCAGCGCTTGCACCGTCCCTACGCCAGTATGAACTGGATCAGGTTCAACGGGTCACTGCGCTGCTTGAGGGTGGCAAGACCACCTTTCGCGCCAGCAGAATCTCAGCCCCTTGTCGGGACCCCCCTGGTGAATGCGGCCAGTAAGGCATGGTTCGCCAAGGTGCGTCAAGAGCAATTGGCTGTTCTGCGGCGCGTCAGGATCGCTGCCATCTTTGGAAACCGAAGGTCCGGAAACGCCAAGGTTTTGATCCTGGGCAGAAAATCCATGGGGACATTGTGCCGATGGCGGCGATGAACAGGCCAAGGATACAAGACTTGGCCTCGACAGTGTCGCTGCGGCAAATTATCTATAAAAAATGACCTCGATCAGCGAAGACACGATTGCCAGCCGCATCAGCCGCATCCTTGCAGACAGGATCGTGACCGGACAACTGGATCCGGGCACGAAGCTGCGGCAGGATCATATTGCCGAGGAGTTCGGAACGAGCCATGTGCCCGTGCGCGAAGCGTTCCGACGGCTGGAGGCGCAAGGGCTGGCGGTCAGCGAGCCGCGCCGTGGCGTGCGGGTCGCGTCCTTTGATCTTGAGGAGGTCCGCGAAGTCGCGCAAATGCGCGCAGCACTCGAGGTGCTGGCGCTTCGCCACGCAGCACCGCACCTCACGCCATCGATCCTCGATCTCGCCGAATTGGCGACGGTCGCTGGCGACAATTCCCGCGACGTTCGATCCTGGGAGGAGGCGAACCGGCGTTTTCATAGCCTGATCCTCGCGCCCTGTGGCATGCCGCGCCTGCTTGCCGCGATCAACGATCTGCATGCCGCCAGCGCCCGCTTCCTGTTCGCCAGCTGGCGCTCGGAATGGGAAGTCCGTACCGACCATGACCATCGCGCGATCCTGACGTTTCTGCGTCAGGGCAATGTCGAGAACGCCGCCGCCGTTCTCGAACGCCACGTGCAATGGATCGGGCAAAAACCCGTCCGGAATGCCTCCGGAACGACGCGCGACGTCTTCGCGATCGTCGGCTGACGGCTGCCTCGGCCAATGTCCTGACCGGTTTATCTGGCCGATGCGTGTCCAACTTCGCGCCGTGCCGTCGTCCTGAGCTCTCGCATTGGTTGATGTTTTATACACCCTCAACGAAAGGGCGCTTGCGTCTGATTGCGCTGCAATAAATTATAGATAATATCAGGTCTTATCTATAGTGAGCTTGCAGGCAGGCGCGACAAGAGGGAATCGATCGAAAATGTTGCAAGGAAACACAGCCGCAGACCGCGCTGAGACACCCGTTGTCACCCAGGCGGAGTCGATGTCTCTCGCTCAGGCGAAAATTATCTATAATTCTCCGTTCAACGATCTGTTGTTCCGGGCGCAGACAGTTCACCGGGCGAATTTCGATCCCAACGCCGTGCAGATGAGCCGGTTGCTGTCGATCAAGACCGGCGGCTGCGCCGAGGATTGCGGCTATTGCAGCCAGTCGGCGCATTCTCCGACAGGCCTCAAGGCGTCCAAGCTGATGATGGTCGAAAAGGTTGTCGCCGAAGCGCGCAAGGCCAAGGCCGAAGGGGCCACCCGCTATTGCATGGGCGCCGCCTGGCGCAGTCCGAAGGACCGTGACATGGAAACGCTGGTCGCGATGGTCGCAAGCGTCAAGGCGCTCGGCATGGAAACCTGCATGACGCTCGGCATGCTATCGCCTCCCCAGGCCGGCGCGCTGGCCGAGGCTGGCCTCGACTATTACAACCACAATATCGATACGTCGGAAGAATTCTATTCTGAAATCATTACCACCCGCACGTTCGCCGACCGGCTGGAGACGCTCTCCAATGTGCGCGAGGCAGGCATGAAGGTTTGCGCCGGCGGCATTCTCGGCATGGGCGAGACGACGGACGACCGCATCTCCATGCTGGTGACCCTCGCCACTCTGCCGGAGCCGCCCGAAAGCGTGCCGATCAACATGCTGATCCCAATCCCAGGCTCCAGGCTCGCCGATGCAGAGCCGGTCGATCCGATCGAATTTGTCAGGACCATCGCGCTTGCCCGCATCCTGATGCCGCGTTCCCATGTACGGCTGTCGGCCGGGCGCACGCAGATGAGTGACGAAATGCAGGCGCTCTGTTTCTTCGCCGGCGCGAATTCGATCTTTGCCGGCGATACACTGCTCACCACCGAAAATCCAGGCGAGGACCATGACACGGCACTCTTCCGCCGTCTCGGTTTGAAGCCGATGGAGCTGGAGCCGGCTGAATGACGCCGACGCGGCTCGCGCGTCATGAAGCGACGCTGGCGGGGTTGGAGCGAAAGGAAAGGCTCCGGACCCTGATGGCGCGCGACGGGGTCGATTTCAGTTCGAACGACTATCTAGGCTTCGCCGGTTCGACGCGCCTGGCGACGGCGGTCACTGCCGCGCTTCAGCGCAATGTGCCCGTCGGTGCCGGCGGCTCGCGCCTGTTGCGCGGCAACCACCCGGAACACGAGGCGCTGGAGGCGGAGGCTGCTGCCTTTTTCGGGGCCGAGCGCGTCCTTTATTTTAGCACCGGCTATGCCGCCAACGCGGCGCTTTTCTCAACCTTGCCACAGCGCGGCGATCTTATCGTGCATGACGCGCTGGTGCATGCCAGCGCGCACGAGGGAATAAAGGCGAGCCGGGCACAGGCGGTGCCGGCAGCGCACAACGATGTCGCGGCGTTCGAAGAGGCGATCATCCGCTGGCGGCAGGGCGGCGGTACCGGCCATCCTTGGATCGCCGTCGAAAGCCTCTATTCGATGGACGGCGACCGCGCACCACTCGCTGCGCTTGCAGCACTTGCCGAAAGGCATGACGGATTTCTGGTGATCGACGAGGCGCATGCGACCGGCGTCTTCGGCACCAGTGGCCGTGGTCTGGCCGCTGATCTTGAGAACCGGAGGAATGTTATCGTGCTGCACACGTGCGGCAAGGCGCTTGGGGTCTCCGGTGCGCTGCTCGGGGCGAGCACAACGCTCTGCGACTATCTGGTCAACCGGGCGCGCGGCTTCATCTATTCGACCGCGCCGTCGCCGCTGATGGCAGCGACCGTGCGTGAAGCGCTGCGAATGCTCGTGGATGAACCCCAGCGGCGCGCGGATTTCGACGCGCTGCGCGCCTTTGCCAACACGGAACTTGCCGCAAAGCTCGGGGTGGCGGGCAGCGGCTCGCAGATCCTGCCTGTGCTGATCGGCGACAATGGCCAGGCAGTGCGGATTGCCGCACGCATGCGGGCCGAAGGCTTCGACATCCGGGCCATTCGCCCGCCGACCGTTCCTGAAGGCACGGCACGGCTCAGGATCGCGATCACGCTCAACGTCGACATGCCGACGATTACACGCATGTTCACCCGGCTGGCGGCGATCATGGGAGAGGAGAAGCTGTGATGCGCTTCGTCGTGACCGGCACGGATACGGGCATCGGCAAGACAGTTTTTTCGGCGGCGCTGGCTGCTGCACTCGGCGCCGCTTACTGGAAACCGATCCAAGCCGGGCTCGACGAAGAGACGGACTGCCAGACCGTCAGCCGGCTCGGGCGTCTTCCTTCCGAACGCATTCTACCGGAAGCCTACCGGCTCCGGACACCCGCGTCGCCGCATCTTGCGGCGCGGCTCGACCAGGTGACGATCGAGCCTGAGATGCTGACGCCGCCCGCGACAGGCGCCCCGCTCATCATCGAGGGCGCCGGCGGCCTGTTGGTGCCGCTGACGGAAAGCCAAGTGTTCGCCGATGTCTTTGCGCGCTGGCGCATCCCCGTCATTCTCTGCGCACGCACGGGGCTCGGCACGATCAACCACACGCTGCTGTCGCTCGAAGCGCTGCGCAGCCGCTCGATTCCGGTGTTCGGCATCGCCTTTATCGGCGAAGAGATGGCCGAAACGCAGCGGATCATCGCCGCGATGGGACAGGTGCGGGTGCTCGGCCGTCTGCCGTTGCTTGATCCGCTGACGCCTGAGCGGTTGCAGTGGGCCTTTCGCGACCATTTCCCTCTTTCATCCTTCCAGGAGAGGACGGCATGAACTCACCCGTCTGGCACCCCTTCACCCAGCACGGGCTGGAACCGTCGATGAAGCGCATCGTACAAACGGATGGCGCCTGCCTGATCGAGGAAGACGGCTCGCGTATCCTCGATGCCATATCCTCCTGGTGGGTCATTACCCATGGTCACCGCCACCCCGTGATCATGAAGGCAATTCAGGCGGCATGCGAGAACTACGACCAGATCATCTTCGCCGAATACACCCATGAGCCCGCCGAGGACCTGGCGCGGGGGCTGATCGAGATCGCGCCCGCGGGGCTTGCGCATGTGTTCTATTCCGACAGCGGCTCGACCTGCGTCGAAGTCGCGCTGAAAATGGCGCTTGGTTTCTTCCATAATTCCGGCACGCCGCGCCGTCGCATCTGCGTCATGGAAAACGGCTATCACGGTGACACAATCGGCACGATGTCGGCCGGCGAACGCGGCGTCTTCAACCAGGCCTACGAGCCACTGCTGTTCGGCGTCGATCGCCTGCCGTTCCCGGCGCCCGGGCGCGAACAGGAAACGCTCGACGCTTTTGAACTTTTCTGCGCGACCGGTCAGGTGGCCGCGCTGCTGATCGAGCCGCTCATTCTCGGCGCCGGCGGCATGCGCACCTATCCGGCATCCGTCCTCACTGAGTTGAAGCGGATCGCTGAAAGGCATGGCGCCCTGATGATCGCCGACGAAGTGATGACCGGCTGGGGGCGCGCAGGCAGCCTGTTTGCCTGCGAGCAAGCGGGCGTGACGCCTGATATCCTGTGCACTTCCAAGGGGCTGACCGGCGGTGCGCTGCCGCTCGCGGCCACGCTCTGCACGGCCGAAATATTCGACGCGCACCTCTCGACGGATCGCCGCCGGACGTTTTTCCATTCGAGTTCCTATACCGCCAATCCGATCGCCTGCGCCGCCGCGGTTGCCAATCTGGCGGTCTGGAACAAGGAGCCGGTGCGCGAGCGGATCGGCGCGCTCGAGCGGATGCAATGGGAGCGGCTGCAGCGCTTCGAAGACGATCCGCGCTTCGTCAACGTTCGCCAAGTCGGCACGATCACCGCTCTTGATCTCGAGGTGTCGACGGGCGGCTATCTTTCTGAGGTTGGACCGCGGCTCAGGGCCTTCTTTCGCGACCGAAAACTGCTGATCCGGCCGTTGGGAAACGTGATCTATCTGATGCCACCTTATTGTGTCGCCGCCGCTGAGCTCGACCGGGCCTATGACGCGATCGACGAAGCGGCAGCGTGTTTTGCGGCGGGCCGGCTGTGATGGGCGCACGTTCGTCCCGCCTTGCCGGGTTTGGCCATTGCGTTCCGGCGCGGCGCGTCGAAAATGCCGAGATCGAAGAGAGGCTCGGCCTCGATCCGGGCTGGATCGAGCGCCGGACCGGCATCAGGGCACGGCATTGGGCGGAGCCCGGCGATACGCTGTCTGGCCTTGCGGCGAGGGCCGGAGATGTGGCACTCAAAAATGCCGGCATCGCCCGGGCCGATATCGCGCTCACGCTTCTTGCCACATCGACGCCCGATCATCTGCTGCCGCCTTCCGCGCCACTACTTGCCCATCGTCTCGGCCTTGCCAATTCCGGCGCGATCGATCTTGCCGGCGCCTGTTCCGGCTTTCTCTATGCGCTGACGCTCGCCGACGGCTTTGTCCGCGCGCAGGGTCGGCCGGTGCTGGTCGTTGCGGCCAACATACTGAGCCGCCGCATCAACCCCGCTGAACGGGCAAGCGCCGTGCTGTTCGCTGATGCAGCTGGCGCTGTCGTCCTGATGCCGTCTGAGGATGAGCAAACGGGGATTCTCGGCGTCGATCTCGCTTCCGATGGCAGCCGTTACGACCTGATCTCGATCCCGGCAGGAGGAAGCAACAGGCCCTTCGCGGCGGACGTGGCGGCGAGTGAATGCCTGATGACGATGCGTGACGGGCGGGAGATGTTCGCGCAGGCGGTCGAATTGATGGGGCACTGTGCCGAACGCGCTCTTGAACAGGCAGGGCTTTGCCCGGCGGATATCAGCCGCTTTGTTCCGCACCAGGCCAATGCACGTATTTTCGATGCAGTTTGCAGCCATCTCCGCATCGAACCGGAAAAGACCGTTCGTACGATCATGGACTATGGAAACTCCTCGGCCGCAACGATCCCGCTTTCCCTTTCGCTTGCCCATCAGGCTGCGCCTTTTGCCGCCGGCGAAAAACTGCTGCTGACTGCGGCGGGCGCGGGGCTGACGGGCGGTGCCTGCGTGATCGGGATGTAGCAGAGCCCCCGTTGGTGAAGCGGATCCACTAATTGCCAACGGTTCACTCTGACCGCCAATGGGCCCATCGCGGCCCCAAATGCCTACGATCCGGAAGCAACGGGCCCATTTGCGGACCATGGCGACTGCCTTCGACCCGGATAGTAGAAAAACCCGCCCACCGAACCCTTGATGGCGACGAAAAAGGGACTGCCCAAACTCGCCTTTATCTGAGACAATCGGGCGGGGAGGATCGCCCCTCGTGGCTCGCCACAGAGGACTATCTCGAAACAGTATCCCGTTGAAGCATTCTCGATCCTGCCCCGTCCGCAGCGATGAGTCGGCTGTCGGCAAGCTTCCAGCGAACATCTTTCATGTTTTGCAAACGCGAGCCAGGAGCACTTCACATGGTAACGTGGAAACCCGATCCAAGCTTTTATCCGTCACCGCGAATGGCCATGAAGGCCGCGCCGGAGACGCTTGCCTACGTCGTCGCCTTCGATCCGACGCGAGCGGTTCCTGACGAACTCGCAGTCGTCGATGTCGATCCCAAATCGGCCTCCTATGGTCAGATCGTCACATCTGTCGCGATGCCCAATGTCGGCGACGAATTGCATCATTTCGGCTGGAACGCCTGCTCGTCCTGCCTTTGCCCGAATGCGCCGCACCCGCATGCGGAGCGCCGCTATTTGGTCGTGCCGGGGCTCAGATCGTCGCGGATCCATATCATCGACACCAAACCCGATGGCCGCAGGCCATCGATCGTCAAGGTCATCGAACCCGGTGAAGTCGCCGAACGGGCCGGATACTCCAGGCCGCATACCATTCACTGCGGGCCGGAAGGGATCTATGTCGCAGCCCTTGGCAACGCCGAGGGCAAGGGACCGGGGGGCGTGTTCCTCATGGATCACGAGACATTCGATGTGCGCGGCCAGTGGGAAATGGATCGCGGACCGCAACAGCTTTCCTATGACCTCTGGTGGCACCTTGGCCATGATACGCTCGTCACCAGCGAATGGGGCACGCCGGATACCTTCGAAAACGGCCTGATCCCGGAAATCCTGCTTGGCGCGAAATACGGCCGCCGTCTGCATTTCTGGGATCTGCACAAGCGCAAGCACCTGCAGACGATTGATTTCGGTGACAAGTATCAGCTCGTCTTCGAACTCAGACCCGCACATGACCCCACGAAAGCCTATGGTTTTGTCAACTGTGTTCTCAGTCTTGAGGACCTCTCCTCCTCGATATGGGTCTGGCACCGTGACGGCACGAAGTGGGCGGTGACAAAGGTGATCGACATTCCGGCGGAGCCCGCCGATCCGGACCTGTTGCCGCCGATGCTCAAGGGTTTCAGTGCCGTGCCGCCACTCGTCACTGACATCGACCTTTCGATGGACGACAGATTTCTCTATGTGTCCTGCTGGGGAACCGGCGATCTGCATCAGTACGATGTCTCCGATCCCTTCAAGCCTAAACTGACAGGCAAGGTCCGGATCGGCGGTATCGTTTCGCGCGCTTCGCATCCAGGAGGAAAGAACGGCGCGCTGAACGGCGGCCCGCAGATGGTCGAGATCAGCCGCGACGGTCGCCGCGTCTATTTCACCAACTCGCTCTATGGCGCGATCGATGAGCAGTTCTATCCCGATGGCGTCTCTGGCTGGATGGTGAAGCTTGATGCGGAACCGGACGGCGGCATAGCCTTCGACGAGAAATTCTTCGTCGAATGGCCAAAGTCGCATCGCCCGCATCAGGTCCGCCTGCAGGGTGGAGATTGCTCGTCAGATTCCTATTGTTATCCGTAAGGAGCGAAGGACAGCCGGATGAGGCGCCCATGAACGAGTTCTGGCCCTGGATGCTGCTGGCGGGACTGGGTGCCTTTCATGGTCTCAACCCGGCGATGGGATGGCTGTTTGCCGTGGCGCTTGGCGTTCACCGGCAGAGTTCTGCTGCGGTGGTTCGGGCAGTGCCCGCTATCGCCCTCGGACACGCCGCGTCCATCGCCCTGGTGGCGGGAGCCCTGGTCGTGGCCGGTATTTTCGTGGACCAGGGTGCTGTGCGCATGGCTGCCGGAGGGGGTCTCGTAGCGTGGGCCGTCTGGCATCATTTCTTCGGACACGGGCGCCGCGTTCGCATCGGTATGCGCACGGGGCTTGCCGGCCTTGCGTTCTGGTCTTTCCTGATGGCGACGGCCCATGGCGCCGGCCTCATGATCCTGCCGGCGTTGATGCCCCTCTGTCTCGCGGAGTCGCCATTGCGAGAAGTCGGCGGTGATGGGTCCGCCGCGATGGCGATGGCGATCGCAGCGGTCGGTGTCCATACCCTTGCGATGTTGACCGCCACAAGTTTCGTTGCCCTGGCAGTCTATCGCTGGGTCGGGCTCGAGATATTGCGCAGCGCCTGGATCAACGTGGACCTCGTATGGACGCTGGTTCTGCTCGCCACCGGTGCCGTGCTGTTGATCATCTAGCGAAGGCGAACAGGATGCGGGTTGGGGATCACGTTTCTCCGCCTTGGTGTCCGCCGAGTGCAGCTGGACCTTCAATTCTTCATGTCGATGGAAGCTTGGTCCAGGGCTCTGTTGCTTGATTTTCGGTAACATTGCGCGACGGAATTTTGTGGCATTTGCCTATTCCGGACTTTCGGTTAGAGCAGCAACCGAACCCGTCTCGCGCCGGAAGGCAGCCGGGCTCTTCGATGTCCATTTGCGGAAGGCGCGATGAAAGGCGCTGGGTTCGGAGAAGCCGAGTTGCGCGGCGATCTCTCCGACGCTGCTGTTGCCATGGAGCAGCATTTCGACGGCAAGATCGCGACGGATCTCGTCCTTGATGCCGGCATAACTTTGTCCTTCGCCCTGCAAGCGGTGGCGCAGCGTCGATGGCGACATCCGCATCTGTACGGCAAGCTCACTGAAGCCGGACCAAGCCGAAGGCGCCGCTTGCCGCAGCCGCTTGCGCACGCTGGCAGCCAGACCGGCGTCGTACCGATAGCGCACGAGAATGTTGGCGGGAGCGCCGCGGAGAAATTGTTTCAAGGCTTGCTCGGTTCGAACGATCGGCAGCTTGAGCACGGCCCGGTCGAAGGCGAGGCGGCTGACAGGCTGGGAAAACTGGACGGGCGCTCCAAAGAACAGGCGATAGTCTGTTCCCTGCTGTGGCTCGGCGCAGCGGAAATCCACCATGCGGATCGGAATGCGGCGGCCGACCAGCCAGCAGGTGATGCCATGCAGCAGAATCCAGTAGGTCCGATAGGCAAAGGCCGAGCGGGCCTCGCCCTTGTCCGTCAGCACGATCTCGGCGAGCCCGTCGCGGATGACGAGTTCACCGCTCGGGTTTTCCAGCACCACGCCGAGGAAGCGCAAGGCCCGCCGTAGCGCCTGTTCCAGGGTCTCCGCATGCAGTACGCAATGACAAAGCAGCGTAAAGCTGCCGCTGCGCATTGGCCGTCCGCCCATGCCGAAGAATTCGTCATCGACTTCGGCCGCGATCGCCAACCAAAGCGCACCATAGGCTTCCGCGGAAATCGGCCTGTCGACCACCGGCGGCAGACCCAGCGATGCGAGCATCGGGGCGGTCGGCTTACCCTGCCGGCGCAAACAATCGAGGGCCTCTTCAACGAAGGAGGGCGAGATCATGCGCCGGTCTGCGTCTGCCATCGGTTCTTCTCCAATATGGCAAAACTGGCCGAAAAATGAAGGACAGTTCTGTCATCGCTTGCAATACCGCGTCAGCGTAGAGTCCTGCAAGATGGTGCTGTAAAAATGCAGGAGCCATCGACGAAACGCGGCAGGGGAGGGCTGCATGACGGATCGAAAATCAGCACCCGCACCTGTTCGAAACGGGAGCGGAATATCATGCTGATCCCCGGCAAGGTTTTTGTGGTTACAGGTGGTGGCTCTGGCTTGGGCGCGGCTGTTGCCCGCTTGCTGGTCGAGGCCGGTGCCAGCATCGTTATTGCCGACGTCAACCCTGAGGCCGGTGAGCAGATCAGTGCCGAACTGGGAGCAGCGAGCGCCCGTTTCGTGCGCACGGACGTGACCAGCGAAGAGGACGGCCTTGCCGCGGTCAACGCAGCGCTTGAGACCTTCGGTCATCTGCATGGCCTGGTAAACTGCGCAGGCATCGCGCCAGGCGAAAAGGTGCTGGGGCGCGACGGCCCGCATCGCCTGGAAAATTTCGCCCGCGCAGTCGGCATCAATCTCATCGGCACCTTCAACATGGTCCGTCTTGCCGCATCGGTCATCCAGAATGAGGAACCGGACAGCGAAGGTGAGCGGGGTGTCATCGTCAACACCGCTTCGATCGCGGCTTTCGACGGGCAGATCGGTCAGGCCGCCTACGCTGCGTCGAAGGGTGGGGTTGTCGGCATGACCCTGCCGATCGCCCGCGAACTCGCCCGCCACGGCATCCGCGTCGTTTCGATCGCGCCAGGCATTTTCGAAACACCGATGATGGCGGGCATGCCGCAGGAGGTTCAGGACGCGCTCGGCAAGAACGTGCCCTTTCCGCCGCGCCTCGGCCGACCCATCGAATTTGCAGCGCTGGTGCGCCATATCTGCGAAAATACAATGCTGAATGGCGAGGTGATCCGGCTGGACGGCGCCTTGCGCATGGGGCCGCGTTGAGGCTGGTCCCGGGAGGTTGAAATGACTGTGCATGATCCCATCGTCATCGTCGGTTCCGCCCGTACCGCAATGGGTGGATTTCAGGGCGACCTGAAGGATGCGACCGCTCCCCAACTCGGCGCAGCGGCTATCCGCGCCGCCTTGGAGCGCAGCCAAGTTTCCGCCGAGGCGGTGGAGGAAGTGGTTTTCGGCTGCGTCCTGCCGGCCGGCCAGGGACAGGCGCCGGCGAGACAGGCGGCAATCGGCGCGGGCCTGCCCTACGCGACGGGCGCGAGCACCGTCAACAAGATGTGCGGCTCCGGCATGAAGGCGGTGATGCTGGCGCATGACCTGATTGCCGCCGGCAGCGCGAACATCGCTGTTGCCGGCGGCATGGAAAGCATGAGCAATGCGCCCTATCTGCTTGATCGTGCCCGCGGTGGTTACCGGCTCGGCCATGGCCGCGTCATTGATCACATGTTCCTCGACGGGCTGGAGGATGCTTACGACAGGGGGCGGCTGATGGGCACGTTTGCCGAGGATTGCGCCGAGGCCTATCAGTTCACACGGCCCGCGCAGGACGATTTTGCCGTGACATCGCTGACCCGCGCGCAGAAGGCGGTCGAGGAGGGGCTTTTCGATGCCGAAATCACGCCGGTCACGGTGAGGGCGGGACGGGCGGAAAATGTCGTCGGCCGCGACGAACAGCCCGGCAAGGCAAGACTCGAAAAGATCCCGACCCTGAAGCCCGCATTCCGTGAAAACGGAACGGTGACGGCCGCCAATTCCTCTTCGATTTCCGACGGCGCGGCCGCCCTGGTGCTGATGCGCCGCTCTGAAGCGGACCGGAGGGGGCTCACGCCGCTTGCAACCATCGCCGGTCACGCGACCCACGCGCAGGCGCCCAATCTCTTCGCGACCGCTCCTATCGGTGCCCTGAACAAGCTCTCCGACCGGACAGGGTGGAACCTCAGGGATGTCGATTTGTTCGAGATAAACGAGGCATTCGCTGTCGTCGCCATGGCGGCAATGCGCGACCTCGACCTGCCGCATGACAAGGTCAACGTGCATGGCGGCGCCTGCGCGCTTGGTCATCCGATCGGCGCATCCGGCGCCCGCGTCATTGTCACGCTTTTGGCAGCACTCGAGCGCTATGGGTTGAGGCGCGGCATGGCCGCGCTCTGCATCGGCGGCGGCGAGGCGACAGCGATCGCCCTCGAGCGGCATTGATCGGGCTGGGGAGGAGACCGACAGATGATCCTGACTGAACAACAAATCCAGATTCGCGACATGGCCCGTGACTTTGCACGCGAGCGCCTGCTGCCGGGCGCCGCCGAGCGCGACGTCTCGCATGCGTTTCCGAAAGATGAATTGAAGGAAATGGGCGAACTTGGTTTTCTCGGCATGCTGGTGCCGGAAGCCTATGGCGGCTCGGAGACGGGCACTGTGGCCTACGCCGTCGCGCTGGAAGAGATCGCCGCCGGTGATGGCCCGTGCTCGACGATCATGAGTGTCCACAGTTCCGTTGGCTGCGTGCCTATCCTAAAATTCGGCACGGAGGAACAGAAGCAGCGCTTCCTGCCGAAACTGGCTTCCGGTGAATGGATCGGCGGTTTTGCGCTGACCGAACCGCAGGCCGGTTCAGATGCTTCCAATCTGCGCACCCGCGCCCGGCGTGACGGCGATCATTATGTGCTGGATGGCGCCAAGCAGTTCACGACGTCCGGCAAGAACGGGCACGTGATCATCGTCTTCGCCGTCACCGATCCCGATGCTGGAAAGAAGGGCATTACCGCCTTCATCGTACCGACCGATACGCCCGGCTACGAGGTCGTGCGGGTGGAGCATAAGCTCGGCCTTCATTCCTCCGATACCTGCCAGCTCGCCTTCACCGACATGCGCATTCCCGCGGATCTGCGCTTGGGTGCGGAAGGCGAAGGCTACAAGATCGCGCTCGCCAATCTGGAAGGCGGCCGCATCGGCATTGCGTCGCAATCGGTCGGCATGGCGCGCGCGGCCTTCGAGGCGGCACGCGACTATGCCCGCGAGCGCATTGCCTTCGGCAAGCCGATCGTCGAGCATCAGGCCGTCGCCTTCCGGCTTGCCGATATGGCGACGCAGATCGAGGTGGCGCGCCAAATGGTGCTGCATGCCGCCGAGCTGAAGGAAAGCGGAGTGCCCTGCCTGACGGAAGCCTCCATGGCAAAACTCTTCGCCTCGGAAATGGCAGAGAAGGTCTGCTCGGATGCGATCCAGATCCATGGCGGCTATGGATATATGTCGGATTATCCGGTCGAACGGATCTACCGCGATGCTCGTATCTGCCAGATCTATGAGGGAACAAGCGACGTGCAGCGCATCGTCATTGCACGTAATCTATGAGGGAGGAGGCCTCGTTTTCCGGGAGAGAGCAAGGAAAACGGGGTCCAAAAAGGAGGAAGAGTACGGCATGACCGAGTTCCCGCAATTGAGTCTGCATGTTCCGGAGCCGGCCGTCCGGCCTGGCGGTCAGCCGGATTTTTCCAACGTCAATATCGCCAAGGCAGGCGCGGTTCCGCGCCCGGAAGTTGACGCCGCGCCGGAATCGATCCGTGATCTGGCCTATTCGATCATTCGCGTCCTCAACCGTGACGGCGAAGCGGTAGGCCCTTGGGCAGGGCTGCTGTCGGATGAGGAATTGCTGACCGGCCTGCGCAACATGATGAAGCTGCGCGCCTTCGACGCCCGCATGCTGATGGCGCAGCGGCAGGGAAAAACGTCCTTCTACATGCAGCATCTCGGCGAGGAAGCCGTAAGCTGCGCCTTTCGCAAGGCGCTCAGGAAAGGCGACATGAACTTCCCGACCTATCGCCAGGCGGGCCTCCTGATCGCCGACGAGTATCCGATGGTCGAGATGATGAACCAGATCTTCTCGAACGAAAGTGATCCGTTGCGCGGCCGGCAGTTGCCGATCATGTACTCGTCGAAGGAGCACGGTTTCTTCACCATCTCCGGCAACCTCGCCACCCAGTATGTCCAGGCAGTCGGCTGGGCCATGGCGTCGGCCATCAAGAACGATACCAAGATCGCCGCCGCGTGGATCGGTGACGGTTCGACTGCGGAATCGGACTTTCATTCCGCGCTCGTCTTCGCCTCGACCTACAAGGCGCCGGTCATCCTCAACATCGTCAACAATCAGTGGGCGATCTCGACGTTCCAGGGCATTGCTCGCGGCGGTTCCGGAACCTTTGCCGCTCGCGGCCTTGGTTTTGGCATCCCGGCGCTGCGTGTCGATGGCAATGACTATCTCGCCGTTTATGCCGTGTCCCGTTGGGCGGCCGAGCGCGCCCGGCGCAATCTCGGGCCGACGCTGATCGAGTATGTCACCTATCGGGTCGGCGCGCATTCGACCTCCGACGACCCGAGTGCCTACCGCCCGAAAACCGAATCCGAGGCCTGGCCACTTGGAGATCCCGTCCTTCGTCTGAAGAAGCATCTGGTCGTGAAGGGTGTCTGGTCGGAGGAGCGTCATGTTCAAGCAGAGGCGGAGATCCTCGACGAGGTGATCCAGGCACAGAAACAGGCGGAGGCGCACGGCACGCTGCATGCTGGCGGAAAGCCCTCGGTGCGCGACATCTTCGAGGGGGTCTATGCCGAGATGCCCGCACATATTCGCCGCCAGCGGCAGAAGGCAGGGTACTGACATGGCCAGAATGACAATGATCGAGGCCGTGCGCAGCGCCATGGACGTGTCGATGGAGCGCGACGACAACGTGGTCGTCTTCGGCGAGGACGTCGGCTATTTCGGCGGCGTCTTCCGCTGCACGCAAGGGCTTCAGGCGAAATACGGCAAGACCCGCTGCTTCGATACGCCGATCAGCGAGAGCGGCATTGTCGGCACGGCAATTGGCATGGCGGCCTATGGCTTGAAACCCTGCGTCGAAATCCAGTTCGCCGACTATATGTACCCGGCCTACGACCAGATCACGCAGGAGGCCGCCCGCATCCGCTACCGCTCGAATGGCGATTTCACCTGCCCGATCGTCTTGCGCATGCCGACGGGCGGCGGCATATTCGGCGGACAGACGCACAGTCAGAGCCCCGAGGCGCTGTTTACCCATGTCTGCGGCCTGAAAGTCGTCGTCCCCTCGAATCCTTACGATGCCAAGGGATTGCTGATCGCGGCGATCGAGGACCCGGACCCGGTGATGTTCCTTGAACCCAAGCGCCTCTACAACGGCCCCTTCGACGGCCATCACGAAAAGCCGGTGACGCCATGGTCGAAACATGAACTGGGCGAGGTGCCGGAAGGCCACTACAGCATTCCGATCGGCAAGGCCGAGGTGCGGCGGCAGGGATCTGCGGTCACCGTCATCACCTATGGCACCATGGTCCATGTCGCACTGGCGGCTGCGGAAGAGATGGGGATCGACGCCGAGGTGATCGACCTGCGCAGCCTGTTGCCGCTCGATCTCGACACCATCATGCAATCGGTTACCAAGACCGGTCGCTGCGTCATGGTACACGAGGCGACCCTGACATCCGGCTTCGGTGCTGAGGTGGTGGCGCTGGTGCAGGAGCATTGCTTCTACCATCTGGAGGCGCCGGTCGTGCGCGTGACGGGTTGGGACACGCCTTATCCGCATGCGCAGGAATGGGACTATTTCCCCGGACCCGGCCGCGTCGGGCGCGCGCTCGCTGAAGTGATGGAGGCGTGACCATGGGTGAATTCACCATCAAGATGCCGGATGTCGGCGAAGGCGTCGCCGAAGCCGAGCTTGTCGAATGGCATGTGAAGCCGGGCGATCCCGTTCGCGAAGACATGGTGCTCGCCGCTGTCATGACCGACAAGGCGACGGTCGAGATTCCTTCACCGGTGACCGGCACTGTTCTGTGGCTCGGGGCAGAGATCGGCGACACGGTTGCCGTCAAGGCGCCGTTGGTGCGGATTGAAGTTGCCGGCGAGGGGGGCGAGTTGACCGCGACCGCGATGCCGGAGACGGTGACTATCGAGACCGTCGAAGAGCAATCCCCTGTCGCAAAGGTGGAGAGCCCGCCGCTTGAGAGCAAGAAAGCAATCCAGGCCGCGCCGGTCACACGGGGTGAGGTACAGACGCCTGCGGAAAAACCGCTCGCCTCGCCGGCCGTCCGCCTTCGCGCGCAGGAAAGCGGCATCGATCTGCGCCAGGTGCCGGGCACCGGGCCTGCCGGTCGCATCACCCATGACGACCTCGACCAGTTTCTTGCGCGTGGTACACAGTTGTCCGTCATGCCAGCGGGTCTTGCCAGGAAAACGGCCGTTGAGGAGATCAGGGTCACCGGCCTTCGCCGCCGCATCTCCGAGAAAATGGTGCTTGCCACCTCACGCATTCCTCACATCACCTACGTGGAGGAGATCGACGTCACGGATCTGGAGGACTTGCGGGCAACCATGAATGGCAGCCGCAAGTCGGACCAGACGAAGCTGACTATCCTGCCCTTCCTGATGCGGGCGCTGGTGAAGACGGTGGCCGAGCAACCGGGCGTCAATGCGACCTTCGACGACGATGCCGGCATCATCACCCGCCACGGTGCCGTGCACATCGGCATCGCCACCCAAACGCCCGCGGGCCTGACCGTCCCGGTCGTGCGTCATGCGGAAGCGCGCGGCATCTGGGATTGCGCCGCCGAGATGGTACGGCTTGCGGAGGCGGCGAGAACCGGCTCGGCCCTGCGTGAAGAGCTTTCCGGTTCGACGATCACTATTACCTCGCTCGGCGCAATGGGCGGTATCGCGACGACGCCCATAATCAACCATCCGGAAGTGGCGATTGTCGGCGTCAACAAGATCATGACGCGGCCCGTCTGGGATGGCAGCCAGTTCATTCCGCGCAAGATGATGAACCTTTCGTCGAGCTTCGATCACCGGGTGGTGGACGGCTGGGACGCGGCGACCTTCGTCCAGCGGCTCAAGGTCCTGCTCGAAACCCCCGCTCTGATTTTTATCGAAGGCTGATGCCCATGAAAGAGATCGTCTGCAAACTTCTCGTCATCGGCGCCGGGCCTGGTGGCTATATCTGCGCCATCCGCGCCGGGCAGCTTGGGGTTGATACCGTCATCGTCGAGGCCGTCAAGGCCGGCGGAACCTGCCTCAACATCGGCTGTATACCTTCCAAGGCGCTGATCCACGCGGCCGAGGAATTCGACAGGGTCATCCATATGGCCGGCGCGAAAAGCCCACTCGGGATCAGCATCGAAGCGCCGAAACTTGACCTTGCCCAGACAGTCGCCTGGAAAGACGGCATCGTCGGCCGGCTGAACAGCGGCGTGCTCGGATTGCTGCGCAAGGCCAAGGTGAAGATCGTGCATGGAAAGGCAACATTCCGGGACGGCAAGACCGTCGAGGTCGAGACGGAAACGGGAACGCAGGTCATCCGCGCCGAGACGGTGGTGATCGCAACCGGCTCCGAGCCGGTTGAACTGCCGTCGCTTCCCTTCGGCGGACCGGTGATATCCTCGACCGAGGCCTTGTCGCTGAAAGTCGTCCCGAAGAAGCTGATCATTGTCGGCGGCGGCTATATCGGGCTCGAACTCGGGACTGCTTTTGCCAAGATGGGCTCCGAAGTGACAGTGGTGGAGGCGACTCAGCAGCTCCTGCCGCAATATGATGCGGAACTGGTACGGCCCGTGACCAAGCGGCTGGGCGAGTTGGGCGTCCGGGTCTTGACCGGTGCCAAGGCCAAGGCGCTTTCGGACGGCGGCCTTGCACTTCTTATCGAAACTGCGGATGGCGAGGAGCAGCGGCTCCCGGCCGACAGGATCCTGGTGACCGTCGGGCGCAAGCCGCGCACCGAAGGCTGGGGATTGGAAGAGCTCGACCTTGACCGCACTGGCAAATTCCTGCGCATCGACGATCGCTGCCGGACGTCGATGCGCGGCGTCCATGCCATCGGCGATATCACCGGTGAACCGATGCTTGCGCATCGCGCCATGGCGCAGGGCGAGATGGTCGCCGAAATCGTCGCGGGAAAGAAGCGCGTGTGGGACAAGCGCTGCATCCCGGCCGTCTGCTTCACCGACCCTGAAATCGTAACCGCCGGTTTTTCGCCAGATGAGGCGAGGGCGCAAGGTTTTGAAATCCGGGTGGGGCTGTTCCCCCTTACCGCCAACGGCCGGGCGATGACAATGCTGTCCGAGGACGGGTTCGTGCGGGTCGTGGCACGTGCGGACACGAATCTTGTTCTCGGCGTGCAGGCGGTCGGTGCCGGCGTGTCGGAGCTGTCGAGCACCTTTGCGTTGGCGATCGAAATGGGCGCACGCCTGGAAGACATCGCCGCGACGATCCACGCGCATCCGACACGCAGCGAAGGCTTCCAGGAAGCCGCATTGAAAGCCCTTGGCCATGCCCTCCACATCTGAGCCCGTTTCTCTCGGCGCCGAGCCACAAACGCTGGTCGATCGCGATGGCGCGCTCGGTCGCATCCGGCTCAATCGCCCCAGGGCGCTGAATAGCCTGACGCTTGACATGGTGCGCGACATCGAAGCTGCCCTTGATCGGTTCGAGCACGATCCGGCCATTGCCGCTGTTCTCGTTACAGGCGAGGGCGAGCGTGGTCTTTGTGCCGGCGGCGATATCCGCGCCATCTATGACGCCGGAAAGGCCGGATCGGATTTGCCGGCAACCTTCTGGCGCGAGGAGTACCGTCTCAATGCCCGGATCGGCCGCTATCCCAAACCCTATGTGGTCGTGATGGACGGCATTGTCATGGGCGGCGGCGTCGGTATCTCCGTCTATGGCAGCCACCGCATCGTCACGGAGCGAACCCGTTTTGCCATGCCGGAAACCGGCATCGGCTTTTTCCCTGATATCGGCGCTTCCTGGTTTTTGACGCGCCAGAACAACGAACTCGGTACTTATATTGCGCTTGTTGGCGAGCCGCTTCGTGCGGCCGATGTCATCCTGACTGGCCTTGCAGATACGTTTGTTTCGTCTGATCGCCTGCCTGCGCTCGCGAAAGCATTGGCGGGTCTTGCGGCAGGCGCCTCCGGCGAGGAGATATCCGCGTCCATCCACGGCTTTTCGGCAGCGCCTCCCGCGGGCGTGCTCAAGGCGCATCAGCAGGCAATCGACCGCCTGTTTGCCTTTAAGACCGTGGAGGAAATTTTCGAGGCACTGCGCCGAGATGGAAGCCCCTTCGCCGAA
>NZ_CP149510.1:835000-1060000 GCF_040126305.1 Pararhizobium sp. A13 | reverse complement strand
AAGGGCAAGGCCTTTGCGCAGAATTATCCGGACATGAAGCAGAAGCTGGCTGACGGCGAACTCGACATCATCTTCGCCTTCAACCCGGCGGAGGCGTCGGCCGGGATCGCAGCCGGTGAATTGCCGGACACGGTGCGCTCCTTCGTGTTTCCTGGCGGAACGCTCGGGAACTCCCATTTCGTCGCCATTCCCTACAATGCCAATGCCAAGGCCGGCGCGCTGGTGCTTGCCAATTTCCTGCTGTCGCCGGAAGCGCAGGCACACAAGCAGGATCCGAAAATCTGGGGCGATCCGACGGTTCTGGCATTGAGCAAGCTTTCGGAAGCGGACAGGGCAGCGTTCGCAGCGCTTGAGCTCGGCGTTGCGACCCTTCCGCCCGATCAACTCGGTCCTGCACTGCCCGAACCGCATCCCGATTGGATGACGCGGATCGAGGCGGAATGGATCAAGCGCTATGGGGCGGCAAACTGACGGACACCCAAACCGGTCGCGACTTCAGGGGGCTGAAATGAAGCGCCGCTTCGTCATGCCGAGCGTGATTCTTGCCCTCGTTGGCTTGCCGGTTCTGGCTGGGCTCGCGAGCACGATCGGCCCGGCCTTCGGCTATCTGCCGGCGCTTGGCGGTGACGATCTCACCTTTGATCATATCGCAGCGCTCGCAGCGCAGCCGCATCTCATGCGTTCCGCGCTGATCGGCCTGGCGACGGGGCTGGCCGCGACGGGCATCTCTCTCGGACTGGTCATGCTGTTTACGGCCGCTTTTGCGGGAACGCCGATGTTCTCGCGGATCCAGCATCTGCTGTCGCCGCTGCTTTCCGTGCCGCATGCCGCCGCCGCCTTCGGGCTCGCCTTTCTCGTTGCGCCGTCGGGGCTGGCGATGCGCCTCGTCTCGCCGGCACTGACCGGCTACGCCAGTCCGCCCGATTGGCTGGTGCCGCACGACCCGTTGGGATTGACGATGGTGGCGGGGCTCGTCGCCAAGGAGATGCCGTTTCTCTTTCTCGTGACACTGGCGGCTCTGCCGCAGGTGCCTTTGCGGGAGGCCCGGCACCTGTCGGCCAGTCTTGGATACGGGCGCATCCGCGGATTTCTCGTCAGCACCTGGCCGCTTGTCTACCGGCAAATCCGCCTGCCGGTTTTTGCCGTGCTTGCCTTTGCGAGTTCCGTCGTCGATATGGCGATGATCCTCGGGCCCGATCTGCCGGCGCCCTTACCGGTGCGCATTGCCGAATGGATGGCCGATAGCGATCTGCAGATGCGGTTTCTCGCCTCGGCTGGAGCACTGCTCCAATTCGGGCTGACCCTGACGGCCATGGCACTCTGGCTCACCGTCGAGAAACTGAGCTCCCTTGTTCTCCGCCGTATGTCCGGATCCGGTGCCCGCCATGTCAATGATCAGGTAATCTGCGGGATCGCCTGCGCCGCCATGATGATCTCGGCGGTGATGATCTTTCTTGGGCTTGCGGCACTGTTCGTCTGGTCGGTCGCCGGTCTCTGGCCATTTCCCGCCCTGCTGCCACATTCCCTGACCCTGAAACCCTGGATGCGGGCCTTGCCGGAGGTCGCGGGGCCGATCATCACGACGATCGCCCTTGCCGGCAGTTCGTCCGCGCTTGCCCTGCTTTTGGCAATCGGCCTGTTATGGCGGGAGGATTGTCGCCCGGGGGGCCTGCTGCAGCCGCTGCTTTACCTTCCGCTGCTCGTGCCACAGCTGTGCTTCGTCTTCGGCCTGCAGATATTGGGCCTCGTGCTCGGGTTCGGATCCTCCTTCGCGCTCCTGCTGCTCATTCATCTGATCTTCGTGCTGCCCTATGTCGTGCTCTCCCTGTCGCAGCCGTGGCAGGCTTTCGACCGGCGTTATGAAAGGGTGGCGGTCGGGCTTGGGAAGGCACCGCTCACCATTCTGCTTCGCATTCGCCTGCCGATGCTGACGCGGGCCTGCCTCACCGCCTTTGCGGTCGGCTTTGCAGTTTCCGCCGGGCTCTACTTGCCGACGCTTTTGATCGGCGCCGGGCGGATCGTCACCATCACCACCGAGGCAGTCGCCCTGTCATCGGGTGGAGATCGACGCATCATCGGCGTTTACGCATTGTTGCAGACCATCATTCCCTTCGCTGGATTTCTCATTGCGTCGCTGGTGCCGCACTTGCTATTCCGCGACCGGCGCGCGATGAGGATTTGAATGAAACCCGACGGCAAGGCAGACGGCCTCCATCTCGATGAGATTTCCATCAGTCTGGCTGGCCGGACGCTGCTGTGGTTGTCCGCAACTGTCAGCCCCGGCGATATCCTGACTGTCATGGGTCCGTCCGGCTCCGGAAAATCGGCCCTGCTGGCCTATCTCGGCGGCTTTCTCGATCCGGTCTTCACCGGCAGCGGCCGCATCCTCATCGACGGTCGCGACGTCGCCGGCATTCCCGCAGAGAAACGTCAGGCTGGCATGCTTTTCCAGGATCCGCTGCTGTTTCCCCACTTGTCCGTTGGTGGCAATCTTCTGTTCGGCCTGACGGCTTCCATCAGAAAGCGCGGTCAGCGCCGGCGCATGGCGGAACAGGCGTTAGCCGAGGTGGAGCTCAGCGGCTTCTTCGATCGGGATCCCGCCACGCTATCCGGCGGGCAGAAGGCACGGGTGGCGCTGCAGCGTGTGATGCTATCTGCTCCGCGCTTCCTCTTGCTCGACGAGCCTTTTTCGAAACTCGATGCGGGCCTTCGCGAACAGACGCGCGCCCTGATTTTTTCCAGGGCAAAATCCTCAGGGCTACCGATCATTCTCGTTACCCATGACCGCGCCGACGCGGAAGCGGCTGGGGGACGGGTTGTGACAATCGGCGAGGAAGCCGGGCGATGAGCGTGACGGACACACTGCCGGACCTGCCGATAAAGGTTATCCTTCCTGCGCTTGGAAAGGCTTTGGCGGCGGCGCCATCCGTTGTGCTGTCCGCCCCGCCCGGTGCGGGCAAGACGACGCTGGTGCCACTCTTCCTACTTGAGCAATCATGGCGCGGCGATGGCCGGATCATTCTGCTCGAACCACGGCGCCTCGCGGCCCGCGCCGCCGCCGGCCGCATGGCAAGCCTGCTTGGCGAAACGGTGGGCGAGACGGTGGGCTACCGTATGCGGCTCGACAGCCGGGTATCAGCCAAGACCCGCATCGAAGTGGTAACCGAGGGCGTCTTTGCCCGCATGCTGCTCGATGATCCGGAACTGCCCAATGTTTCGGCCGTGCTGTTTGACGAATTTCATGAGCGCTCGCTCGATGCCGATTTCGGGCTGGCGCTGGCGCTCGACGTGCAGCAGGCGCTGCGCGACGACCTGAAGCTGATCGTCATGTCGGCAACGCTGGACGTCGCGCGCGTTGCCGGGCTTCTCGGCGGCGCACCCGTCATCGAGAGCCAAGGGCGCAGCTTTCCGGTGGATGTGCGCTATCAGGAACGGCCGTCCACCGAACGCGTGGAAGACGCCGTGACGCGAGCGATCATCGAAACCCACCGTCAGGACACGGGTTCCATCCTTGCCTTCCTGCCGGGGCAGGCGGAAATCACCCGCACGGCCGAGCGGCTGGAAGGTCGGTTCGACGCGACCACCGTTGTCACGCCGCTCTTTGGCAATCTCAGCCAGAAAGAACAGGACGCGGCGATCCGCCCGGCACCGGCGGGCACGCGCAAGATCGTGTTGGCCACCTCGATCGCCGAGACCTCCATCACCATCGATGGGGTGCGCATCATCGTCGACAGCGGCTTGCAAAGGCTGCCGGCCTTCGAGGCATCGACCGGCATCACCCGTTTGGAGACCGTCCGCGTCTCACGCGCCTCGGCCGATCAACGCGCCGGTCGCGCCGGGCGCACGGAACCCGGAATCGCCATCCGTCTCTGGCATCAGGGTCAGACGGCAGCGCTTCCGGTCTTTACGCCGCCGCAGATCTTGTCGAGCGACCTGTCCGGTCTCGTGCTTGATCTTGCCCATTGGGGGGTGACAGATCCGTCCGGCCTTGCCTTTCTCGACCCGCCGCCACCCACGACATGGCAGGAGGCGAAAGCGCTGCTCATCCAACTCGGCGCACTCGATGGCAACGGCGCTTTGACGGCGCGGGGAAAGCAAATCCGGCAGCTGGCCCTGCCGCCGCGTCTGGCCGCCATGGCCGTTTCGGCGGCAGGGGAGGGACAGGCGTATGAAGCCTGTCTTCTGGCCGTTCTCCTGACCGAGCAGGGATTGGGTGGAAATGGTATCGATCTCGAAGACCGGCTGCGTCGTTTCAAGTCCGAGCGCGGCGATCGTGCTGATGCCTCGCGCGGCCTTGCCCGGCGAATGGCAAAGGGTTTGAGTGCCGGCAGGGAGACGAACGATCCGGTGCCGCCGGGCATCCTGCTGATGCACGCCTTTCCGGACCGGATCGCCTTGCAGCGCGGAGGGCGCGGACGTTTCGTCATGGCCAATGGCCGCGGCGCGGAACTGCCGGAAACTGAGCGCCTGGCCGGCGCTTCGATGCTTGTCATTGCCGACCTCACCGGGCGCGCCGGCGGCCAGCGCATTCTTGCCGCCGCAGAAATTTCCCGCGCCGATGTCGAGGCCCATATGCCGCAAGCGATCATTCGCGAGGACCAGACGTACTTCGACAAACCAAGCCGGCAGGTCCGGGCAAGGCGTGTGACGCGCCTGGGCGCCATCGTTTTCGAGGAAGCGCCGCTTCCGCGCCCAAAGGGCGAGCCGGCCGCCCGTGCCTTGGCCGATGGCGTGCGCCAACTCGGTCTGGCGGTTCTGCCGTTCTCGAAGGAGGCCGCTCAACTGCGTGACCGGATCGGTTTCCTGTACCGCACCATCGGCGAGCCCTGGCCGGACATGTCGGACGACCGCCTGCTGGCGCGGTTGGAGGATTGGTTCGTGCCCTTCCAGGGCGAGACGCGGGGCATAGACGACATCAGCGCCGCCAGCCTTTCCGAAGGGTTGCAGTCGCTGGTGCCGCACGAGATTGCCCGCGATCTGACACGCCTCGCACCGACGCATTTCGAGGCGCCGACAGGACAGCGCCACCCGATTCGGTATGACGGCGACGAACCGGTCCTGTCCATCCGCGTGCAGGAGCTTTTCGGACTGAAGGTCCATCCGTCGATCGGCGGCGGACGGCTGCCATTGCTTCTGGAATTGATCTCGCCCGGTCACAAGCCGATGCAAACCACGCGCGACCTGCCGGGATTCTGGGCCGGATCCTGGAAGGATGTTCGCGCCGATATGCGCGGCCGCTACCCGAAACACCCCTGGCCGGAGGATCCGGCAAACGCGCTGCCGACGACACGGGCAAAGCCACGTGGTACATGAAGCATGATGACGGCAATGACAGGAAACCGGATGACCGCGGCAGCAATCGATGGCGACGAACCGACCACAAGCCGCGTGCTGCGGCTGCAGACGATTGTTCGCCTGCGCTGGCTGGCCGTTGGCGGACAATCGATCGCGGTGATCATCACCGCCTTCTGGCTGCGCTTTCCATTGCCGCTGATTGCCTGCTGCTCGCTCATCGCCTTTCTTGCCTGGGTGAATGCCTACCTCACGATCCGCTACCCGCCGACGCACCGGTTACAGCCGCCGGCGGCCTTTGCCCTGCTCGGCATCGACCTGGCGCAATTGACAGCGCTTCTCTTCATCACCGGCGGCCTTGCCAATCCCTTTGCGCCGCTCGTCTGCGTGCCGGTCATCATCTCGTCTGCCTCGCAACCCAAATGGCACAGCGTCGCTTTGGCGGTCCTCGCCATTCTTGGGATCACGGCACTGGCGTTCACGCCCTTTCCGCTGCCGTGGTATCCGGGCGTCGTGCTTCTGGTGCCGACGATCCTCACGGCGGGCTTCTGGTTCGCCATCGTTTCGACCACGGCCTTTGCGGCTTTCTACACCTACCGCGTCTCGCTGGAGGCAAGCGAACTTTCCGAGGCGCTGACAGCCACGGAACTGGTGCTGCAGCGGGAAAAACATCTGTCACAGCTCGACGGGCTGGCAGCCGCAGCAGCACACGAACTCGGAACACCACTTGCTACCATCAGTGTTGTTGCCAAGGAGATGGAACGTGAACTCGGCGACGACCCGCGTTTTGGCGAGGATGTGCAATTGCTGCGCAGCCAGAGCGAACGCTGCCGCGATATCCTGCGGCGGCTGACGACCTTGTCTTCCGAAAACGAAGCCCATATGCGGCATCTGCCGCTGTCGTCACTGATCGAGGAGGTGATGGCGCCGCACCGCGAATTCGGCATCCTGATCAACCTTGTCGAAATAGGCGACCGCGCCAGCGAGCCCGTCGGCAACCGCAATGCCGGCATTCTCTATGGCCTCGGCAACCTCCTGGAAAACGCGGTCGACTACGCCAAAAAGGAAGTGACGGTGACCGTCACGCATACGCCGGACATCGTTTCGGTCACCATCGAGGATGATGGCGACGGCTATGCACCCGACATCCTGAGCCGGATCGGCGAACCTTATGTGACCAAGCGCCAGAAGGATGATAGCGCCGGCGGGTTGGGCCTCGGGCTGTTCATCGCCAAGACGCTGCTGGAACGCTCGGGCGCCAAGTTGACCTTCGAAAACGGTGGCCCGGAAAAGCCGGGCGCGCGCGTTAGCGTCGAATGGCCGCGCATGCTGATGGACACAAAACTGTCAAAATGACTTTACGGCGTTTTGAACCGGGAATATGCGAACTTACATGGAGCGCAGGAAAAATGAGACTTGTGCCGAGGATTGCGACATGACGGAAAGAACCACCGAACAGGCAGCCGCCGCCGGTGACGGCAAGCTGGATGCCTCGTTGATCGGAACCGACACCTCCCTGCTGATCGTCGATGACGACGCCCCCTTCCTGCGCCGCCTTGCCCGCGCGATGGAGACCCGCGGCTTTTCCGTCGATATCGCCGAATCTGTTGCCGAAGGCATCGCCAAGGCGAAGACCCGCCCGCCGAAACACGCGGTCGTCGATCTGCGGCTGGGCGACGGCAGCGGGCTGGACGTGATCGAAGCGATCCGCGCCCGCCGCGACGACACCCGCATCATCATGCTGACCGGTTATGGCAACATCGCCACAGCGGTCAACGCCGTGAAGCTCGGCGCGGTCGACTATCTCGCCAAACCGGCCGACGCCGACGACATCTTTGCCGCCCTGGTGCAGAAGTCCGGCGAACGCGCCGAGCCGCCGGAGAACCCGATGTCGGCGGACCGTGTCCGCTGGGAACATATCCAGCGCGTCTATGAGATGTGCGAGCGCAATGTGTCGGAAACGGCGCGGCGGCTCAACATGCACAGGCGCACGCTGCAGCGCATCCTGGCGAAGCGCGCGCCCAAATAAGGTGTGCTTGTCTTAGCTTTCGCTATCGAGGGCGCCGGAAACGATTTCCCGCATATTCGGGCTGGTGTCGCCTGCGCGATCCGCCGACCATTCCGCCAGCATCAGCCGCTGTGCCGCGACCCGCGCGAAATTGAGGGATACCGACTTTCGCGTCGGAGCTGACAGTCTGTGTTCCGGTGCGTCGCGGATCATCTCCGCATCATAACCGTCCGACAGCAAAAGGCCGCACTCTTCCGGAAAGATGTCGAGCGGCACGCCGCTATGGGTCGCGAAGTAAAGCCGGTCCGAGTGCATGCGGTAGTCCGGCCATTTCCGATCCACCTTGAAATCCTCGATCGACGTCTTGATCTCGATAATCCAGATGTCTCCCTTCGGCGAGATGGAGATCAGATCCGCTCGCCTGCCGCTCGCAAGCGTCAGTTCCGGCAAGACCGCGTGACGCATTTCATGCAAGTAACGCTGCACGCCGCGGCGCACCATGAGCGCGCGCTGCGACTGCCGGCCGTCGATCAAAGGACTATCGTTGTGGATAGAGAGAATCGCCATGCATTAATCTCTGGCACAAGGCCGCTTTTGTTGCAAAAAAACACTCCGTGGAGTTTTTGAAACATCCGGCAGAAATGCTGCACCGCATTCACTTGCAATCGGGATGTTAATCGAAAATAAACCATAATCGCTGATGGTCGAGCCGACCCAGATATTCTTAACTTCATTTTAAGAGACACCCATGCGCTTCCGCAATGCAGTTCTGCTGTGCAGCCTCGCGGCCACCCTCGCTTTGGCCAGTTGCTCCACCGCACCGATCTCTCCCATCGGTGAAAAAGTCGCGACCAACCAGATTTTCTCCAGCGGCTATGGTCCGGTCGAAGACCACGGATACGCCCTGCCGGCGATCCCGATCAACAAGGTCAACGAGCGGTTCCACCGCCAGATCGTCGACTATACCACGGCCGAGAAACCCGGCACGATCATTGTCAACACGCCGAGCCGATTCCTCTATTTTGTGCTGCCTGGCGGCAAGGCCGTTCGCTACGGCATTGGCGTCGGCAAGGCGGGCTTCGCATGGGAAGGCCGCGCCTATGTCGCCTGGAAGCAGGAATGGCCGACCTGGCATCCGCCGAAGGAAATGGCCGAGCGCAAGCCGGAAGTGGCGCAATATGTCGAGGACGGCATGGGCCCGGGCCTGCGCAATCCGCTTGGCGCACGCGCCATGTACCTGTTCAACGACGAAGGCAAGGATACGCTGTTCCGTATTCACGGCTCGCCGGAATGGGCATCGATCGGCACCGCCGCCTCTTCGGGCTGCATCCGGATGATCAACCAGGACATCATCGATCTCTACGCCCGCGTCCGCCCGGGCAAGAACACCCGCGTCATCGTCCAGCAGTAACCGCTGGCGCGAACATCGCAGATACTTTCAAATCCCCGGCCCGTCCGGGGATTTTGTTTTTACGGTCGCCAATCTGCCTGAAGCTTCCGCCTTGACGCCAGGCTTCCCCTTTCCGATATCTGCCTGCAGCGTTTTGCGGAGGCTTCCTCTTGTACGATATCGAAAATCTCGCGGCATTGATGGACAAGCATACACATCAGGACGGTGTGCATCCGACAGCGATTCCGCGGGTCTTTCTCATTCGCGCCTCCCATCCCACCACCCCCCTTCACGTTCTGCATGCACCAGCTGTCTGCATCGTCGCCCAGGGTGAAAAACAGGTGATGCTGGCAGATCGCATCTATCGATACGATCGCAGCCGCTATCTGACGGTTTCCGTCGACCTGCCCGTTGTCGGCCAGATCATCTCCGCGACGGCGGAAAAGCCCTATCTTTGTTTCCGAATCGACCTCGATCCGGTGCTGCTCAGCGAAATCCTGATCACCGCTGGGCAACCGGAAACCGAAGAAAGGGGCGCCGCTTCCAGTGGCCTGTTTGTCAACGACGCCACGCCGGATCTGATCGAGACCGCTGCGCGGCTCGTGCGCCTGTTGGATAGTCCATGCGACATCGCGATGCTTTCGCCGCTGATCGAACGCGAGCTTCTCTATCGCCTGCTGGTCAGTCCGCAAGGCGGACAATTGCGCCAGATTGCCCATGGAGAAAGCCGTTTGCGGCAGGTCAATGCCGCGATCGGCTGGATCCGGCGCAATTTCGACAAGCCGCTGAGGATCGAGGACATGGCCGAGCAGGCCCGCATGAGCGCTTCTTCCTTCCATCAGCATTTCAAGGACGTCACGGCCATGAGCCCTCTGCAGTACCAGAAGCAGCTACGCCTGCAGGAAGCGCGGCGGCTGATCCTTGGCCAAGCGCTTGACGCGGCAACCGCAGCCCATACGGTCGGCTACGAAAGTCCGTCGCAGTTTTCACGGGAATATGCGCGTCTGTTCGGCGCGCCGCCACTGCGCGACATCGCCCGATTGAAGGCTTCGCCGGACTATCTGCTGCAGGCTTGAGGGCACCCGAGGGCACCCGCAAGCGTTTGTTTATTTCTCACGGCGTAGCACCATGCCGGCATGGTGGAGAACGTCGTCGATGAAATCGCCATCGGCGGTGAAGCCCGTGTCGTCGACGTAGTCGATATGCGTACCGGTCACGGTGTACCGTCCACGATACGCGCTGCTGCGCCTTCCTCTCGCCTCGTCGTAACGGCCCTCCGGCAAAAGCTCATGGCGGATATAGCCGTCCGCTGTGACCCACATGCCGACATAGGGATGATCTGCCATCGCCGTCTCCTCAATAAGGGCTTGCTGTCGGACGAACAATCAGCTCACTGACATCCACGTCATCGGGTTGGGCGATGGCATAGCCAATCGCGCGGGCGATCGCTTCCGGAGAAATGGCTATTTTGCGGAAGCCACGCATCGTCTCGCGTGCCGTCTCGTTGGAGATGGTTTCGGCCAACTCCGATTCGGTGACGCCGGGCGAAATCACGGTGACGCGAATCCGGTCGTTCTCCTGGCGCAACCCTTCCGAAATCGCGCCTACCGCGAATTTCGTGGCGCAATAGACCGCAGCCGTCGGCGAAACCGCGTGGCCGCCGATCGACGACAGATTGATGATCTGACCGGTTCCCTGAGCCTTCATGATCGGCAAGCTTGCGGCAATGCCATGAAGTACACCGCGAATGTTGACGTCGATCATTCGGTCCCACTCCTCGACTTTCAGCGCGTCGAGCGGCGACAGCGGCATGACGCCGGCATTGTTGATGAAGACGTCCAAGCGGCCATATTCGCGGACGGCCTCGCGGGCAAAAACCTCCATGTCGGCACGATCGGTGACGTCGAGTGCGCGGCAAAATGCTGTTCCGCCTTCCGCTTTTATGGCTTCGATCAAGGCCTCCAGCCTGTCAGTGCGGCGTGCGCCAAGCACGACGCGGGCGCCTTCCGTTGCAAGGTATCGCGCCGTCGCCTCGCCGATACCGCTGCTGGCGCCGGTAATGGCGATCACTTTTCCGGTAATAGCTGACATTTTCATTATCCCTTTTCTATTGCGGCGGGAACGCCCGCCGCTGGAAAGGACAATGATGCAGAACGCCGTTTCAGCGGTAGATCATCCCTCCAAGAGTCTTGCCTGATCCTCCAGGGAGATTGCGAATCTGCAGGAATCTCCGATCGGTCAAGCTGCCTGGCTTGCCTTCAACTCCAACCGACGGCGATGCAGGACCGGTTCGGTGTAGCCGTTCGGCTGTTCGCGGCCCTTCAGCACCAGTTCGAGCGCTGCCTGGAAGGCGATGGAGCCGTCGAAATTGCCGGCCATCGGCGTGTACGCCGAATCACCTGCGTTCTGCCCGTCGACGACAGACGCCATGCGCTTCATCGTCTCGACGATCTGCGTTTCGGTGACGACGCCGTGATGCAGCCAGTTGGCCATATGCTGGGCGGAAATGCGCAGGGTCGCGCGGTCTTCCATCAGGCCGACATTGTTGATGTCGGGAACCTTGGAGCAGCCGACGCCCTGATCGATCCAACGAACGACGTAGCCGAGAATCCCTTGAGCATTGTTGTCGAGTTCGCGCTGGATTTCCTCCGGCGTCCAGTTCGGTCGCGATGCGACCGGGACAGAGAGGATATCGCTGAGTTTTGCACGCGCGCGGCTCTTCAAGCCTGCCTGAACGGCGGCGACATCGACCTTGTGATAGTGCGTTGCATGCAGCGTCGCGGCCGTCGGCGACGGAACCCAGGCCGTGTTGGCGCCAGCCTTCGGGTGAGCGATCTTCTGCTCCAGCATCGCCGCCATCAGGTCGGGCATCGCCCACATGCCCTTGCCGATCTGGGCGTGGCCGGACAGGCCGCATTCCAGGCCGATATCGACGTTCCAGTTCTCATAGGCACCGATCCAGGCGGCCTGCTTCATGTCGCCCTTGCGGATCATCGGACCGGCTTCCATCGAGGTATGCATCTCGTCGCCGGTACGATCGAGGAAACCGGTGTTGATGAAGACGACGCGCTCCTTCGCCGCCCGGATGCATTCCTTCAGGTTGACGGTGGTGCGGCGCTCCTCGTCCATGATGCCCATTTTCATCGTGTTTGGCGCCATGCCCAGCGCCTCTTCGACGCGGCCGAAGATTTCCGAAGCAAAGGCGACTTCTTCCGGACCGTGCATCTTCGGCTTGACGACATACATCGAGCCTTCGCGCGAATTCATCCGGCGGCCGTTCGGGCCGATATCGTAGAGCGCGATCAGACCGGTAATCATCGCATCCATGATCCCTTCCGGAACCTCGTTGCCATCGCGATCGAAAACGGCGGGATTGGTCATCAGGTGGCCGACATTGCGCACCAGCATCAGAGCGCGACCTTTAAGCGAAATCTCCGATCCATCCGGCGCGGTGAAGCCGAAATCCGGATTGAGCTTGCGGATAAAGGTGCTAGCGCCCTTGGTGACCTCCTCCTGCAGGTCACCCCTCATCAGGCCGAGCCAGTTGCGATAGACGACGGCCTTATCCTCTGCATCGACGGCGGCGACGGAATCCTCGCAATCCATGATCGCGGTGATCGCCGATTCGAGGATGACGTCGGAAATATGAGCGGGATCGTCCTTGCCGGTCGGCGTCGATGCATCGATGACGATCTGGATATGCAGGTTGTTCTTTTTCAAGAGCAGATGAGATGGCGACGCGGCATCGCCGCGGGAGCCGGCAAATTGAGCCGCATCGCCGAGCGTCGTCGCACCGGCAGCCGTCGAAATGGTCAGGTTTGAGCCGGTAACCGCAAACCCCGTGACGTCCTTCCAGCTTCCGGCAGCAAGCGGCGCACTGGCATCGAGAAAGCCACGCGACCAGGCGATAACCTTCTGTCCGCGAACCGGGTTATAACCCTTGCCCTTTTCCGCGCCGCCGTCTTCGCTGATGGCGTCGGTGCCGTAGAGCGCATCATAGAGCGAGCCCCAGCGGGCATTGGCGGCGTTCAGGGCGTAGCGTGCGTTCATCACAGGAACGACGAGTTGCGGTCCGGCGATGGTGGCGATTTCCGGATCGACATTGCTGGTGGAGACGGAGAAATTTGGCCCTTCCGGCAGAAGATAACCGATCTCCTTCAGAAAGCTTTCATAGGCAGCCATGTCGACGGGCGCGCCGTTTTGGCGGTACCAGGTGTCGAGCGTCTCCTGAAGCACGTCACGTCTGGCGAGAAGGGCGCGATTTTTTGGCGCCAGATCGTGAACGATCTGAGAAAAAGCGGTGTAGAATCGATCGGCGTCGATACCGGTGCCCGGCAATGCCTCGTTCAACAGGAAATCGTGCAGGCCCGCATCGATCTTCAATCCATTCTTTTCAATCCGGCCCATCGGCAACTCCCTGAAATAACGCGCAAATATGAGAGGCCGCAGTCTCTCATGGTTTCATTCCCTGTCAATCCAGCGAAAATGCGAAGAATTATTTCCAGAATGGAACAAATCAGTCATGCGCGACGCGCGGCCGGCCGCTGGCAACCGCCGTGAACCGCGCCTCGATGAGCTTTCGACTGCCCTCAACTTCCGGCGCATCGATATCCTCACGCATCATCACAGCCGGCTCGTCCGCGCCATTCGCCCGGGCCGAAGCCAGCGCCGCCGTTTCCGCCCGCTCTCGCGCGGATGCGAAGGCCTTGCCTTCATCCAGGAAGCGGCTGCTCGGCCCGGCACCGTTGACGATGAAGATACCCTCTTCCGGCGTCGTGACAAAGACGGTCACTGAAGCCCGCACCTGGCCAACGACCGCGCCGACCGCATTGGCGACACCCGCCTCTTCCGGAATGCACGACTCTGCGCGCAGCATTTCGGCGATAGCCGGATAATAGACCGGCGCGGAAGCACCGAGCCCGACCAGCGGCCGGTCGAGCGAGAGGGAAAAGCCGACAATGCCACGCTCACGCTTCAGCGCCCGATCAACAGCCAGCGACACGGCCGGATCGATCGCCGCGCCGTCCTCCGCCAGACAGGAGGAAAGAATGACTTCGGCGGACTGACGCGTGAGCCGGGCGACGATCAGTTCCGACAGTTCCTCGGCCGAGGCGGCAATCGGCTTGCCCGACCCGTCCTTGGTGCGCGCGGCAAGTTCAGCCCCCAACCGCGCGGCCGTCACATTCCACTGCCCCTGGCGTCCGAGCACATGCATGGCGTCCGACGGTGTCAGGCTGCAGATATGCACAAGGCCGCGTGCTACCAACCGGTCCAGCGTCGCCTTCTGCGGGGTGCTCGTCAAAAGATGTTCCAACGACACCGGCACCGCGCCGATCCGCTCGTACAAGGCCTGTTCCAGCGTGTGAAGACCGCTCGCCAGATGGTCCGGAAGGCCGGTGCGGACGGCGAAACGGCCGTCATGACGGCCGACATGGGCCGTGCGCAACTGCCGTTCGAGCACGGAAATCACCGCATCCTCATGCTGGGCAGCCGCGAGGCTCAGAGGCAGGAACCGGCGCGGTCCGAGATCGATCTTCGCCTTGAGGCCGCGATCGTTGATGCGGACCTCCGAATCGCCGCCAAGCCCGAAGGTCCGCATGGCGACCGCCTCGACCATCGTGCGGAATCCGCCGACGACCGCGCCCTCCGCATCGAGACGCGGGCGTCCCTGGTCGAGCACTGCCACATCCGTCGTCGTGCCGCCGATATCGGAGACGACGGCATTGTCGAGGCCGGTCAGATGCCGGGCGCCGACAAGGCTTGCAGCGGGGCCGGACAGAATGGTCTCGATCGGCCGCAACCGGGCTTCGGCAGCGGAAATCAAAGCGCCATCGCCACGTACCACCATCATCGGCACGTCGATGCCGCGCTGTTGCAAAAAGCCTTCGCAGGCACCGATCAGCCGGTCGATCATTGAGACCAGGCGGGCGTTGAGCAGCGTCGTCAGGGCGCGGCGCGGGCCGCCCAACTTGGAAGACAGCTCATGGCTGCAGGTGACCGGCAGATGCGAGACCTCACGGATACGGTCGCGCACCCGCTGTTCGTGAGCCGGATTCCGCACGGCGAAATAGCCGGCGATCGCGAAGGACGAAACCTCTCTCGAAAGCTGCGGCAGCGCCTCATCCAGCGCCGTCATGTCGAGCAGCGTTTCGCCGCCATGCACATTGTGGCCGCCCGGCAGGAAGATCACCGGATCGGAGCCGAGCGCTTCTGCCAAGCCGTCGCGCTTCAGGTCATCAGGACCGAAACCGATCATGACGAGGCCGGCGCGCCCGCCTTGACCTTCGACCAGCGCATTGGTCGCAAGTGTCGTCGACAGCGAAACGAGGCTAATGGCGGAAGCGGGAGCTTTGGCCTGCTCCAGCACCGCCTCGACGGCGCCGGCGATGCCGACGGAGAGGTCGTGGCGGGTGGTCAGCGCCTTTGCCTTGGCGACGACGCCCGCAGTCTCGCTGAAGAGAACCGCATCGGTATAGGTTCCGCCGGTGTCGATACCGAGGAGAAGATGATCAGTCAAAGCAACGTCCATTCCCGCAGCGCCGGAAACCCGGCTTCAAAGCATATGGTCGAGGTGATATGACATCTTTCAGCGAAAGGCCATCGCTGCGCCGACGTGGATATTTCAACGCAGCGACAACGCGACACAAGAGGACCTCGCATGACCTGTTTCTCACGCATGCTCTTTCTGGTGCTCGCGCTTGCGGGTTGCCCAGCCCTTTCCGGTCCTGGTTTTGCCCAGGACGCCGAGGACGAGGAGGAATACAAGCCGGTCCTTCCCGATGTCTCGATCTACAAGGCGATGCTCGACGCCAACAAGACAACCGGCTGGATCCAGTTCCGCAATTACGACGACAAGCAGCTGATCTATTTCACCACGCTGCAGACCATGCATTGCCGGCTCTCGGAAATCCGTTACTCGGTCAATTCGGATGCTCTCGACAAACGCTTCCCGCTCGGCAAATGCAATCCGCAGATCCCCTTCAACCTGCCCGAGGACAATACCAACGAGTATATCTATATCTCGCTGCCAGCTGGAGAAGCGAAAACGCTGACCATCCAGGCTGTCTGGGACGACGGAGCGGGCAGCGAAATCGTCGTCTACAAGCCGTGCGAAGGCGTTGGCGATTCCACCTGCGCAGCGATCAAGACGATCAAGAAACCGAAAAAACAGCTGCAAGAGCCGGTCCCTGCCGATTCGCCGATCCGCTCCGTGCAATCGGAAACGCCAGGCAAGACATTTACCGAGCCGACACCCTCAACGGCAGCCCGCCCCTAGGCTGCGTCGTCAGCCGCTGCACGGGCCAGGGCTTGGTTTCCGGCGTCATGTCGAACCGGAAACGCTTCATCATGACACCCAGCGCGATAACCGCCTCCTGCAAGGCAAAGGTGGCACCGATACAGATGCGCGGCCCTGCCCCGAACGGCAGGTATTGGAAGCGGTGCAGTTTGTCGCGGTTTTCCGGCAGGAAACGTTCCGGCATGAAGGCGCGCGGCTTTTCCCAGTAGAGTGCGTGACGATGTAGTGTCCAGGGCATGATCAGGACCGAAATACCCTTCGGGATGTCCACACGTTCTCCCTCGGGCGAGGTCCACGAATCGGCCTCGATCGCCGCGCGATTGATCGAGGGCGCCGGGGGATAGAGCCGCATTCCCTCTTCGAAGGCAGCGCGCACATGCGGCATCAGATCGAGCCAGTCCACCGGTTCGGCACCGCTCGACAGTACGCCATCGATCTCGGCCTCCATATTCTCGCGTACATGCGGGGAATTGGCGACGCAATAGAGCGTCCAGGCAAGCGCCCGTGCGGTCGTTTCGTGCCCGGCGCCGATGAAGGTCAGGATATTGTCGGATATTTCGTCGGTCGAAAGACCGTCCGGCCGCTCCAGCTGCAGAAGCAGCGTCAGAAAATCCTGGGGTGCGGCCGCCGGATCCGAGCGGATCAGCTGCCGCCGGTGATCCATGGTTTTCTCGACGATCCCGCGGAATTCCGCCATCACCTTGGCACCGCCAATGCGGGTCAGACGGGGTACCCAGGGCGGCGCAAGCAGAAGGTCCATGGGATCGACACGGCCCATGCGATGCAGCAGGCGTTCGACGCTGTCGGCAAACCCCTCGGTCTCGGCGGCGATCTGCCCGGAAAACAGCGTCTCCGAGAGGACCCCGTAGGTCAGCTCGGTCATGTCATTGGCGATATTGACGACCGCGCCGGTCGCCGCTACCTCGTCGTATTTCGCGACGTACTCCTCGGTCTTCGCCAGCATCTGCTTGGCAAAACCTCTGGCATGGCGCGGTGTGAAGACCGGCGCCATCGCCTTGCGGGATCGCCTCCAGACTTCGCCCTCGGCCGTCAACAGCCCATCGCGCAGAATCGGCCGCAGAATGAGGCGGCGAACCTTGGACATTTCATAATTCGAGGCATTCTCGACAAGCACGTAGCGGATCAGGTTCGGGTCGTTGACGATCAGGGTGCGTTGATTGATGAACTTTGTGTCGATCCAGGGCAGCGTATAGGAAGGCTCGCCCCACAATTCGAGCGGATTGCGCATCACGGTGCGGATGATTTGGAGACGCGAGGGCGGCACCGCGCGCGGGATCGGCGCAGGCGGCTCGAAAGGTTCAGCTCTCATATCCATGGATGGGCTTTCCGCGCCGCCACACATTGGCGACTCCAACCGCTCAGTTTTGCATAAAGGTGTGGCGATTTCAGGAAAATTAAAGCAGCGCTTTCAATTCCGCCAGCTTGTCGTTGACCAGCCAGCCATAATAATTTTCCTCGGGCCACTGCATCTCGCCGCCCTGGTTCCTGGCGGCAAGCGCTGCAGCGCGCTGGTCGGGATTGCCGACATTGTAGAGGGTCGCGGTGATACCGGGATTATCGGAAATATCCATGCCTGCGATCGACTTGTAGGCGTCGATCGAATGACGGATGGAGGCCGCCATATAGGCGAGCGATTGATCGGGATCCATGATCGCCGTGTAGACGCCGGAGGCGTCGTTTTCATCCAGCCGGTCATAGCCGGAGACGCGTGAGACCATGTCGGTCAGCATCAGGGCCGTCAGCGGATTGATCTGGCCAAGGCCGAATGTCTGGCCGGCAAAGAACGGCTGGAAGAAGACGGCGCTGAAGCGATTGTTCGGATAGGACGTTCCGCCGACCGTATTGCCGCGGAATTGGCTGTCCCACACGCTTTCGCGGCAGCTCCAGAGCGCATAGGAGCTCTTCTTGCCCGCGCATTTGGCAAATTCCGGCCGCGACACGAATTCCGCGACCGTCTCACCCTCATAGCCGAAGCGGAAACTGTCGCCGGCATAGGCGGCCGCCTTGACATAATAGGACTGCAGCCGGTCATAGGCATCGACGTTGTAGGTATGCTCGCCGACGATGGCGCCGATCATGTGGATCGGATCGATGCCATAGGCACGCGCCGTCGCCTTGATCTTGCTGATCAGCTTGCCATCAGTGGCGAGAAGATTGCGCACTTTCTCGTATTTCGCATCGAAGGATGTCTTCCCAGCCTTCGTCCGGCGCACGGAGGCGCCCGGCACGTTCGGCTGCTCCTGATACCGGTTGCCTTCGGGCACGACGCGTAGTCCGTCTGCCGTGGCGGGACCGGTAGCGAGAATCATTCCCGCAAGAAGAAGCATTTGAACAATAGCGCGCACGAGCGGTTTCCTGTGACCTGTCAAGACTGGCTTTGATGCGCGGGGACGCATGCGGCAAAATCGTGTCGGAATCATGCCCGGCACGAAGAAAGGCTTATCGCGTGCGGGCTCGGGAAACAACAAGGCGCGCTGAGACTGCTGACAAAGTCATTTCTTATCATTGGCAGGTCATTGGGGAAATTAAACGCCAGCCAAAACCTCCGTCATTCCTGTGCTTGTCGCAGGAATCCAGCCAGCCCAAATCATTGGGCTGAAAGGTCTTTTGACCCGACGGACGTCGTGTCGCTGGATCCCCGCCACAAGGGCGAGGATGACGGAGAAATGGGGTGCCCACTTCGTCAAACACCCGTTTTTCAGGGTTTGTCGGTAGTCTGAGGCACCCGTCAGCGACAGGTGCCCTCATCGGTTTTAGTTTAAGCGGCAGTGCCGTTAGAGGATATAACGCGACAGGTCCGTATTGGCGGCGAGATCGCCGACATGCTTCTTCACATAGTCTGCGTCGATCTTCAGCGATTCACCGGACTTGTCCGGAGCCGCATAGGAGATTTCATCGAGAACCCGCTCCATCACCGTCTGCAGGCGCCGGGCGCCGATATTCTCGACGCTCGAATTGAGCTGCACCGCGACATCGGCGAGCGCGTCGAGTGCGTCGTCTGTGAAGTCCAGGTTGACGCCCTCGGTCTCCAGCAGCGCCTTGTACTGGCGGATCAGGCTGACTTCCGTTTCCGTCAGAATACGGCGGAAATCCTCCTTGGTCAGCGCCTTCAGCTCGACGCGGATCGGCAACCTGCCCTGAAGCTCAGGTAGCAGATCCGAGGGCTTCGAGACGTGGAAGGCACCGGAGGCGATGAACAGGATATGGTCGGTCTTCACCGGCCCGTACTTGGTCGCCACCGTCGTGCCTTCGACGAGCGGCAACAGGTCGCGCTGCACGCCTTCGCGTGAAACACCTGCGCCCATCCCGCCATCGCGCGCGGCGATCTTGTCGATCTCATCGAGGAAGACGATGCCGTCGTTCTCTGCGGAACGGACCGCTTCGCGCTGGATCTCTTCATTGTCGAGCAGCTTGTCGGACTCGTCATTGATCAGGATGCCGTAGCTGTCCTTGACCGTCGTGCGGACCTTCTTGGTGCGCTGGCCCATGGCCTTGCCGAACATTTCCGACAGGTTGAGCACGCCGATATTGGCGCCGGGCATGCCGGGAATCTCGAAGCCGCCGGGCGTCGATGTATCGGCAATATCGATGTCGATTTCCTTGTCGTCCAGTTCGTTGGCGCGCAGCTTCTTGCGGAAGCTGTCGCGCGTCGCCGGCGAGGCGGTGGCGCCTACCAGAGCATCGAGCACGCGTTCCTCGGCGTTCAGATGCGCCTTGGCCTTGACGTCAGCGCGCTTCTTTTCGCGCACAAGGCCGATACCGACTTCAACGAGGTCACGGACGATCTGCTCGACATCGCGGCCGACATAGCCGACTTCGGTGAATTTCGTCGCCTCAACCTTGATGAAGGGGGCGCCGGCGAGCTTGGCGAGGCGGCGCGAAATCTCTGTCTTGCCGACGCCGGTCGGACCGATCATCAGAATGTTCTTCGGCATCACCTCATCACGCAGCTCGTCATTGAGCTGCTGGCGGCGCCAGCGGTTGCGCAGCGCAATGGCGACAGCGCGCTTGGCGTCGTGCTGGCCGATGATGAACCGGTCGAGCTCCGACACGATTTCGCGGGGTGAAAATGTGGTCATGACATCCTCTCAAATTCTGTCCGGGTCAATTCCATCAGGATTGTACGCCCAGTGCTGTCGTTCCATTCGCCATAAGGGGTAAAACCCGCCTTGGCATAAGCCCGCAGGGCCTGTTTATTCTCTGTATCGGGATCGATGATGATCCGTGGCGCGGTGCCGCTGAAAAGCCGGGCCGCAAAGGCCCTGATAAACGCCGGCGCTACCCCCTTGCCGGTCATCTCCGGCGGTCCGACAAAGATGTCGATGCCGGGGGTATCCGGCGTCAGGTCCCTTGCCCAGGACTCACTGTCATATTGCGTCAGCAGCCAGGACTGTATGTAGCCGGCCGGCTCGCCATCAACCGAAAAGACGAAGCCTTCGACTTCACCGGTCGCGCAGCCGTCGCGGATGAGTTTCAGCTCCTCATCCGGCTCGCCCCACCATTGCCGCACATGCCGCTGCGACAACCAGCCAAACAGCGTCGGCATATGGTTCTCGTCAACAGCCGTGAAGGCGATGGCCGGATCAGGCTGCATCGAGCTTTTCGATGACGATGTTGCCGTTGGTGTAGACGCAGATATCGCCGGCGATCTCCATTGCCCGGCGGGCGATCTCTTCGGCCGTCTTGTCCGAATCCATCAGCGCGCGCGCCGCGGCGAAGGCATAGTTGCCACCGGAACCGATGGCGATCGTGCCGTGTTCGGGTTCAAGCACGTCGCCATTGCCGGTGATCGCCAGCGTGATCGACTTGTCGGCGACCAGCATCATCGCTTCGAGATTGCGCAGATACTTGTTCGTGCGCCAGTCCTTGGCAAGTTCGACGGCGGCGCGCATCAGCTGGTCCGGATACTGCTCAAGCTTGGCTTCGAGCCGCTCCAGCAGCGTGAAGGCATCGGCCGTGGCGCCGGCGAAACCAGCGATCACATCACCTTTGCCGAGGCGGCGGACTTTGCGGGCGTTGCCCTTCATCACGGTCTGGCCGAGGCTCACCTGGCCGTCGCCCGCCATCACCACCTGTCCGCCCTTTCGGACGGTAATAATTGTTGTCATGAAATCCCTACCTGTCCGGTTGCCGGACCCTTTCGAAGAACCGCACATCGGCCCTGTTGAAGCCTATGTAAGAGCGCTTTTGCCGATTGCAAATAGCCCGCAGCCCGCTCCCCTGTCGTGCTTAATCCGGCTCCGTTTCGCAACCGCGAGAATCATGGCGGCACTTCTGGATATTTCGCCCACCGCCTGATATGGAGCGGCTCTATGACAGTTGGGAGAACCTGATGGCAGACCAGCAAGCCAAGCGCACCGGCAGCGTTTCGCGCAAGACCAACGAAACCTCGGTGACCGTGACCGTCAACATCGACGGCACCGGCACATCGCGGATTTCGACGGGCGTCGGCTTCTTCGACCATATGCTGGAACAGCTCTCCCGCCATTCGCTGATCGACATGGACATCGTCGCCGACGGCGACCGGCATGTCGACGACCACCACACGGTGGAAGACACCGGCATCGCCATCGGCCAGGCCCTCTCCAAGGCACTCGGCGACCGGCGCGGCATCACCCGCTACGCCTCGCTCGATCTTGCCATGGACGAGACGATGACCCGCGCCGCCGTCGATGTCTCCGGCCGTCCTTTCCTCGTCTGGAACGTTGCCTTCTCGGCGCCGAAGATCGGTACTTTCGATACCGAACTGGTGCGGGAGTTCTTCCAGGCGCTGGCGCAGCATGGCGGCATCACGCTGCATGTGCAGAACATCTACGGCGCCAACAACCATCATATCTCCGAAACCTGCTTCAAGGCCGTTGCCCGCGTGCTTCGCACGGCAACGGAGATCGATCCACGCCAGGCAGGCCGTGTTCCCTCCACCAAGGGAACGCTGGTCTGACCGGCCCAGTTTGAAAGTTGGCTGATATGGCCTCCTATCTGGTTCTGACACCGCCCGCCGCCCGGCCAAACGACGTGGATGCGCGGTTCATCGTCGACAAGTTTTCCTGGATTGCCTTCCTCTTTCCGGCGATCTGGCTGCTCTTCAAACGGCAGTGGATTGCCGGTATTGCCGTTGCGATCCTGCAGTCGGCCGTGACGTTCCTCACCTCGGAGCCGCGCGCCATGCTGGCCGGGCTTTTGATCGAATTGGCGCTGCGCCTGCTCGTCGCACTCGAAGGCCCCGCCTTTGTCGCCCGGCGACTGGAATCCGATGGCTGGACGCTGCAGTCTATCGTCACGGCCGACGATCTGACTGCAGCGGAAATGATCTATGACCAAGCCACAGACGCGACAGCGGGCGGTGAAGCCGCCTGGCAACCCCCGGCCCTGCCGACCGCGACGACCAAGTCCGCCGACGGCCGTGCTGCCTTCGGCCTCTTTGAGAATTATGGAGAACGCTGATGCGCGTGGCGATCATCGACTACGGATCCGGCAATCTGCGCTCGGCGACGAAGGCCTTCGAGCGTGCGGCGCGTGAAGCAGGCCTAGACGCCGAGATCGAGCTCACCGACAAGGCCGACCGCGTCGCAAGCGCCGACCGCATCGTCCTGCCAGGCGTCGGCGCCTATGCCGACTGTCGCCGCGGCCTCGATGCCGTCGACGGGATGCAGGAGGCTCTGACGGAAGCGGTTGAAAACTCCGCCCGGCCCTTTCTCGGCATCTGCGTCGGCATGCAGTTGATGTCTTCGCGCGGCCTTGAAAAGACAACGACGCAAGGGTTGGGCTGGATCAAGGGCGACGTCATCGAGATGGTTCCTTCCGATCCCACATTGAAAATCCCGCAGATCGGCTGGAACACGCTGGAACTCAAGCAGCAGCATTCGCTGTTCGATGGCATCAAGACCGGTGAGGACGGGCTGCACGCCTATTTCGTCCATTCCTATCATCTCTCCGTTGAAAATCCCGCCGACCTGATTGCCACAACCTCCTATGGCGGCGCGGTGACCGCCTTCGTCGCCAGCGGCAACAAGGCCGGTGCGCAGTTCCATCCGGAAAAGAGCCAGACGCTCGGCCTCGCCCTCATCTCGAATTTCCTGCGCTGGAAGCCCTGACATGATCCTTTTTCCCGCCATCGATCTCAAAGACGCCCAGTGCGTGCGCCTGAAGCTCGGCGACATGGAGCAGGCGACCGTCTACAATCCGGACCCCGGCGCCCAGGCCAAGGCCTTCGAGGACCAGGGGTTCGAATGGCTGCACGTGGTGGATCTAAACGGCGCCTTTGCCGGTGAGACGGTAAACGGTGCTGCCGTCGATGCGATCCTGAAAGCGACGAAAAACCCGGTGCAGCTCGGCGGCGGCATCCGCACGCTCGATCATATCGAGAACTGGCTGTCGCGCGGGCTTGCCCGTGTCATTCTCGGCACGGTTGCCGTGCGCGATCCGGCGCTGGTCATCGAGGCCTGCCGGAAATTCCCGGGCAAGGTCGCCGTCGGCATCGACGCCAAGGGCGGCAAGGTGGCGGTCGAGGGCTGGGCGGAAGCCTCCGAACTCGGCGTCATCGAACTGGCCCAGAAATTCGAGGGCGCGGGCGTTTCGGCGATCATCTATACTGATATCGACCGCGACGGCATCCTGACCGGCATCAACTGGGCTTCGACGCTGGAACTGGCGGACGCCGTTTCCATTCCCGTCATCGCATCTGGAGGCCTTGCCTCGATGGACGATATCCGCCGGATGGTTCAGCCGGATGCGGCAAAACTCGAAGGCGCCATTTCCGGCCGTGCGCTCTATGACGGACGCGTCGACCCGGCCGAGGCGCTGGCGCTCATTCGCGGCGCGAAAGGAAAAGCGGCATGACCCTTAAGGCCCGTGTTATCCCCTGCCTGGACGTGAAAGACGGCCGCGTTGTGAAAGGCGTCAGCTTCGTAGACCTGATCGATGCCGGCGACCCCGTCGAATCGGCCAAGGCCTATGACGCGGCCGGTGCCGACGAGCTCTGTTTCCTCGACATCACCGCTTCCTCCGACAACCGCGACACCATCTTCGACGTAGTGGCGCGGACTGCAGACCATTGTTTCATGCCGCTCACCGTCGGCGGCGGTGTGCGCACGGTTGCCGATATCCGCAAGCTGCTGCTCGCCGGCGCCGACAAGGTTTCGATCAACTCTGCAGCCGTCAAGAACCCGGATTTCGTCGCCGAGGCGGCCGACAAGTTCGGCAACCAATGCATCGTCGTCTCGATCGATTCGAAGAAGGTGTCGCAGCCCGGCGAGGAAGATCGCTGGGAAATCTTTACCCACGGCGGTCGCCAGGCAACCGGCATCGATGCCGTCGCCTTTGCGGAAAAGATGGTGGAGCGCGGCGCGGGCGAACTGCTGCTGACCTCGATGGATCGCGACGGCCAGAAGACCGGCTACGATATCGCTTTGACGCGCACCATCGCCGACCGCGTTTCCGTGCCGGTCATCGCCTCGGGCGGCGTCGGCAATCTCGACCATATGGTGGAAGGCATTCGTGACGGGCATGCGACGGCTGTGCTTGCCGCCTCGATCTTCCATTTCGGCACCTATAGCATCGGCGAGGCCAAGCGCTATATGGCAGAGCATGGCATTGCCATGCGGCTCGATTGAGCCAGAGGACCAAACAGATGAGTGACTTCACCCTTTCCAGTCTCGAAGCGATCGTCGCTGATCGGGCCAAGGCATCGCCAGAGCAGTCCTGGACCGCGAAACTCGTCGCCCACGGGCAGACGAAGGCGGCTAAAAAGCTGGGTGAGGAAGCAGTGGAGACCGTGATTGCCGCGATCAGCAACGATCGCGCTAATCTTGTCTCGGAGAGCGCCGATCTGCTCTATCACCTTATGGTCGTATTGAAAATTGCTGATATTCCGTTGCAGGATGTGATGAGCGAGCTCGAACGGCGCACCAGCCAGTCGGGTCTCCAGGAAAAGGCGAGCCGGTAGACAGTTCATGAGCATCGCGGCAAAAGACATCGGGCCGGCCGACATTCCGGATCACTTCGGCAACAAGGACTATTCGCCCTACCGCTTCTTCTCGGCGGAGGAATGGTCGCGCTTCCGTGCCGACACGCCTTTGACGCTGACAGCCGACGAGGTTCAACGACTGCGTTCGCTCAACGACCCCGTCGATCTCGACGAAGTCCGTCGCATCTACCTGTCGCTGTCGCGGCTTCTGTCGGCGCATGTCGAATCCTCGCAGATGCTGTTTGCCCAGCGCCAGCGCTTCCTCAGCTTGTCCGGTGAGGCGAAGACGCCCTTCGTCATCGGCATCGCAGGTTCAGTCGCGGTCGGAAAATCGACGACGGCCCGTATCCTTGCCGAGCTGCTATCGCGCTGGCCGTCGAGCCCGAAGGTCGACCTGGTGACGACCGACGGTTTCCTCTACCCCAATTCGACGCTGCTTCGGGAAAACATGATGGACCGCAAGGGCTTTCCCGAGAGCTACGACATCGGCGCGCTCCTGCGCTTCCTGTCAGCGATCAAGGCCGGCCAGCCAAACGTCAAGGCGCCGAGCTATTCGCACCTGACCTATGACGTGCTGCCGGACCAGTTCCAGATCATCGACCGCCCGGATATCCTCATCTTCGAAGGTATCAACGTGCTGCAGTCGCGCAACCTGCCCGCCGACGGCAAGATTGTGCCGATGGTTTCGGACTTCTTCGATTTCTCGATCTACATCGATGCCGAGGAAAGCCTGATCCATAGCTGGTACGTCAACCGCTTCATGCACCTGCGCCAGACGGCCTTCCGCAATCCCGATTCCTTCTTCAAGCGCTATGCGGAGGTGAGCGAGGAGGAAGCGCTTTCGATCGCCGAAGGGCTCTGGCACAACATCAACCTGAAGAATTTGCGCCAGAACATCCTGCCGACGCGGCCGCGCGCCGACCTGATCCTGCAGAAGGGACCGAATCATCTCACCGAGACGGTGGCGCTGCGCAAACTCTAAGGCTCAAACGGTAACCCGGCGAAGCGTCAGGTTGATGCGGCCGCCGTTTTTCAGAAGCGTCGAGGTGTTGGGATAGATCTTGTCCACACCGTGAAAAGCAAGGCGCCCCTCGCCGCCCAGCACGACGACATCCCCGCTCGACAGCTTGAACGACAGGGTCCTGTCATTTCTCTCCCGCCCGCCCACGCGAAACAGGCAGCTGTCGCCGAATGAAATGGACACGACCGGCGTCTCGAGATCCTGCTCGTCGCGGTCCTGATGCAAGCCCATGCGGGCGTCCTCGGTGTAGAAATTGACGAGACAGGCCTGCGGCTCCTTCGGGGAGCCGGAAACGGCGCGCCAGATGTCGAGAAACGCATCCGGCATGGCCGGCCATGGCTTTCCGGTGACGGGGTGCTCTGGCTGATAACGGTAGCCGCGTTCCCTGTCCGTCACCCAGCCAAGCGGGCCGCAATTGGTCATGCGCACGGACATCGGCTTTCCGGTGCGGGGCATCGCCGGCACGAAAAGCGGAGCCTCCGCGACAATCGCGCGAATGGTCTCGACCATCGCCTCCTGCTTCTCCCGATCGAGAAAGCCGGGGATATGGCGGATACCCTGGGGAAGGCTGCGCATGGAAAGGGCCTATTCCAGGCCGAGCATCGCGGGCGGCACGCCATAGCGCTGTTGCCAGGCTGCATAACCGACATCCGTCGGGCCGACCATATGATCGATCAGATTCCACCGACCGGACTGGAAGGTCGCCAGGCCATAGACCGTCAGCCCGTCCATCATGTCGGATTCTCCCGCAAAACCGGTCTTTTCCGGATCGATCGCACCGCCGCCAGGCCGTTGCGGTTCGACCTGCACAAACGCCCAGTTCGGCGATACGCGAATAGTCGTCACCACGAATTCAACCGGCCCGCGCATCTCTGCTTCGACGGCGGGACGGAGGGTATCGAGAATTGCCGACCGCTCCGCCGATCCCTTTGCCGGCTCGCGAAAAGCCTGGCCCAGCGCCGTTCCGCTCCATGCCGCCATGAGGGCAAACGAAAGAACCAACCCCGTTACGCTGGCCTCTCTCATACTCAGGCCTGGTCCAGATCCGGAATGCGCAACACCTGGCCGGGATAGATCTTGTCCGGATGGGTCAGCATCGGCTTGTTGGCTTCGAAGATGACGGTGTTTTTTGCACCCTTGCCTTTGCCGTATTGAGCTTCGGCGATCTTCCAGAGATTATCGCCCTTCCTGACCGTGTAGAACACCGGCGCCTTGGCCGGAGCGGGCGTCGCCGCGCCGGCCGCGACCTTCAGTTCGGTCGCCTCGACCTTGGAAATACCGAGCGTATTGCCGACGGCAACCACAGCCTTTTCGAACACCGACTGATCCTCGACGACGCCCGTGAGGACAACCTTGTCGCCTTCCACGGCGACGTCCACCTTGTCGGTACCGAGGTCATGGGAGGCCAGCTCCTTCCTCACCGCCTCGGCATCCGGCGCGTCGTCATCACCACCAATGCCGAGCTTCTTGCCGGCATTCTTGATAAAGCTAAACAGACCCATGGCAGTCTCCCTTCGTGATTTGCTCCAGCCTAACAGAGTGCGGTGACGCGCAAAAACAAGGTCTGCGTAAAAATGCGCTATTCAATCGCTTTCAGGACGACCGCGCATCTTCTTGACTTCGCTGCGCCCGGTCTTTTCCTTCAGGCGGCGCTCGATCGAGCCTTTCGTCGGCCTGGTCTTTCGCCGGGGCGGCGGTGGCGGCTCGGCAGCCTTGAGGATCAGCTCCTTCAGCCGTTCGCGCGCATCCTCGCGATTGCGCTCCTGGCTGCGAAACCGGCTCGCCTCGATCATCAGGACGCCGTCCTTGGACACCTTGCGGCCAGCGAGCTTGATCGCATTCTCGCGCACCCGCTCCGGCAGGGCAGGCGAGGCCTTGATTCCATAGAATAACTGGACGGCCGTCGAGACCTTGTTGACGTTCTGCCCGCCCGGACCGCCGGCCAGTACGAATTGCTCCGTCAGCTCCCAGCCGGCGATGACGATGTTGTCGTTGATATAAAGCGGATCGCTGGCCATGACGTTCTTCCTTCCACCGCTCTATCTCACAGGATGGCGAACTTGAAAACGCATGAACCGCCATGACAAAGAAAACCCGGCTTTCTCAAGCCGGGTTTCACGTGAATCATAGCCTACGATTTATATTCGGTTGTCTTTTTTACTCCGCAGCGAGCTTGGCGCCCGGGGCAGCATCTCGGACGCTGCCGTCGACATGGTTTTCGAACTTGGCGAAATTGGCAACAAACATGTCTACCAGCTTGCGGGCCTGCGCGTCATAGGCGCCACCGTCGCTCCAGGTCGAGCGCGGATCGAGGATCTTGCCGTCGACACCGGGAACGGCCACAGGCACGGCGAAGCCGAAATTGCCGTCCGTACGGAACTCGGCCGATGCCAGCGAGCCGTCGAGCGCCGCCGCGAGCAGAGCGCGCGTCGCCTTGATCGGCATCCGGTTTCCGGTGCCATAGGCGCCGCCGGTCCAGCCGGTGTTGACCAGCCAGCAATTGACGCCATGTTCGGCGATCAGCGTCTTCAGGAGGTTGCCGTACTCGGACGGATGGCGCGGCATGAAGGGAGCGCCGAAGCAGGTCGAGAAGGTCGCTTCCGGTTCTGTCACGCCCTTTTCGGTTCCTGCCACCTTGGCGGTGTAACCGGAAAGAAAGTGATACATCGCCTGATCCGGCGTCAGCCGCGCGATTGGCGGCATCACGCCGAAGGCATCTGCCGTCAGCATGATGATCGTGCGCGGATGGCCCGCTGTGCCGGTCTTGCTGGCATTCGGGATGAAGTCCAGCGGATAGGCGCAGCGCGTGTTTTCGGTCAACGAACCGTCGTTGAAATCCGGCGCGCGGTTCTCGTCGAGAATGACGTTCTCGAGCACGGTGCCGAAGCGGCGCGTCGTTGCGAAGATTTCCGGCTCGGCTTCGGCCGACAGGCGAATGGTCTTGGCGTAGCAGCCGCCTTCGAAATTGAAGATGCCGTCCTCGCCCCAGCCGTGTTCGTCGTCACCGATCAGCGTACGCTTCGGATCGGCCGACAGCGTCGTCTTGCCGGTACCCGAAAGACCGAAGAAGACCGCCGCATCACCATCCGGGCCGACATTGGCAGAGCAATGCATCGGCATCACCCGCTTGGCCGGCAGCAGGTAGTTGAGCATGGTGAAGACCGACTTCTTCATCTCGCCGGCATAGGATGTGCCGCCGATCAGGATGATGCCCTTGGTGAAATTGCAGGCAATCACGGTTTCGGTGCGGCAACCATGACGGGCAGGATTGCCCTTGAAATCCGGTAGGTCGATGATCGTCAGCTTCGGTGCGAAGGTGGCGAGGGTTGCCTTTTCCGGACGGATCAGCAGGTTGCGGATGAACAGCGAATGCCACGCGAATTCCGTAACGACCCGTGTCGGCAGAGCGTTTTCCGCGTCGGCGCCGCCGATCAGGTCCTGAACATAGAGCGACTTGCCCTTGGCGTGATCGAGCATGTCCTGGTGCAGGAGCTCGAAGTGTTCCGGCGACATCGCATTGTTGTTATCCCACCAGATTTCGTCCGCCGTATTGGCGTCGCGGACGACGAATTTATCCTTCGGCGAACGGCCCGTGTGCTGTCCCGTCAGTGCACGCACAGCACCATGAGCGGTCAGCTGCGCTTCGCTGCGGCGCAGGATTTCCTCATAGAGTTCAGCGGTGCCAAAGTTATACCGAACCATGTCCAGGTTGGTGAAACCGATTGATTCCAGCCCAAGGGATGGGTTGCGAATGCCGAGTTCCTTCATGGTTCAGCTTTCCTCCGTGGTTTGCCTAAAGAACGTTGAATGTGAATGACCATAAAAGGAGCAGCGGGAAAAGACAAGGTTGCTGTCTCAAAATATCCAATAATTTCAGTATATTAATCGATTTAAAAGAATTTATTGCTTTTTTAATCGGTTGAATCGACGCTTTTTGAGCGGCCTTTTTTCCGCCAAATCGCGCTTGTCGCGCCTGCCGCATTGCTTTTGCTTTTTACTTCGCCACAATTTGTTCCACCTTTATACTCAAGAAACACGTCGTACCGCAGCACGGACCCGGACAACCGGGCTGGCCTCGGAGGCGTAGTGAAATGGTGGAGCCTTATACAATGCAGACGATTGCACTTGTCGATGACGACCGCAACATCCTGACCTCGGTGTCGATTGCGCTGGAAGCCGAAGGATACAAGGTCGAAACCTATACCGACGGTGCCTCGGCCCTCGACGGCCTGCTTGCCCGCCCGCCGCAGCTGGCCATCTTCGACATCAAGATGCCGCGGATGGACGGCATGGAACTGCTGCGCCGCCTGCGCCAGAAGTCGGACATTCCGGTGATCTTCCTCACCTCCAAGGACGAGGAGATCGACGAGCTGTTCGGCCTGAAGATGGGCGCCGATGATTTCATCACCAAGCCCTTCTCGCAGCGACTACTGGTTGAGCGCGTCAAAGCGATCCTGCGACGCTCGGCCAACCGGGAAGCCGCGGCTGCGGCGAATTCCGGTGGCGCGGCCAAGACCGCCGCCGACGTGCAGGCGCGTTCGCTGGAGCGCGGCCAGCTATCGATGGACCAGGAGCGCCACACCTGCACCTGGAAGAACGAGCCGGTGACGCTGACGGTCACCGAATTCCTCATCCTGCATTCGCTGGCGCAGCGCCCCGGCGTCGTAAAGAGCCGCGATTCCTTGATGGACGCCGCCTATGACGAGCAGGTCTATGTCGACGACCGCACGATCGACAGCCACATCAAGCGGCTTCGCAAGAAGTTCAAGATGGTCGACAACGACTTCGACATGATCGAGACGCTCTACGGCGTCGGCTATCGTTTCCGCGAATCGGCTTAAAAACCGGAATGGACGGCCGTGGCGCGGGCGATATAGCGCGGCGCGGCTACACTGGCATGGCTTGTCACGGAACTGTATGATACGGCTCCGCGCCGGAGCGAACCGCAGTCGGATTTCGCTGAGAACAGCCATATCTGCCATTGATATGCAGGAGCCGCGCGAGCGGGAGTTGAAGGCTTGGTCGAAGTCTTGCGAAACATCGATGTGGACGACAGTGACACGAGAACCGCGTCCGGCCGGAAGTGGGCGCATCCTTTCACGCTGATTCGCCGCATCTTCGGCAATGCCGTGTTTTCGAGCCTGACGCGCCGTATCCTGTTCTTCAATCTCGTCGCGCTGGTCGTTCTCGTCGGTGGCATCATGTATCTGAACCAGTTCCGCGAGGGGCTGATCGATGCCCGCGTCGAAAGCCTGTTGACGCAAGGCGAGATCATTGCCGGCGCCATCGCGGCTTCCGCTTCGGTCGATACCAACTCGATCACCATCGACCCGGAAAAGCTGCTGGAGCTACAGGCCGGACAAAGCATCACCCCGCTGCCGAGCGACGAGGATCTCGAATTTCCAATCAACCAGGAACGTGTGGCACCGGTTCTGAGACGGTTGATCTCGCCGACCCGCACCCGCGCCCGCCTGTTCGACGCCGACGCGGACCTGCTGCTGGATTCACGCCACCTCTATACCGGCGGACAGGTGCTGCGTTTCGACCTGCCGCCGATCGAGCCGGAATCGGCGACCTGGTCCGAGCGGCTGAATTCGTGGTTCAACCGCGTCCTTCAGCCCGGCAACCTGCCGCTCTACAAGGAACCTCCCGGCGGCAACGGCGCCATCTATCCGGAGGTCATGAACGCGCTGACTGGCGTTCGCGGCGCCGTCGTGCGCGTCACCGAAAAGGGCGAGCTGATCGTTTCTGTTGCGGTTCCAGTCCAGCGGTTCCGCGCCGTTCTCGGCGTTCTTCTTCTCTCGACGCAGGCTGGCGATATCGACAAGATCGTTCATGCCGAGCGGCTGGCCATCATTCGTGTCTTTGGTGTCGCAGCCCTGGTCAACGTCATCCTCTCCTTGCTTCTGTCGAGCACGATCGCCAACCCTCTGCGGCGCCTTTCGGCCGCCGCCATTCGCGTGCGGCGCGGCGGTGCCAAGGAGCGCGAGGAAATTCCGGATTTCTCGTCCCGTCAGGACGAAATTGGCAACCTCTCCGTGGCCCTTCGCGAAATGACTACAGCGCTCTACGACCGTATCGCCGCGATCGAGAATTTTGCGGCGGATGTCAGTCACGAACTGAAAAACCCGCTGACCTCGCTGCGCAGCGCCGTCGAGACCCTGCCGCTCGCCCGTACGGACGATTCGAAGAAGCGGCTGATGGATGTTATCCAGCATGACGTACGCCGCCTGGATCGCCTGATCAGCGATATCTCCGACGCCTCGCGGCTCGATGCCGAGCTTGCCCGCAGCGACGCCAAGGCCATCGATCTGGAGAAACTGGTCGGCGATCTCGTCGATATTTCCCGGCAGATTCGCGGTGGCAAGAAGGTGGTGCAACTCAGCTTCGTCGTCGAGCGCAAGGACAATCCGAGGGCCCGCTTCGATGTCGCCGGTTACGAGCTGCGGATCGGCCAGATCATCACCAACCTCATCGAAAACGCCCGCTCCTTCGTGCCCGAGGAAGGTGGCCGCATCATTCTGCGCCTGACACGAACCCGAAGCCGCTGCCTCATCTATATCGAAGACAACGGCCCTGGCATCCAGGCGGAAGACATCGACCGCATCTTCGAACGATTCTATACCGACCGGCCGGAGGGCGAGGATTTCGGCCAGAATTCGGGCCTCGGACTGTCGATCTCCCGCCAGATCGCGGAAGCCCATGGCGGCTCTCTGAAAGCCGAGAACATGATGGACGCGCGCGGCAAGGTCACCGGCGCGCGCTTCATCCTGTCGCTGCCGGTCGAGACCAACGCATGACGGACGAGGCGGTCAATATTCACGCAACCGCCATCGTGCTCGGAACCCGTGGTTTCCTGTTCGTGGGCCCTTCCGGCGCGGGCAAGACAGCTGCGGCGCTCTCCTGTCTGGCGGCCGCAAGAGGGAGCGGACTGTTTGGCGCCCTTGTATCCGATGATCAGGTGCTGATCTCGGTTCGAAATGGCAGGATTGTCGCCCGGCGACCTGCCTCCATCGCCGGGTTGGCGGAGATCCGCGGCGCCGGCATCGTAAAGGTGGAGACGATACCCGCGGCCGTGATGGATTTTGCTGTTCAGCCCGTCAAATCGCCGTTTGAACCGCGGCTGCCGCCTGAAAACGAGGTGTTTGCACTTCCGTCAGGCAATTTTTTGCCGTTGCTGCGGCTTCCCTTCGCAGAGGGGCTGAATTCCCTCGAAATTTTGCGGCTTATTTTGCCTCAAAATGCCAATTTTCAAGGACGATGATGCCTTCAAAAGTAGCATTTTTGGATTTTTAACTTGCACTTCGCCTTTTCCTTGCCAAGATGGCCGCCCCAAAGGTGGACGAAATTGCTGCATTGCGATATCTGACCATCGAAGATTAGCAGATGCGGTTGGAGCGGAGACACCATGATCGGACTTGTGCTTGTCACACACGGCAAGCTGGCTGAAGAGTTTCGTCATGCGCTGGAGCATGTCGTTGGTCCCCAAAAGTCGATCGAGACTGTCTGCATCGGCCCCGAGGATGACATGGATCAACGCCGCCAGGATATTCTGGAAGCGGTTCTCTCGGCCGATGAAGGCAATGGCGTCATCATTCTGACGGATATGTTCGGCGGAACGCCGTCCAATCTGGCGATCTCCGTCATGCAGAGCGGCACCGTCGAGGTCATTGCCGGCGTCAACCTTCCCATGCTGATCAAGCTCGCCGGCGTCCGTGGCGAAAGCGACATGGACAAGGCACTCGTCGAAGCATCCGAAGCAGGCAGAAAGTATATCAATGTCGCAAGCCGTGTCCTCAGTGGCAAATAGCGAAGTGGCCACAGTGGCGCTTTCCCGCGAATTGCTGATCATCAACAAGCGAGGGCTGCATGCCCGCGCCTCCGCCAAGTTCGTCCAGACGGTGGAGGGCTACGACGCCGAGATCCATGTGTCGAAAGACGGCATGACCGTCGGCGGTACGTCGATCATGGGACTGATGATGCTTGCCGCCAGCACTGGCTGTTCCATCTCGGTCGTTGCCAGCGGCCGCCAGGCCCAGGAAGCCCTCGACGCCCTCGACGCGCTGGTGGCCGACAAGTTCGGCGAAGAGATCTGAGCTCTCTTCCGACCTCGAGACAAGCCTGTTTTCCGGTCAGGCCGGAACCGGGCAGTCTGGGGACATAAAGACATAAAGACTTCTTTATGTCCTGTTGCTCCTTTTCATGAATCCTGCTAGGTGAGAACAAACTTCTCGGCTCCTTGCCGAAGTTGCGAATTTCAGTGTGCCCTGCCCGGATCATAAACACATCAGGTCCCGGTGCATGGCCTCAAGCCCGGAGAGCTTCATGAGCACGACGAACGACTATCTCGTTGCGGATATCGGCCTTGCCGATTTCGGCCGCAAGGAAATCACCATTGCCGAGACCGAAATGCCGGGCCTGATGGCCTGCCGCGAGGAATTCGGCTCGAAGAAGCCACTGAAGGGTGCGCGTATCACCGGTTCGCTGCACATGACCATCCAGACGGCGGTGCTGATCGAAACGCTGGTCGCACTCGGCGCCGAAGTCCGCTGGGCATCCTGCAACATCTTCTCCACCCAGGACCATGCTGCAGCAGCAATCGCCGCCAGCGGCGTTCCGGTCTACGCCGTCAAGGGCGAGACGCTGGAGGACTACTGGACCTATACCGACAAGATCTTCCAATGGGCCGATGGCGGCGTCTCCAACATGATCCTCGATGATGGCGGCGACGCCACCATGTACATCCTGCTCGGCGCTCGCGCCGAAGCCGGCGAGGACGTGCTGTCGAACCCGACCTCGGAAGAAGAGGAAATCCTCGTCGCCCAGATCAAGAAGCGCCTTGCCGCCTCCCCGGGCTGGTTCACCAGGCAGCGCGACGCGATCAAGGGCGTGACCGAAGAAACCACCACCGGTGTCAATCGTCTGTACCAGCTGCATGCCAAGGGCCTCTTGCCCTTCCCGGCGATCAACGTCAACGATTCGGTCACCAAGTCGAAATTCGACAACAAGTATGGCTGCAAGGAATCGCTGGTCGACGGCATCCGCCGCGGCACCGACGTGATGATGGCCGGCAAGGTCGCCGTCGTCTGCGGTTATGGCGACGTTGGCAAGGGTTCGGCTGCCTCGCTGTCGGGCGCCGGCGCCCGCGTCAAGGTCACCGAAGTCGACCCGATCTGCGCCCTGCAGGCCGCCATGGACGGGTATGAAGTCGTGCAGCTCGAAGACGTCGTCTCGACCGCCGATATCTTCATCACCACGACCGGCAACAAGGACGTCATCCGCATGGACCACATGCGCGAGATGAAGGACATGGCGATCGTCGGCAATATCGGCCACTTCGACAACGAGATCCAGGTTTCGGCTCTGCGCAACCTGAAATGGACCAACGTCAAGCCGCAGGTCGATCTGATCGAGTTCCCCAAGGGCAACCGGATGATCCTTCTCTCGGAAGGCCGCCTGCTCAATCTCGGCAACGCCACCGGCCATCCGTCCTTCGTCATGTCGGCGTCCTTCACCAACCAGGTCTTGGCCCAGATCGAACTCTTCACCAAGGGTGAACAGTACGACAAGAAGGTCCACATCCTGCCCAAGCACCTCGACGAGAAGGTTGCCCGCCTTCACCTCGGCAAGCTCGGCGTCAAGCTAACGGAACTTTCGGAAGAACAGGCCAACTACATCGGCGTGAAGACGCAGGGTCCGTTCAAGGCTGAACACTACCGGTATTAATCCTTACCTGGATAATCCACAACATGTAGAGGCCGCGATCTTGACAGCAGATCGCGGCCTCTTTTTTTGCCTCGCCCTTTCCGACGATTCGCCGAAGGCGTATGTTTTTGGGACAATGATTCGTGACAAAGATGCGGTACAGACGCGTCGCGAATGGGATGTCTTGTCGTTTATGCGGCAAACAAACGGAGACATGCCGGACTGCAATCGAAATTGAACGAGGCCTGCCGTTGGCAGGATTCGATTTCGCACTACGTGGCGATTTGCAACCGGACTAAGGACCTTGCACGGGCTCCGCCGAAAGGTCGGGGCACGCTTCAAGGTATTGAATACACATGAGATCGTCCGTGATTCGGTTTTTCGGGTCATGGCATCCTATGTGATGCAAACGGGGAAGCATGCCATGGAAACAGGTCCTTCGAAACGCGCTGGCGGCCGGATTCCGTCCTTGCTGCGCCGGTTCATGGCGGGTTCTGCGCTTGCGATCTGCGCCTGCCCTGCCCTTGCGGCGGCCGAAGACATCTCCACGGCGAGCGTTTTCCACTCCTCCGAAGTCGTCACTTTTTCCGTCCTGATCGGGGTGATTTCGGCGGCAATGATTTCCGCCATCTGGCTGATCCGCCAGCGCGGCAATATCGAAACGGACAATCGCGAACTGAACGCCGCACTGGCCGACGCCAATCACAAGATTTCGCGTTTTCAGGCACTGATCGCCGACAAGAACCGCCGTATCGTCGTCTGGGAAGGCCTTTCGAACAAGCCGGAGTTCTTGGGACACCTGCCCGTCGAAACGGGCGCTCCGCAGGATGACCGCGACTTCCTCGCTTTCGGCCGCTGGATCAAATCCCAGTCTGCCTCCGAACTTGAAAAGGCCATCGAGCTTTTGCGCTCCAGCGCCCAGAGCTTCGATCTGATCGTTGAAACCACCCGCGGCGAAATCATCGAGACGCAGGGCCGTGTCTCCGGTGGCCGGGCTTTCGTCCGCTTCGTCGCGCTCAACAATCTGCGCGCCGAGCTTGCCGAGATGAAACTGGAGCGGGATCGCCTGCACGGATCGCTGTTGAGCCTTCAGACGGTGCTTGATGCGATCGATCTGCCGGTCTGGCAGCGCGGTGCCGACGGCGCGCTCCTTTGGGTCAACGAAGCCTATGCGGAGGCGGTCGAGGCCGCCGATCCGGGTGCTGCGGTGAAGGAAAACCGGGAGCTTCTGGCGACGGTGGCGCGCGAAAAGATCCGCGCGCTCAGCACCTATGATTCAGCTTATCGCGAAAAAGTCTCCACCGTCGTCCGGGGGAACCGGACATTCTTCGACGTGGTCGATGCCAGGAGCCCGGCCGGATCGGCAGGCATGGCGATCAACGTCTCGGATGTCGAGGCTGTTCGCGAAGAGCTGAACCGCACCCTGAAAAGCCACGCCGAGACGCTTGATCATCTGGCGACGCCCGTCGCCATCTTCGACGGTGGGCAGCGTCTGCAATTCTACAACCAGGCCTTCCAGCGGCTCTGGGATCTCGACATGGGCTTCCTCGAACGCAAGCCGGGCAATGGCGAGATTCTCGACCGACTGCGCGCTGCTGCGAAGCTGCCCGAACAATTGAACTGGAAACAGTGGAAGGAAAATGCGCTCGCCGTCTATCAGGCGCTCGACACGCAATCGGACCTCTGGCACCTGCCGAACGGCCAGACGCTGCGCGTTTTCGCAACGGCCCGTCCCCAAGGCGGCGCGACCTGGGTGTTCGAGAACCTGACGGAAAAGGTCGATCTCGAAACCCGCTACAATACCCTGGTGCAGGTTCAGGGCGAGACCATCGACCATCTGTCCGAAGGCGTCGCCGTGTTCGGGCCGGACGGGCGCATCAAGCTGTCCAACCCAGCCTTCCGCGCGCTCTGGGGCGTCACGGAGGCGGAAGCCAAGCCTGGCACGCACATCCGCGCCATCGAGCAGGTCTGCGCGCCGTCCTACGACCAGCCGGACGGTTGGAAGCGGTTCTCGCATCTCATTACCAGCTTCGACGACGAGCGGCCGTCCTGCCAGGGCATCCTCGAACTCCGCACCGGTCTCATTCTGGATTTTGCCGTCATCCCGCTGCCGAATGCGCAGACGATGCTGACCTTCGTCAACATCACCGATAGCGTGCGCGTCGAGCGGGCGCTGACCGAAAAGAACGAGGCGTTGCGGATGGCCGACCATCTGAAGAACGACTTCGTCCAGCACGTCTCCTACGAACTGCGTTCGCCGCTCACCAACATCATCGGTTTTGCCGATCTTTTGAAAACGCCCGCCTTCGGCGCACTGACCGAGCGGCAGGCGGAATATGTCGATCATATCTCCACCTCGTCCTCATTGCTGCTCACGATCGTCAACGACATTCTCGATCTCGCGACCGTCGATGCCGGCATCGTCGAGCTCGACCTGTCGGAAGTCAACCTGACCGACTTCCTCGACGAAGTCTCCCTTCAGATGGCCGATCGGCTGCAGGAAAGCGCCGTGACGCTGCAGATCGACACGCCCGACATGCTCGGCCTTTTCGTCGCCGACCACCAACGACTGAAGCAGATCCTCATCAAGCTCCTGACCAATGCCGCCAATTTCGCGCCCGACGGCAGCACCATCAGCCTGAGATGCCGCCGCGACGGCAGCGATTTCGTCTTCAGCGTCAGCGACAACGGCCCCGGCATCCCGCAGGACGTTCTCGATACCGTGTTCAACCGGTTCGAAAGCCATGGGACACACGGCGGCGCCGGTCTTGGCCTCTCCATCGTCGAAAGTTTCGTCAGCCTGCACCATGGCACGGTGTCGATCCGCAGCCATGAAGGCGAGGGAACGGAAGTGACCTGCCGCATCCCCTCGGGTGATCTTCCGAAATTCGCAGCGGCGGAATGATGCAGGACATCGCAATTTTCCTGAAAGACGAGGCCGCGACCATTCAGCTCGGCGAAGACCTGGCGCTGGCCTTGAAGCCCGGCGACTGCCTGGCGCTCTCCGGCGATCTCGGCGCCGGCAAATCGACGCTCGCCCGCGCCTTCCTGCGCGCCATGGCCGACGACGAGGCGCTCGAGGTGCCGAGCCCGACCTTCACCCTGGTGCAAAGCTACGACCTGCGCATTCCTGTTTCGCATTTCGACCTCTACCGGCTGGCAGATGTGTCCGAACTGGACGAACTCGGCCTCGACGAAGCGCTCTCGGACGGTATCTGCCTGGTGGAATGGCCGGAAAACGCGCTCTCGGCGCTGCCGAAAACCCGACTGACCGCGACCTTTTCCCACCTCGATGACGGCCGCCGCGTCACCATATCCGGCGATACGGTGGCCTTGGCGCGGATCAAGCGCAGCCTTGCGATCCGTTCCTTCCTGCAACACGGCGGATATGGAGAGGCAAAGCGCCGGCATCTGAGCGGCGATGCGTCGGCACGCGCCTATGAGCGGATTTTGATCGCGGGGCAACCGGTGCGAATCCTGATGGATTCGGCCCGCCACAAGGCCGGGCCGATCCTGCAGGATGGCAAATACTACCAGCAGCTCGCCCATCTTGCCGAAGACGTCATTCCGTTCGTTGCAATTGCCAGCGACATTCGGGACAAGGGATTTTGCGCGCCCGAGGTTTACGAAAGAGATCTCGACGCAGGCATCCTTCTGATCGAAAATCTCGGCAGCGAGGGTATCCTCGATGCGGATGGACAGCCGGTCGCCGAACGTTATCTAGAAAGTGTTCGCGTGCTCGCGCATCTGCACGCGCAGCCGGTAACACGCGACATACCCCTGTCCGATACCATTACGCACCACATACCCGATTTCGATCGTACGGCAATGAAGATCGAAGCCAGCCTGCTGATCGACTGGTATCTTCCGTGGAAGCGCGGCGAGAAGGCCTCCGACGCCGAGCGTGCCGCGTATTTCTCGGTCTGGGATAGACTGGTCGATCTTCTCGCCACGTCGGAAAAGAAACTACTGTTACGGGATTTCCATTCGCCGAACATCATCTGGCGCGCTAAGAACTCCGGCTTCGACCGTGTCGGCATCATCGATTTCCAGGACGCGATGATCGGCCCGACAGCCTATGACGTGGCATCCATCACACAGGATGCGCGGGTGACGATCGAGCCGGACCTCTGCGGCGAGATGCTCTCGCTCTACTGCACTGAACGCCACGCTCTCGGCGGTTTCGACGAGGCAGCGTTCCGGCGCGACTGGCATCTGATGTCGGCGCAGCGCAACTGCAAGCTCGCCGGCATCTGGGTCCGGCTGATGCAGCGCGACGGCAAGCCCTTCTACATGAAGCACATGCCGCGGACATTCTCCTATCTTCACGTGGCGCTCGAACATGAAGCGCTCGCGCCCTTGCGTGATTGGTGCATAAAGGCTGGAATCCTTTAAAACCGAATCAGCGGTCAGGACTTCAGTGGATTACGTGCCTATGTCCATCAAGAATGCCATGGTGCTCGCGGCGGGGCTTGGCACCCGGCTGCGGCCCATCACCGATACCATGCCGAAACCCCTGGTGCGCATCGCCGGGAAGCCGATGATCGATTACGTACTCGACGCGATCGAAGGTGCCGGCATCGAGACGGCGGCGGTCAACGTCCACCATTTCGCCGACCAGATGGAGGCGCATCTGAAGGACAGGCACCGGCCGAGAATCGTCATCTCCGACGAGCGGGATGCGTTGATGAGTTCCGGTGGTGGTCTTGCCAAGGGATTGAAACTGCTCGATGGCGGTCCGGTCCTCGTCATGAACGCCGATCTCTTCTGGATCGGCGAAAAGCCGGACGCACCGTCAAATCTTGAGCGGCTTGCTTCCTTCTTTGACCCTGAAACGATGGACATGGCTCTGCTCTGTGTCCGCAACGAGGATACGACCGGCCACAACGGCAAGCTGGATTTCGCGCTTGATCCGCAGGGCCGGCTCTCGCGTTACAGGGAGGGCATGGAAAACCCCGTCGTCTATGCGGGCGCGATCGCCATGCACAGCAGGCTCTTTGCCGACGCCCCGGAAGGACCTTTCAACCTCAACATCTATTTCGACAAGGCGATTGCCAGAAACAGGCTTTTCGGCATCCTTCTCGAAGGTCACTGGCTGACCGTGGGCACGCCGGAAGCAGTCGGCGAGGCCGAAGAGGCGATCAGACGCTTCCAGACGGGAGCATGAGGACATGGCGGAAACCGTTTCCAACGTTTTCACCATTCCCCCTGGCCTTCCCTTCCTGAAGACGCTGGTCGAAAAGCTGTGCTCCGGCGAATTGGTGCCCGGTTTTCGCTATGCGGAAGCCGATCCGCTGGCCCTTGCCGGCATCACGATCTTCGTGCCGACCCGCCGCTCGGCGCGCGTCTTGCGCTCGGAACTGGTCGATAGCCTCGGCGGCCGCTCTGCCATCCTGCCAATGATCCGGGCGTTGGGGGAAACCGACGACGACAGCGGCTTCTTCGACGCGGAAATCCCGGCGATCCTCGATCTGGCGCCGCCTTTGACGAACACCGCCCGGCTGATCGAGCTTGGCCGCCTCATCCTCGCCTGGCGAAACCAGCTTCCGAAGGCCGTGGTCGATGTGCACGCGGAAAGCCCGCTGATAGCTCCCGCAAGCCCCGCCGACGCGATCTGGCTCGCCCGCAATCTCTCCGAGATCATCGACGCGATGGAAACCGAAGAGCTGGATTGGGAGGCGCTCGACAAACTCGACGACGCCGACCATGCGCTGTGGTGGCAGCTAACGCTCGAATTCCTCAAGATCGCCCGCACCTACTGGCCGCAGCGACTGGAGGAGCTCAAGCAATCCTCGCCCGCCCGCCACCGCAACGCCATCCTCGAAGCCGAGAGGCAGCGTATCGCCGACGGAAAAGTCACCGGACCGATCATTATCGCCGGGTCGACCGGCTCTATCCCCGCGACGGCCAGTCTGATCGCCGCGGTGCAAAAACTGCCGAATGGCACCATCGTGCTGCCCGGTCTCGACCGGACGATGGGCAATGCGGAGTGGATGATGATCGCGCCGGAAACGGCCAAGCTGGCCGGTGATCCGGCAAGCCGCAGCCATCCGCAATACGGCTTCTTCCGCTTGCTGAACCGCATGGGCATCGACCGCCGCGATGTCATGCCGCTCGGCACAGCGGACGCTGACCTCGATTATCGCGCGGAGATCATGTCCCATGCCCTCCTGCCGGTTCAGGCAACGAGCGGCTGGACAGCCCTTCGCGGCGCCGTCGATCAGGCCCAGCTTACGGACGCCTTTAAGGATGCCGCGCTGATCGAGACGGCCAATGAACGCGAGGAGGCGACGGCGATCGCTATCGCCCTTCGGCTCGCTCTGCACGGCAGCGAGGAAAGCCAGGCCGCACTGATCACGCCCGACCGAGACCTTGCCCGCCGGGTGGCGGCCGAACTCCTGCGGTTTGGCATCGAGGCCGACGATTCGGCCGGTACACCGCTTTCGGCGACCGGCCCCGGCAGCCTGACGCGGCTGCTTCTCGAGGCCGCTCTGCGGCCCGGCGATCCGGTTTCGATCACCGCCCTGTTGAAGCATCCGCTGGCGCGATTCGGCCTACCCACGGATGTCATGAACACAACGGCAGAGACGCTGGAACTGATGGCGCTGCGCGGCGGCACCGGCAGCGCCGATATTTCCGAACTGGTGGTTCTTCTCGACGAGGCGCTCCAGCGCGAAGGAAACAAAAGACATCTGCCGGAATGGCGCAGCCGGATCGACGAGGCGGCGATCGAGCGGGCCCGCGATCTTGCCCGGCGCATTGCCGCCGCTGTAGAACCGCTGGCTGGAACGCTGGTGCGCCATCACAGAACCGGCCGGGGTCTGACCGCGGCCTTGACGCTTGCCGAATGGGCAGAAAAAACCGGCGCAGCGCTCGAAGCGGCCACCGTCGACGAACGCGGCAGTCTTGCCGGTCTCTGGTCGGGTGAAGCCGGCGAAGCCCTGGCGACCCTTTTTCGCTCCGTCATCGACACCGACGGCCAGATGACCGCCGACGGACCCCAATGGAGCGACATCATGGAGGCGCTATCGGCGAGCGAGGCGATAAAGCCGCGTTCCATGCGCCATCCCCGCGTGTTTATCTTCGGCGCACTGGAATCCCGTCTGCAAAGCGTCGATCTCGTCGTTCTCGGCGGCATGAACGAAGGCACCTGGCCCGGGCAGACCGCCAATGATCCTTTCCTGTCGCGCACCATGAAAACGTCCATCGGCCTGGAGCCGCCGGAGCGGCGCATCGGCCAGCTGGCCCATGATTTCCAGATGGCTTGCGGCACCCGCAAGCTCATCCTGACACGAGCGATGCGCAAGGGTGCCACGCCGACCGTCGCCTCGCGCTGGTTGCAACGGCTTCTCGCCGTCGGCGGCCGCGATTTCGCGGCAAGGCTTCGCGAGAACGGCAGGGATTATCATCATTGGGCGGGCATGCTCGACCAGGGCGTTACGCAACCACTGGCGACCCGCCCGGAGCCGAAACCTTCGCCGGAGCTGCAGCCGCGCAGCTATTCCTTCAGCGAGGTCGCCCGCCTGCGACGCGATCCCTATGCTGTCTATGCCAAGCGAATCCTGCGCCTGCAGCCGATCGATCCCTTCAACCGCGATCCGGGTGCGGCCGAGCGCGGCACGCTCTATCACAAGATCGTCGAACGCTTCGTCCGCGCCGATCTCGATCCCGCGTCACCGGACGCGGCGCAGGAAATGAGCCGGCTGATCAACGAGGCCTTCGACGAACAAGCGCTGCCCGCCCATATCGACGTCGTCTGGCGACCGCGCTTTGCCGCCGTTGGCAAGGCCTTCATCGAGTGGGAAATCGCTCGCCACGCCGATATCCGGAAATCCTACACCGAGCTTTATGCCTCGATGGAGATCGGCGTCGAGGACATCAAGCTGACCGGCATTGCCGACCGTATCGACATTCTCGGCGACGGCAGCGCCGTGATCGTCGATTACAAGACCGGCTCCAGCCCGTCGGTCAACGAGGCGCGTGCGCTGCTTGATCCGCAACTGGCGCTCGAAGCCGCCGCGCTCAAGGCGGGCGCTTTCAAGCACGCGGGATCACGGCATCCGCAGTCGCTGGTCTATGTCCGCCTGAAACCCGGCGAACGATTTAAGCCTGAGGAAGTCAACAACGAACACGCCAAAACGCGCGCCAACGTCGAGACCAAATCCGCCGAGCAACTGGCCGGGGAATCGCTCAAGGAACTGGCGGGGCTCCTCACCGCCCTGATGAACGGCAAACACGGCTTTGCCTCACGCGTGATTGTGCAGAAAGAGCGCGATTACGGCGGCGAGTATGATCATCTTGCCCGCGTTGCCGAATGGGCGACGGCGGAAGGCGAGGAGGATGCCAATGAGGGATGACGATTTCGGCCCTCTCGAGCCTTCGCCTCAAGGGTGGCTCGACTGGACGTCCTCCAAGCAGGCGCTTGCTTCCGATCCCGCCCGCTCGGCCTGGGTGTCGGCCAACGCCGGCTCGGGCAAGACGCATGTGCTGACGCAGCGCGTTATCCGGCTACTCTTATCCGGATGCCGGCCGTCTGCCATTCTCTGCCTGACCTATACCAAGGCTGCCGCGTCGGAAATGTCCAACCGAGTCTTCGAGCGATTGGCCGAATGGGTGACGCTCGACGACGAGGCGCTGGATGACCGGATTGCGGCGATCGAGGGCGCGCGGCCGGATCTGCTGAAACGCCAGGAAGCGCGGCGCCTGTTTGCCCGGGCACTGGAAACGCCGGGCGGACTGAAGATCCAGACGATCCACGCCTTCTGCGAGGCGCTGCTGCACCAGTTTCCGCTCGAAGCCAACGTTGCCGGGCATTTCTCGGTACTGGACGACCGTGCTTCCGCAACGCTTCTTGCCGATGCCCGCCGCGCGCACCTCACGGCGACGGCAAGCGAGGATGACCGCGAACTGACGGAAGCCTTTGCGACCGTTCTCGATCTCGCCGACGATACCGGGCTCGAAAAGTTGCTGACGGCAATCGTCGCCAACCGCACCGCCATTCAGGCATTTCTGGAGGATGCCAATCTTAACGGTGGCATCGACCCGGCGCTTCGAACAGCGCTCGATCTCGGACCGGACGAAACGTCCGAGACAGCGATAGCCGGATTCTGGCCATTGAAGGGTCTAAACGGCGCAACGCTTGAGCGCTACATCGGCATCGCGCTTTCGGACGGCGGGGCGAAGGTTGCGGAATTCGCCGACGGTCTTCGCGCCGTCGCCAAGCTCGCCGATCCCTTGCAACGCTTCAACATGCTGCGGGACTTGTTCTACACCCAGAACGGCAAGATCAAGGCCGATTCGGTCTTCATCTCGAAACCGGTCCGCGACAAGGCACCAGATCTGGAGTCTCTTGTCCTCGCCGCCCGCGATCACATCGCCGCCTCCATGGATCGTCTTAACCTCGTCGCCGTGTTCGAGGCGACGAAAGCGGCACTCACCCTCGCTGACCGGCTGAACGGCGATTACGAGGACATCAAGAAAAGCCGCAGCCAGCTCGATTTCGACGACCTGATCAACCGCACGGCGGCGCTGCTGTCGCGCGGCGATGTCAGCCGCTGGATCCACTACAAGCTCGATCAGGGCATCGACCACATTCTGGTCGACGAGGCGCAGGATACGAGCCCCGTGCAATGGACCATCATCCAGTCGCTGGCGGAGGATTTCTTCTCCGGCGAAACGGCGCGTGCTGGTAACCGTACGATGTTTGCCGTCGGCGACGAGAAGCAATCGATCTACTCCTTTCAGGGTGCCCGGCCCGAACGTTTTTCCGACGAGAGCATCGAGACGGAGCGGCGCGTCCGCGACAGTGGCAAGGCCTTCAGCCCGATCCGGCTGCAGCTCTCCTTCCGCTCGACCGAGGACGTTCTGTCGGCCGTCGATACTGTGTTCGAAAATCCGCTGCACGCGCGCGGGCTCAGCGCCCGGCAGGATGCGGTCGTGCATGCCTCCAACCGCATCGGTCACCCCGGTCTGGTCGAAGTGTGGGATGCGATCGCGCCGGCCGACAGCATTCAGGAGGATGACTGGACCGCTGCCTTCGACGCTACACCCGAGGATGCGCCGGCTAACATTCTTGCCCAACGTATCGCCGCCGTGCTCGCCGATTGGATCGGCAAGGAAACGGTGATCGAAAAAGGTATCAAGCGGCCGATGCAGCCGGGCGACGTCATCGTTCTCGTGCGCAAGCGCGATGCCTTCGTCAACGCTCTCACCCGAGCCTTGAAAACGCGCCGCAACATTCCGGTTGCCGGGGCCGACCGGCTTGTTCTCACCAACCACATCGCCGTGCAGGATCTGATGGCGCTTGGACGCTTCGTGCTCCTGCCGCAGGACGACCTTTCGCTCGCCGCCCTCCTCAAAAGCCCGCTGTTCAATCTGGGTGAGGACGACGTCAGGGATCTCGCGGTCTCCCGTCCGCTGTCGGTCAGCGTCTGGCAACGCCTGCAGGAATTCGGCGCCGACGAGGGCGCGCGCTACACAGGTGCCCTGCAAAAGCTGCAGCGATACAGGGCATTGTCGCGCACGCTGCCTGTCCATGATTTCTACGCCCGTATCCTCGGTCATGACGGCGGCCGCGCCGCTTTCCTCGGCCGGCTCGGAACCGAAGTCAGCGATATCCTCGATGAATTCCTGACCTTTGCGCTCGATCACGAGAAAAACGGGCTGCCCGGCCTGCAGGCCTTCATTTCCGGTCTCGAAATGGAAGCGCCGACGGTCAAGCGCGAGCAGGACAAGGAGCGCAACGAAGTGCGCATCATGACCGTGCATGCCGCCAAGGGGCTGGAGGCGCCGGTGGTGTTCCTGGTCGATGGCGGCGGCAAGGCTTTTAATTCGCAGCATGTCTCCGGCCTGCGCCTGATCCAGCCGGACAATCGCAACGCAGCACTGCCGCTTCCTGCCTGGCGGCCGCCGGGGGCGGCGTCCAACACATTGATCGACGCGGACACCGCTCGGCTGAAGACCGCCGCCGAAGAGGAATATCGCCGGCTTCTCTATGTCGGCATGACGCGTGCGGCAGACCGACTGATCGTCTGTGGTTATCAGGGCAAACGGGCCAATCCCGAAAGCTGGCATGCCATGGTCACGACAAGCCTGTCCGGGGACGAGTGCGGTCGCAGCACGCCCAAGACATTCACGGCGGGCAATCAGGAATGGACCGGCTATTCGTGGCAGGCTTCATCCGCCGCTCGCGACCTGGAGACGCAGGACGCTGTCAAGGAAGCTGCAGATGTCCGGCCAGTGGGCCTGCCCGCCTCCCTTCTGCAGCCCTTGCCGCCGCAACGGCACCTGCCGCGCCCGTTAAGCCCCTCCGGCGCGGGTGTCATCATTGACGAGGACGATGGAGCCGCCATCGTCGGTTCGGCGTTGTTCTCGCAAAAAGCCGGCGCCAACAGGTCTCTACTACGGGGTGCGATCCTGCACCGCTTCCTGCAGGTGTTGCCGTCGATCGCGCCCGAGGAACGGCACGCCGCCGCCGAGCGCTACCTGGCTCGCTCCGTGCCCCGCTGGTCGGCAAGCGAGCGGCAAGCGTTGACGGCTTCGGTGCTGAGCGTGATCGAGCATCCGGAACTCGCCGCACTGTTTTCCGAGACGAGCCGCGCGGAAGTGTCCGTGATGGGCACGTTGACGCTCGGGACGCGCGATTTCGCCGTTTCCGGCCGCATCGACCGGCTTGCAGTCTCCGGCAACACGGTCATTCTCGCCGATTTCAAGACCAACCGGGAAGTACCCGCTTCGCCGGAAGACGTACCCTTCGTCTACCGGGCGCAGCTGGCGATCTACCGCACTCTTCTCGCGCCGCTCTATCCCGACCACGCCTTTCGGTGCGCGCTGATCTACACCGAAGGCCCTGCGGTGCTGACTTTGCCGCGGGAGATGCTGGACAGGAGCCTTGTGGAGCTCTCGAAGAAGTGAGATACCGAATATTGAAAAAGATGCGTTCCGCTATCACATCTTGCCCAACCGTTCGAAGAACGCCGATTTCGAAACAAGGAGCAGCCTATGGCTACCGTAAAAGTCGATACCTCCAATTTTCAGGATGAAGTGCTGAATGCCGCCGAGCCGGTCATCGTAGATTTCTGGGCCGAATGGTGCGGCCCCTGCAAGATGATCGCCCCGAGCCTCGAAGAAATCTCCAACGAACTTGCCGGCAAGGTGAAGGTCGCCAAGGTCAACATCGACGAGAACCCGGAAATCGCTGCCCAGTACGGCGTGCGCTCCATTCCGACGCTCGCCATGTTCAAGGCCGGCGAAGTCTCCGACATCAAGGTCGGCGCTGCTCCGAAGACCGCGCTGTCGTCCTGGATTTCCAACGCAGCCGCTTAATTCCTGATTTTGGAACACAATTGAAAAAGCCCGGGAGACCGGGCTTTTTTGTTGATCGTGATCACTGGGGCGGGGTGCCGTTATCGGCAAGCACGTCGCCAACCAGATAGAGCGACCCACCGATCAGGATGCGCGGCGATGCCGGATCGTTCGAAAACATCTCTGTGATGGTCGCCAGCGCTTCGGCCACCGTCTCGAGCGGTGTTGCCTCGAAGCCGGCCACGCCTGCGTCGTCGGCGAGTGCCACCGCGTCGATCCCGGCATCCGAGCCGCGGATCGGCACGGTAAAGACCTGTTCGGCCAGCCCCTTGAAGGCCTTGAAATAACCGACCGGATCCTTGGTGTTGATCATCCCGATGATCAGGAACAGCGGACGAGGGTCGCGTTCCTCGAGATTGGCCATGGTTTCGGCGATGACTTGTCCCGCGCCCGGATTGTGTCCGCCATCGACCCAGATTTCCGCGCGCTTCGGCGCAAGCGAAACGAGCTTGCCGTCGGTCAGGCGCTGGAGCCGACCCGGCCATTCGACAGTCGTCAGTCCCGTTTCGATCGCCCCCTCGGTCAGATCGAAACCGGCAGCCTTGACGGCGCGGATAGCGGCGGCAGCATTGGCGTGCTGGTGGCGGCCCGGCAGGCGTGGCAGTGGCAGGTCCGCAAGTCCGAACTCGTCCTGATAGATCAACCGGCCGAATTCCTCATGCGCCATGAAATCCTGTCCATAGACGGAGACCGGGCATTTCAGGCGCTCGGCCGTCGACACCAGCAGGTCGCGCGCGGTGTCTTCCTCCTGATGGCCGATCACCACCGGGCAACCGCGCTTCATGATACCGGCCTTCTCCGCGGCGATCAGTTCGACCCGGTCGCCGAGATAGGCCTGGTGGTCGAGCGAGATCGGCATGATGACGGAAACGGCAGGCGTCTTGATGACATTGGTCGCATCGAAGCGGCCGCCGAGGCCGACCTCGATGATCGCCACATCTGCCGGATGTTCGGCAAAGAGCAGGAAGGTGACGGCCGTCAGGATTTCGAAAACGGTGATCTTCTGCCCGCCGTTCGCCTCTGCCACGCGGCGGACCGCGTCCGCCAGGACGGCGTCGCTGACCAGCGCGCCGCGCCCGCCCTTTTTGCCGATGCGGTAGCGTTCGTGCCAGTTGACGAGGTGCGGCGACGTATGCACATGGACGCTGAGACCGGCGGCTTCCAGGATGCCCCGCGAAAAGGCGGTGACGGAGCCCTTGCCGTTGGTGCCGGCGACATGGATGATCGGCGGCAGCCTGTCCTGCGGATTGCCGAGCGTGTCGAGCAGCCGCGTGATCCTGTCGAGCGACAGATCGAAGCCCTTGGGATGCAGGGCCAGCAGCTTGTCGATCTCCTGCCCTGCCTCGCTGACATGCGCTGTCGTCATCACCGCTCCTGCAAACCGCCGTTGGAGCGCTGCACGCTATCGAGCGAGCCGAGAACGCTACAATCTCAAATTTTCAACATTCCGCCTGCGCTCGGGGTGAACGCAGGGTGCCCTCAAACGCTGGCCGAAGCTGCGATCGGCAACGCGGCAAGCGCTCCGCTGCCATTCAGCTTGGCAGCATCCATCGGCTTCTTCATCAGGATTTTCAGGACGCGGGCGAGCGTTGTGGGGATATCGTGGCGCTTGACGACCATGTCGACCATGCCGTGCTCCATCAGATATTCCGATGTCTGGAACCCCTCGGGCAGCTTTTCGCGGATGGTCTGTTCGATCACCCGTTTGCCGGCAAAGCAGATTTCGGCGCCTGGTTCGGCAAGGTGCAGGTCGCCCAGCATCGCATAGGAGGCGGTGACGCCGCCGGTGGTCGGATTCGTCAGCACGACGATATAGGGAAGACCCGCTTCCTTCAACATCTGCACCGCAACCGTGGTGCGCGGCAGCTGCATCAGCGACAGGATGCCTTCCTGCATGCGCGCGCCGCCCGATGCCGGGAAGATGACCAGCGGGCACTTTTCGGCAATCGCCTTTTCGAAAGCCTTTATGATCGCTTCGCCGGCCGCCATGCCGAGCGAGCCCCCCATGAAATTGAATTCATGCACGACGCCGACGAGCTTGACGCCCTGGACGCGGCCGACACCGGCAACGATCGTGTCTTCCAGATCCGTCTTGACGCGGCTGTCGCGCAGGCGGTCGACATACTTCTTGGAATCGCGGAACTTCAGCGGATCCTGCGCTACCTTGGGCTGCGGCAGTGCCTCATAGACGCCGTCGTCGAACAGATCCTTCAACCGTGCCTTAGCCGGCATCTTCATATGGAAGCCGGAGGCGGGAATGACCCATTTGTTCTCTTCGAGATCGCGATGGAACACCATCTCGCCTGTTTCCGGGCATTTGATCCAGAGATTTTCCGGAACTTCCCGGCGGCCGAGCATCGAGTTGATCTTCGGTCGAACGTAATTTGTGATCCAGTTCAAATCCAAACTCCTGAATATTTAAAACCGGTCCTGCCCCATAATGTGGGCAATTATTCGGCCGCTACAAGTCGTGCGGAGCGAACGCCGGCGGAAAGGCTACGCACCAGGGCTTCCACGCCCGGCACCGTCGCCCCCGTCGATTTCCCGTCCTCGGTCAGGCTGGATGCCACCTGATTGACGATGGCGGTGCCGACGACCACGCCGTCGGCCGACGCGCCGATCGCACGTGCATGGTCGGCCGTCTTGACGCCAAAGCCGACGCAGACCGGCAGCGTCGTATGGCTCTTGATCCGCTGTACGGCGCCGCCGACGACGGAAGGATCCGGCAGAGCCGACCCGGTGATCCCGTTCATCGAGACATAATAAACGAAACCAGAGGTGTTTTCGAGAACCTTCGGCAACCGCTTGTCGTCGGTGGTGGGGGTCGCGAGGCGAATGAAGTTGACGTCCTTCTTCAGCGCCGGGATGCAGAGTTCATCATCCATTTCCGGCGGCAGGTCGACAACGATCAGGCCGTCGACGCCCGCTTCCAGCGCATCATCGAGGAAGCGTTCGACGCCGTAGATGTAGATCGGGTTGTAGTAGCCCATCATGACGATCGGCGTCTGCTGGTCGTCGGCACGGAAACGGCGGGCGATCTCCAGCGTCTTCGCGAGCGTCTGTCCGCTCTTCAACGCACGCTGACCGGCCAGCTGGATCGCCGGGCCATCGGCCATCGGATCGGAAAACGGCATGCCGAGCTCGATGATGTCGGAGCCAGCCGAAGGCAGCGCCTTCATGATCGCCAGCGACGTTTCGAAATCCGGGTCTCCGCCCATGAAATAGGTGACGAGCGCCGGGCGGCGTTCGGCGGCAAGATCGGCAAATCGTTTGTCCATGCGTGCGGTCATGCTGTTACAGCCCCATTCCGAGTAACTTGCCGACGGTAAAGATGTCCTTGTCGCCACGGCCGGAGAGGTTCATCAGGATGATCTCGTCCTTGCCCATCTTCGGCGCGCGCTTGATGACCTCGGCAATCGCGTGGCTCGGCTCCAGCGCGGGAATGATGCCTTCGAGGCGCGTCAGCACCTGGAATGCCTCCAGCGCCTCATGGTCCATGATCGGCACATATTCGACGCGGCCGATATCGGCGAGCCAGGAGTGTTCCGGACCGATGCCGGGATAGTCGAGGCCGGCCGAAATCGAGTGGCCTTCCTTGATCTGTCCGTCACCATCCTGCAGCAAATAAGTGCGGTTGCCGTGCAGCACGCCCGGCGACCCTGCCGTGATCGAGGCGCAATGTTCGTCGCCTTCCAGCCCCTTGCCGCCGGCCTCAACGCCGACCATCTTGACGGATTCGTCGTCCAGGAACGGATGGAAGATGCCGATTGCATTCGATCCGCCGCCGACGGCTGCGACGACCAGATCAGGCAGGCGGCCTTCGGCCTCAAGAATCTGTTCGCGCGCTTCCGTGCCGATCACCGACTGAAAATCGCGGACGAGTTCCGGATAGGGATGCGGGCCGGCGGCCGTGCCGATCAGATAATAGGTGCTGTCGACATTGGTGACCCAATCGCGCAGCGCCTCGTTCATCGCGTCCTTCAGCGTACCCGAGCCTGCCGTTACCGGCTTCACTTCCGCACCGAGCAGCTTCATGCGGAAGACGTTCGGCGCCTGGCGCTCCACGTCGGTCGCGCCCATATAGACGACGCAGGGAAGGCCGAAGCGCGCCGCGACCGTTGCCGAAGCGACGCCATGCTGGCCGGCGCCGGTTTCGGCGATGATGCGGGTCTTGCCCATGCGCTTGGCAAGCAGGATCTGGCCGATGCAATTGTTGATCTTGTGCGAGCCGGTATGGTTCAGCTCCTCACGCTTGAAATAGATCTTGGCACCGCCGAGATGCTCGGTCAGCCGCTCGGCGAAATAAAGCGGGCTCGGCCGGCCGATATAGTGGGCGCCGAGGTGCTTGAGTTCCGCCTGGAATTCCGGATCGGTCTTGGCCTTGTTCCACTCATCCTGCAGGTCGAGAATCAGTGGCATCAGGGTTTCGGCAACGAAGCGGCCACCGAAAATGCCGAAGCGGCCATCCTCGTCGGGACCCGATCGAAACGAATTCAATTTTGGCGTCGCGTTCACTCGCTTCTCCCTGCCAATGCTCTATCTCCGGCGATCGCCGTTTCCGCGCGCAGAACGGCATCGAAAAACTCGTCCATGCGCTTCATATCCTTGACGCCCGGCGCGCTTTCGACACCGGACGACGTATCGACCGCCTTTGCGCCCGTGAGCGCCAGGGCTTCACCGATATTGCCCGCATTCAATCCACCGGAAAGCATGTAATCGACGCCTTCGTCAAGCGCGTCGAGCAGGTGCCAGTCGAAAGACACGCCATTGCCGCCCGGCAGTTCCGAGCCTTTCGGCGGCTTGGCATCGAGCAGAAACCGGTCGGCAATGCCGATGTAGGGTTCGATCCGCTTCAGATCGTCGGCGTCGCGAATGGAGAGTGCCTTCATGACCGGCAGTCCATAGACGGCCTTGACCGTCAGGACACGCTCGGGGCTTTCATTGCCGTGAAGCTGCAGCATATCCGGCGACAGTGCCGAGACGATCTCGTCGAGCAGATCGCTATCCGCATCGACCGTCACCGCGACGATCTTCGCCTTGCCGCGAATGCGATCAGCCAAGCGGCCGGCATCATCGGGCTCGATGTTGCGCGGGCTCTTCGGAAAGAAGATGAAACCCGTATGGCGCGCACCGAGCGCGACGGCCCGATCCACGGCCTCGACAGTCTTCAGCCCGCAAATTTTCACTTCCGTTTTCATGACAGCGACCTGACATGAAATGCCGCGCGAGTCGAGCCTGAAACCGACAAATACGGGCTTCGAGACCATCAGAGTGACAGCATTCTAACGGGATGATATCATATATCGATATATGGCAAGTGACCAATGAGAACCTTGATTGACATTACCGAGCGGCAGGTTCAGGCGCTGGAAGATATCGCTAAGTCTAAAAAGCTGTCGCGTGCGGCCGTCGTCCGTGCGGCTATCGATGATTATGTTCGGCGTCATCGCCGGATCGAGAATGACAATGCTTTCGGGCTCTGGGGTGGGGATGGAATGGACGGGCTGGAATATCAGGAGAAGGTTCGCAGCGAGTGGTGAAGGCGCTGTTCGATACCAATATCCTGATCGATTACCTGAACGGTGTGCCGCAGGCACGCGATGAACTGGCCCTTTACGAAGAGCGGGCCATCAGCATCATCTCGTGGATGGAAGTCGTGACCGGCGCACGGGAAGAGGTGGAGCAGGCGACGCGCGCCTTTCTCGCCAGTTTCGATGTGATCGGACTGACTGCGCCGATTGCCGATCTCGCGGTGAATGTGCGCCGAAAGCGGCGAAGCAAGCTCCCGGACGCGATTATAGAAGCGTCCGCGGCGGTCCATTCCATGCTTCTTGTCACGAGGAATACAAAGGACTTCGCGACGGATTCGCCTTTCATCCGCGTACCCTACATCCTCTAAACCGTTGCACCGCCATTATGGCCTCCTATATCGAGGCAAATAGCTCGGAGAACCCCATGCGCCTTCTGCTTGCCCTTATCCTGCCCTGGCTTCAATTTTTCACCATTGGCCGGCCGATCGCGGGGATCATCTGCCTGATTTTGCAGATCACGCTGATCGGCTGGGTTCCGGCTGCGATCTGGTCGGTCTATGCGCTCAGCCAGTACAAGACGGACGAAAAGATCAGGGAAGCCTTGGGGAACCAGTATCGGCGCTGAGCGTCGGATCAATCGAAATCGATCGCGTGCAGCATCGTGCCGTTGCGCTTCAACCAGCGCTTGGCATCGTCCATGGCCGGGCAAAGCTCCTCGCAGAGATCCCAGAAATCCGGTCCGTGGTTCATCTCGCGCAAATGCGCCACCTCGTGCGCCGCCAAATAGTCGATCACTTTCGGCGGCGCCATGACGATGCGCCAGGAGAAGCTCAAGCTCCCATCGGCGGCGCAGGAGCCCCAGCGGCTGCGCGTATCCTTGAAGCTCAACGACTTGACCTTTCGGCCGACCATCCGGGCATAGATCGCCACAAGATGTTCCAGGTCTTTCCGCGCCTCCTTCTTCAGGAAATCGGCGATCCGGCGCCGCAGATGCTCTTCGGCTCCGCTCACGCGGAGCACAGGCTCGTCGTCGATGATGACGGCTTCGGTCAGACCACGCAGCTTACCGGTGCGCTCGATCCGGTGGGCAACGCCGCGTAGCAGGATGGTGCCGCCCTCTTCCAGAACGCTTTCGCCGGAAAACCGCGCGAGTTTGGTCATCAGCCAGCCTTGGTGCCGGTCGAGAAAGGCATTGATTTCACGCTCCGGCAGTCCGGCCGGGATCGTCATCTTCAACGCCCGGCCGCCGGGCTCGATCCGCAGCGTCATCCGCGTGGCGCGGGCATTCTGACGGATGGTCAGCGGCATCGCCTTGCCGGCAACGTCTATCGTCCGCTGCACTGGGGGTGGCGGGAGCTTGGCTTGGCGTGACTTGCGAAGCAAAGAGAACATGAAGATGTGATAACCGATTCGTTTGAAGGACGCATGATTCGCATTGGCGGCGCGGATCCCTATCAAAAAGAAAAACCGGCATCTGGTAGGACGCCGGTTTTGTCGTTTATCTCACCGCTGCGATCAACGGCCGGGAAAGCCCGGCACCGAGCCGGAACCGCCGGAATTGCGTTCGCGCATGAAGCGGTCGAATTCTTCCTGGTCCTTGGCGCGGCGCAGCTCGCGAACATAGTCGTCGAACTGTTGGCGCATTTCATCGAGCTTGCGGCGTTCCTCGTCGAGGCGGGCAAGCTCTGCTTCGCGCCAATCGTCAAAGGCGACGTTTCCGGTGCGGAATTGCGGACCGCAGAAGCCGCGGCCCCCGCCACGCTTGAACGACGAAAAGACGCCGTCGACGGTCGAATTGGCGTCCTTCTTGAAGGATTTCAGCCTTTCGCCGAACAGGATATAGGCAAGCATGGCAAGACCAAGCGGCCAGAAAACCACGAAACCGAGCACCATCATGGCAATGGTCGCTGGCGTCCAGTCCGGACGGATCAATGCAGATTGGTTCATGTTCAGAAGTCCTCGCTAAAAGTGGGCCTCTCCTTCGGGCCCGCTTATAACGAGATGGGAAGGGGTCTGCCGCTCTGCAAGACAAACCTTCGCAGATTCCAGCAAACCCCTGATATCGACCGATGAAATCGATATAAGCCGGATCAGGCCGTCTTTCCGCCCTTGATTACCCGCGGCACCGGCGGCTTGGCGCGGCGGGCATGCTCACGCTGGAACGCGGTGATGCGCGGCGCAATCTCGCGACGGAACCGCGATCCGTTGAAGACGCCGTAGTGGCCGACATCCGGCTGCATGTGGTGCATGCGCATGTTCTCGGGGATATTCGTGCAGATCGTCTGCGCCGCCTTCGTCTGGCCGACGCCGGAGATATCGTCGTTCTCGCCCTCGACCGTGAGCAGTGCGACCTTGCGGATCGCGGTCGTGTCGACGCGGCGGTCGCGATGCATCATCTCGCCCTTCGGAAGGGCATGGCGTATGAAGACGGTCTCGACCGTCTGGAGGTAGAACTCCGCCGTCAGATCCATGACGGCCATATATTCATCGTAGAAGTCGCGGTGCTTTTCGGCGGCGTCGCCGTCATTCTTAACAAGGTGTGCGAAGAACTCCTTCGTCGCGGTCAGGTGGCGGTCAAGATTCATCGACATGAAGCCGGAAAGCTGCAGGAAGCCGGGATAAACCGGACGCATGAAGCCGGCTGCGGGAACGGCACCGGCATGATGACATTGTCACGGAACCATTTGATCGGCTTGTCTTCGGCGAGCTGGTTGACCGAGGTCGGGTTGATGCGCGTGTCGATCGGGCCGCCCATCAGCGTCATCGAGGACGGCGACAGCGGATCGTCATTCGCTTCCATCAGCGCCACGGCGGCGAGTACCGGAACCGCCGGCTGGCAGACGGCGATCACATGGGTGTCGGGTCCGAGGAAATGCAGCATCTGGATGACGTAATCGATGTAGTCATCGAGGTCGAAGGTGCCCTCGGTCAGCGGCACCATACGGGCATCGATCCAGTCGGTGATATAGACATCCGATTGCGGCAACAGCGCTTCGACAGTGCCACGCAGCAGCGTCGCATAGTGTCCGGACATCGGCGCGACGATCAGCACCCTGGGATCGGCCGTCCTGGTTTTCGGTACTGCACGTTCGAAATGGATGAGGTTGCAGAAGGGCTCGCGCCAGACGATGCGCTCATTGACGGCAACAGACGTTCCATCGACGATCGTTTCCGGCAGACCAAATTCCGGCTTGCCGTAGCGACGGGTCGTGCGCTCGAAAACTTCGAGGCCAGCGGCGGCCATGCGGCCGAAATAGGTGTGGGCAATGGGATTGAGCGGATTGGCGTAGGCCAGCCGCATGGCATCCGCCGCGGCGCGCCAAGGAGCCATCATCGCATGATTGAGCTCATAAAGCTGGTAAAACATCGGAAGCGTTCTCCTTGTTACCGTAGACGACAACGCCGCTCCCAACCGGACGCAACCTTGCATTCTGTTCTTTGTGTCCGCGTGTCCGCAAGCGAGGCAAACAGTAGCACTTTTCTTGTGCGACGCAACAAATATGCCTCCCTCCCGGCAGGGCAAGCCCTAACCGTGTCATGGATGGCTTGATACTAGGTAAAGCCGCTTGCCCGAACCTGCCCTTCAAGATCAATCCCGTAGAAGCGCGCCGCGCTCGTGCGGAAAACAGCCTGGCGCGCGCTTTCGTCGAGGTTCCGCAGCAGTTCGTTTGCAGCCAGCCACCACTGCTCATAGCTTGCATCGAGATTAACAACCGGCCAGTCGCTGCCGAACATGACGCGCTGCGGTCCGAAAATCTCGATCAGATAGCCTGCATAGGGTTTCAGCTCGTCGACCGTCCAACCGCTCCCCGCTTCGGTCACCAGTCCGGAGAGCTTGACGCAGACATTCGGCCGCCGGGCGAGCGCTGCCATGTCAGCGCGCCAGGGCTCGAGGATTCCTTTGCCAATGAACGGTTTTGCTCCGTGATCAACAACGATCGGCAGGGAGGGCAAGCGGTCAGCGAGCGCCGATATCACCGGCAGGTGGCGCGGTTGGACAAGCGCATCGAAGCGCAAGCCAAGGTCCGGCAGCATCTCGAGCGTGCGGATCGCCTCGGGCTGAAGAATACAAAACGCATCCTCGATGCCCTGCAGCATCGGACGGATTCCCCGGAACTTCGGATGGAGCTTGAACCGCTCCAGATCGGAACGCGCCGTTGGCGACCACACGTCCACCCACCCAACGACGGCGGCGACGGTTTCTTCACACTGCGCCAATTCAAGCAGGAACTCGGTCTCCGCCAGGTTGGGTGCCGCCTGGACGAGCACGGTTTTGGTGATGCCCGCTGCCGCCAGATGCGGCATCAGATCATCCGGCGTGAAATCCCGGTAAATCGGCGCAAGCTCCGGCGGCGGCCAGTCGTTGTGGCCTAGGCCCAGCGTCCAATAGTGTTGATGCGCGTCGATACGCGTCATGGCGACACCTGCACCACGGCTTTGATCAATCCTGCCTTCTCATGTGCCCAGCGCGGCAGGTCATTCACCACATCATTTAGCGTCGTGCGATGCGTGATCAGCGCTTCGACCGGCACACGACCGGCGCGGATCGAGGCGGCGACATGCTCGAAGTCCTGGCGCGTCGCATTGCGGCTGCCGACCAGCATCATTTCGCGCTTGTGGAACTCCGGATCCGAGAACCGGATGTCGTCTTTGACGACGCTGACGAAGACCAGGCAGCCGCCATGGGCGACGAAGGCGAAGGACTTTTCCATCGAACCGCCGAAGCCGGTGGCGTCAAAGACAACATCGAAGCCATCACCGCCTGTCACCGCCAGCACCGCATCCAAGGCGCCGTCACCAGCACGAATGCCGTGCGTAAATCCAAGCCGATCCGCTGCCATGTCCAGCCGCTCAACGCTCGCATCGAGCAGCGTTACCTCATGGCCGGCGATACGCGAAAACAATGCAGTGCCAAGGCCGATGGGTCCGGCCCCGATGACCAGCGCCCGCGATCCGGCCGGAGCGAGCGAACGGCGCACGGCATGGGCGCCGATCGCCAAAAACTCGACGGTCGCCGCCGCCTCCAACGACAGGTCGCCAGCCGGATAAAGATTGCCCTGCGGCACCAGGATCTCTTCGCAGAAGGCACCGTCGGTGTGCACGCCGAGAACCTTGATCGCCGTGCAGCAATTCGGCTTGTTCTTGCGGCAGGCGACACAGGTTCCGCAGGAAAGATAGGGATTGACGATAACAGGGGTTCCCGGTTCCAGCGAAACTCCTTGCCCGGATTCGATCACTCGCGCAGAGATCTCGTGACCCATGACGCGGGGATATTCGAGGTAGGGATGCTTGCCTTCGAAGATATGATAATCGGTTCCGCAAATGCCGACATGGCTGACTGCAAGCCGTGCCCAGCCCTTCGGCGGCACCGGCAATACCGGTCGGTCAATGATGTCGAGGCGCCCGGGCTCCAGGCAGATCGCCGCTTTCATGGCAGGCAGTTCCTTGTAATCTTCCGCAACAGGTTGGGAACAGGCTTCCGAGGAGCATCCGGCCGGATCGGAACCAGCCGGATGGGGGAGCAGACGATCAGCGCGAGCCGCGGCGGCGCAGCTGGTCGAAGTAGACGATGACGATGATCAGCGCGCCGGTAATGATGCGCTGCCAGAACGAGTTGACGTTCAGAAGGTTGGCGCCGTTGTTGATCGTCGCCAGGATGAAGGCGCCCAGCAGCGGGCCCTGCACCGAACCGACCGCGCCGAACAGGCTGGTACCGCCGATGACTGAGGAAGCGATCGCCTGCAGTTCCCAGCCTTCCGCCTGGGTGGCGTTGCCGATGCCGATGCGCGAGGCAAGCAGCAGGCCGACAAAGGCAGCGCAAGTGGAGGAGAGGATATAGGCAAGATAGATCGTCCGGTTGACGTTGACGCCGGAGAGACGCGCCGCTTCGCTGTTGGAGCCGACGGCGAAGAGATAGCGGCCCCAACGGCTTAAGTGAAGGAAGACATAGGCGGGGATGGCGACGACGATAACCATCCAGAACAGGCTGGGAACGCCGAGGAAATCGGCGCGCGAGAAATTCGTGAAAGCCTCGTTGCTGATCGAGATCGTCGAACCGTTGGTGATCAGAAGGCCGATGCCGCGCAGCGACGTCAAGGTCGCCAGCGTGATGATGAACGCCGGAAGCCCCATGCGCACGATGCCGAAAGCGTGGAACGCGCCGATCAGCACGCCGATCAGCAGCGTGATGATCATCGCCAGCCAGAGCGGCACACCAGCGGCGAGCAGCCAGGCGACCGCGACACTGGCGAAACCGACCACCGCACCGACGGAGAGGTCGATGCCGGCGGTGATGATGACGAAGGTCTGCCCGACGGCGAGAATGGCTGTCATCGCCCCCTGCCGCAAAAGGTTGCTGATGTTGTTCGGGGTCCAGAAGCTGTTTGTGGCGATGCCCAGAACCAGCCAGAGGAACAAGAGAAGGCCAAGCAAAGTCAGGCCGAACAGGATGTTCATGCCCCTTTTCGGCACTGGTGCCGCTTCTGTCGTCGCTTCAACGGTCATGATTTTCCTCCACGCATATTTTCTTCTGGTCTTTTCACGATCTCAAACGCCGATCGCCTGGGTCAGCACGTCCTCGTGCGAGCCGCCGCGATAGCTGTGGCTGGCCACGAGTTTTCCCTGTCGGAACACATGCAGCCGGTCGGCAAGCTCGTAGACCTCCGGCAGATAGGACGAGATCAGGATGATGCCTGCCCCCTGCTCCAGCAGCCGGGCAAACAATCGGTAGATTTCCGCCTTGGTGCCGACGTCGACGCCAACGGTCGGCTCATCGAAAATGAACAGCTTGGCGCCGTGGCTGAGCCACTTGCCGATGACGATCTTTTGCTGGTTGCCGCCGGACATGGCGGACGCCAGCACCCGGCGCGTCGGCGTCTTGATCTTCAGGTCCTTGATCTGCCGGTCGGCGTTTTCGATCTCGCGGCGACGGTTGATGGTGAAACCGCTCGTCAGCCGGTCGAACACCGGCAGGTTGATGTTGAGGCCGATCGGCAGATTGAGGCAGAGCCCCTGGTCGCGGCGGCTTTCCGGCGCCAGCGCAATGCCGAGATCCATCGCCTGACGTTCGTTGCGGATCTCGACCTTCTTGCCTTCCCAGTAAATTTCGCCCGATGTCACCGGCTGGCGGCCATAGAGCCCGAGCGCGAATTCGCTGCGACCTGCACCGATCAGACCATAAAGGCCGACGATTTCGCCCGCGCGCACCGACAGCGAGACATCCTCGAAACCGGGGCCGGTAAGACCGCGCGTTTCGACGATGGTGGCGCCGATCGGCAGGGCTTCCTTGTGGTAGATCTGTTCGATGGTGCGGTTGATCATCAGCGCGATCAGCTCGGCATCGTTGGTCTCGCTGATCTTGCGGGTGCCAACATGAGTGCCGTCGCGAAGGACCGAAACGCGATCGGCGAGTTCGAAGACTTCTTCCATGCGATGGCTGATATAGACGATGGTCACGCCTTCGGCCTGAAGCCGGCGAATGAGCCGGAATAGCTGCGCCGATTCCTGGCGGGTCAGATAGGCGGTCGGCTCGTCGAAAATCAGAAACTGCGTGCCACGCATTGCAGCGCGCGCCGTAGCAACGAGCTGCTGCTGGCCGATCGTCAGGCTGGAAAGAATGGCAGCCGCCGGAAGGTTGAAGCCGAGATCGTTGAGCACGGCCTGCGCCGCATCGGTCATGGCCCGCTTGCGCATCAGGCCGTTCTTGTTCATCTCGTCACCGAGGAACATATTGGCGGCGACACTCAGATGCGGGCAGAGCACGACTTCCTGATGGACGGCATTGATGCCGCGTGCGATCGCTTCCGTCGGATTCGAAAGCTGAACGGGTTCGCCGCACCAGAAAACCTCGCCGGACGTTCGCCGGATAACACCGGTCAAAAGCTTGATCAGCGTCGACTTACCGGCACCGTTTTCGCCGACGATGGCGTGGATTTCGCCGCACAGGAACGTCAAGCTGGCCGGCTTCAAGGCCTCGACGGCACCGTATTTCTTCTGCAGGCCGCGCAGTTCCAGGATCGGCTGCCCCCTGGGAACGGGATGCCTGGCAACCGTCGCCGCGCCCTCCTCGTGCCGGTGGCTGACGTCGTAAAGTCCTGTCATGGCGGCTTTCCTCCCTATCCAAAAACCTGCCTCAAACCGATGTTTCGGGCTGAAGCAGGTCGAGAGCGCATTGTGCAGCAGGCGGCAGGACAGTTGACCCAAACGGGTATTGTCCTGCCGCCCTGTCTTGGATCAGTTGACCTTCGGGTTCAGAAGGGCGTCGATCTTCGGATCAGCCATGTTGGCCTTGGTCACGAGGTTGGCGCCGGTATCGACATTGGCCTCGACCTTCTCGCCTTTGGAGACGGCCAACGCGGTTTTGACGCCGTCGTAGCCCATGCGATAGGGATCCTGGACGACGAGGCCGGCGAGCACGCCTTCCTTGAGGAAGCCAACCGTCTTTTCATCGCTGTCGAAGCCGATGACCTTGATCTTGTCGCCGAGCTTGTTTTCAGCGATCGCCTGGCCAACGCCCTGCGCCATGATCAGGTTGGAAGCAAAGACGCCGACGAGGTTCGGGTTCGCCGTGATCAGGTCGGTCATCATGTTAAGGCCGGTAGTCGCCTGGCCGTCGGCATATTTGTCGGCGACGACCTTCAGGCCCGGATATTTCGCGGCGATCTGTTCCATGAAGCCATTGTGGCGCTGATCCAGCGAGCCGACGCCCGGCAGGTTGGTGATGATGGCGATTTCGCCCTCTTCCTTTCCGGTTGCTTCTTTGATTGCGGCAGCGAGGCCGTCGGCGGCGATACGGCCACCCTGCGTGTTGTCCGTCGTCAGGAACGAGCTGAAGGCCTTGGAATCAGCGGCCGAGTCGATCCCAATAATCGGCACGGATTTGGCAGCTTCGTCGATGGGCTTGCCAAGCGCCTTGAATTCCGTCGGCGAGATGACAACGGCGGCCGGCGAGCCGGCAACGGCGTTTTCAAGAATGCTGATCTGGCCATTGATGTCGGATTCGGCCTGCGCGCCGAGTTCCGGCACATTGACGCCGAGATCCTTGCCGGCAGCGCGGGCGCCAGCCAGAACGATCTGCCAGTAGAAGGACGTCGTATCCTTGACGATGATCGGGATGGTGACGTCCTGAGCGAACGATGTCATCGGCATCATGGTCGCGAACACGGCTGCGCCAGCGAGGCTGGTGAAGGCGCGGCGCGTCAGGATATGCTTCATAAGGGTCATGGTGTTGTTCTCCTCCAACAGCGTCTTGTTGAGTTCTCCTCGGATCGAGCCGCAAGACGCGAACAGTTCGACCTTTTATCGATAAAAAACATTTTACGCAGGCAAGCTATCTCAGCAATTTCGAAATTGCAAGCGGCGGGCTCTGTCCTTGCGCATTGATTTTCTCCCAACGCCAAGCCTTTGTTTTCCATCGCGAAGATGACCGTCCCACCTCCATGGGCCGGGTATGTGCAGGCCCTACACCCGGTAGAGTTCTTCCGGGCGAACGACGCCCTTTTTCAGGATGATATTTCCATAAAGCCGAAACTCCGTGGTCGCGACGATATAGGCTGCCTTGCGCGCGCGCTCATAGAAAGCGAAACGTTCGATCGGCACGACCTTGAAATTACCGGCGAGCTTGTGGACCAGCTTCTGGAATTCGACGCAGACTTCCGGCTCTGCCGCCGGATCGCCGACGACTTCCATCCGCCAGGCGGATTCGGCGGCGAAGGTATCGAGCGGCATATGGGCAAGGATCGCCTCCGTGATGCTCAAGGCGTCGACCCCATCGGCCCTCACGACCTTCGGCCCAATGCTGCTGGCCGGAAAATTGGCGTCGCCAACCACGATCTCGTCGCCATGGCCCATTGTGCGGATCGCATGCAGAAGATCCGGTCCGAGCAATGGATGTATTCCCTTCAGCATTCCGCTTTCCCCTTCGTGATCCGGCTAAACGCGAACGGCTTCTGTTCCCAATTCGGGCGCGACCAGCGTATAGGCGTCGTAAGGCGCGAAGTCGTCCGGCTGCAGGCGCCGTTCCGTCAATTCCATATTGCGCGTCAGGCTCGATGGTTTTGCCGTTCCGAGCAGGACGGAGGCAACGACCGGATTCTGTAGAGGAAACTGGATGGCGGGTGCCGCAAGCGGCAGCCCTTGCGACTGGGCGATCCTCTCCAGCGCACCCACCTTGTCCAGAACCTCCCGGTTTGCCGGCATATAGTCGAAATGCGATCCCTCCACCGGACCCGTCGCCAGAATACCCGAATTGAAAACGCCGCCAACCACCAGCGAGGTTTTCTTTTTCTCGCAGAGAGGCAAAAGCTCGGCGGTGGCGGTGCGGTCAAGAAGCGTGTAGCGCCCGGCAAGCAGGATGCAGTCGAGATCCGCCTCTCGCATCACATCCAGGCAGACAGGCACTTCATTGACGCCCAGGCCATAGGCAGAAATGGCGCCGCTCGATTTCAGCTCCTCCAGCGCTCTGAGGCCGCCGTCGAACAGTTGGCGCAGATAGACACGGTTGCGCTCGGCGCCATGCGTGTAGACCCCGATGTCATGGACGAAGAGGACATCGATGCGGTTCAGGCCAAGCCGGGCATAACTGAAATCGACCGACCGCATGATCCCGTCGTAGGAATAATCGTAATCGGTGTCGAACGGCAGCGGATTGACGAAACCGTAGCTCGGCACCTTGTCATCTGCCACTGGGCGCTGCACGCGGCCGACTTTCGTCGACAGCACATAACTGCCCTTGGGCTTGTCCCGCAGGAAATCCCCGACCCGTCTTTCGGCCAGGCCAAACCCATACCAGGGTGCCGTATCGAAAAACCGCAGGCCCGTATCCCAGGCCGCGGCGAGCGTTTCCATGGCCGTCTCGCGCGGGCAGGCGCGGTACATCCCGCCCAGCGGCGCGGTGCCGAAACTGTATTCGGTAACGGACAGATCCGTCCGACCGATCCTTCTTGTCTGCATCAACCCTCTCCTCCCTCCGACGGCTGCTTCCGTCAGAGTGTCGCGCCCAGGTGCCAGGGCACGAATTCATTGTCGCCGTAGCCGAACAGTTCGCTCTTGGTCTTCCTTCCGGACGCAGTATCGATGATCAGGTTGAAAATCTCCCGGCCCTTGCCGGCGATTGTCGCATCCCCGGTGGCAATGGTGCCGCAATCGATATCCATGTCCTCCTCCATGGCGCGATAAAGCGCCGTGTTGCTCGTCAGCTTGATGGAGGGACAGGGGCGCGAGCCGAAACAGCTCCCACGGCCGGTCGTGAACGTGATCACATTGGCGCCACCGGCGACCTGGCCGGTTGCCGACACGGGGTCGTAGCCAGGTGTATCCATGAAGACGAGGCCGTGTTCGGTCACCCGCTCCGCGTAGTGATAGACCGCGGTCAGCGGCGAGCGGCCGCCCTTGGCCACCGCGCCAAGCGACTTTTCGAGGATGGTGGTCAGGCCGCCGCGCTTGTTGCCCGGCGACGGATTGTTGTCGAGCGACGCGCCATGCATCTCGACATAGTTTTCCCACCAGGAGATCAGTCCGTCGAGCTTCTGCGCGACATCCTCGTTGACCGCTCGGCTGCGCAGCAGATGCTCGGCGCCATAGATCTCCGAGGTTTCCGACAGGATCGCCGTGCCGCCGGCGCCGGCCAGAATATCGACCGCCGCTCCCAAGGCCGGGTTTGCGGTGATGCCCGAAAGTCCGTCCGAGCCGCCGCATTGCAGGCCAACAATGATCTCGCCGACCGGGATCGGGATGCGCCGTGCCGTGCCGACCTCCTGGGCGATCTCCTCGAGTACGCCGATCGCCAGGGCAACGGCGCGGCGCGAGCCGCCGGCATCCTGAATGTTGAAATGACGTTTTCCGGCGCCGGAACCGCTCTGGCCGTACAGCGTCAGCTGGTTGACCTCGCAGCCGAGGCCGACCATCAGCACGCCGCCGAAATTCACATGGCGGGTGTAGCCGGCAAGCGTGCGATGCAGGTTCTTCATGCCGTCGCCGGTCGAACTCATGCCGCAGCCCTGATCGTGGACGATCGGCACGAAGCCGTCGATGCCGTCGTAGCGCGGCAGGATGGTCCGGTTGGCCTCCTCGGCAATAGCCCGACAGACCGTGGTGGAACAGTTGACGCTGGCGATGATGCCGATGAAATTGCGCGTCGCGGCGCGGCCGTCGGCGCGGCGATAGCCCATGAAGGTGCGTGCCTTGTCGGCAGCATTCGCGGCCTCCGGCGGCACCGGCGCGCCGATCGACAAGCGGTCCTGATCGAAGGCCAGATTGTGCGAGTGGACGTGGTCGCCTGGCGCGATATCGACGGTCGCCCGGCCGATCGCCTGTCCATACTTCACCACCGGCTCGCCGGCATGAACCGGATGGATCGCCACCTTATGGCCGGGATCGATCCTGGCTGCGGCGCGCACGCCATCCGGCAATTCGCCGCCCGGCTCGATGGCGAGCGACGCGACGGCCACATTGTCTTCCGGCGACAAAACGATGAACGAAGGTGCGGTCACCCTTGGTATCTCCCTTGACGGCTTTTCTCTGAGCAAGCGCGCTCATTCATTTTTGTCTTTTATCTACAATAGACAGTTTGCCGTCAATGGGTATTATGCATCCGCCAGAAACGCAGCAGAACGGTCGCAGCAAAAAGGCAACGACCGCATCAAAAACAAAATCAGGGACCGAAACAACCATGAAACTTCGGATGACAAGCCGAGACAGGGCCAGACGGACCGGATAGAGCAGCCTCACAAACCGAACCAGCAATCCGCGGTTCGATCGACAGAAACCCCTATTCGGCCGGCAAAATCATGGCGAAACAGAACACCGTCTTCAAGGACGCCTTCAACCGCTGCCTCAAGCTGCTCGCGGAAACCTCCGCCCTGCCCTCCGAGCCGGAGCTCGGCGCGACGCTCGGGGTCAGCCGCACGACCATCCGGGCGATCCTGACGCGGATGGAAGAGCTGCAGCTGATCGCCTGGGACAAGCGGGCAAAGGTGGTTCTGCGACATCCGAAGACCGAGGATTATTACCCGGCCGAGGAAACCGATTCGCTGTCCGAAATCATCGAGCGCAGTTTCATGCGCCGGATTCTGGCCGGCGGCGCCGAGCCGGGCATGCAGATCAACGAGCTGGAACTGGCGCGCGATATCGGCACCGGCACGACCAGCGTGCGCGAGTTCCTCATCCGCTTCAGCCGCTTCGGACTGATCGAGAAACGGCCGAACAGCCACTGGATATTGAAAGGCTTTACCCGCGAATTCGCGCTGGAACTGACGGAGGTGCGCGAAATGTTCGAGCTGCGCTCCGCCGCGAGTTTTGCGGCGCTTGATCCCGATCATCAGGCATGGCTGGAGCTGGAACGGATCGAGACGATGCACCACGACATCCTCGCCGACATCGACAACCGCTATCGCGAATTCTCCGAGCTAGACGAACGCTTCCATCTGCTCGTCCACAAGTCCTCGAGCAACCGCTTCATCGTCGACTTCTACGACATCATCGCCATCGTCTTCCACTATCATTACCAATGGAACAAGACGAATGCGCGCGAACGCAATGCCCGGGCGCTGGAGGAGCACCTCGCCTATATCGCGGCGCTAAAGACCCGTAACCTCGCGCAGGTCGAAGCCGCCTGCCGGCGGCATCTCAAGTCCGCACGCGAGACACTGCTGCAATCCATTCAATAGCCGGATTCACGAGCACATCATGACAACGCCGATCATCCAGTTTGGAACCAGCCGCTTTCTGCAAGCCCATGCCGATCTCTTCGTCAGCGAAGCGCTGGAGACAGGTGATGCGATTGGCAAAATCACGGTGGTCCAGACGACTGGATCGCCGGAACGGGCCGGGCGACTAAGCGCACTGGCGGCGCCGGGCGGATTCCCGGTCACGATCCGCGGACTGGCCGGCGGCGTCGAGATCGACAGCACGCAGAATGTCACCAGCGTCGCGCGCGCCCTTTCGACGGGGCGCGATTGGGATGAGGTGAAACGGCTCATTGCGGAAGAGGCGGAGATCCTGGTCTCGAATACCGGCGATACGGGTTACAATATCCGAGACGACGATCTCGATGAGGAGATTCCCGTTTCCTTTCCGGGAAAATTGATCCGCCTGCTTCACGCCCGCTTCGCTGCGGGCGGCCGCCCGCTCACCGTGCTGCCGTGCGAGCTGATCAGCCGCAATGGCGACAGGCTCAAAGAGATAATTCTTCGCCTTCAGGCCGAGCGGATCAAAAACGCCGATTTCGCGAGCTGGCTTTCGACAACTGTCGTCTGGGGCAATACCCTCGTCGACCGCATCGTTTCCGAGCCGCTGGAACCGGCCGGGGCCGTGGCGGAACCTTATGCGCTCTGGGCCATCGAAAACCAACCGGGACTGAGGGCGCCTTGTAGCCACCCGTGCGTGCTTCTGGTCGAAGACCTGACGCCCTATGAGAAGCTCAAGCTGCATATTCTCAATCTCGGCCACACGGTGCTTGCCGATATCTGGTTGAAAACCGCCCGGCCTCAAGGCGAGACGGTGAAGAACATACTGCGGGACACGCATGTCGGCGCGGCATTGATGGAAATCTACGAGACCGAGGTCATACCCGGCTTTGCCGCCAAGGGTCTCAGCCAGGAAGCGGCCGATTATGTGGTCCTAACGCTGGATCGCTTCCGCAATCCGTTTCTCGAACACCAGCTTGCCGACATCGCCAATCATCATGTTGAAAAGCTTGTCCGACGGATCGCCGATTTCCGGGCCTGGAGCCCGGACGTCCCCATGCCGAAACTTGCGGCGATCGCCGGGAACCGATGATCAGTAGCCGGCCACCGGCTTTGCTCTGCTTGTACCGCCGGCCAGGAAATCCTCGCGCAGCTTCGTCGTGGCGCTGACGAGAAGCGTTACATCGGTTCCGATCGCCATGAAGTCCGCGCCCATGTCGCGATAGAGACGCGCCTGATCAAGGTTGAGGGTCATGATGCCGCGGGCCTTGCCGGCTTTCCTGATCCGCTCGAACGCATCCTTGATGGCGGCAGTCACCTCGGGATGGCCGGGCTGGCCGAGGTGTCCCATATCGGCGGCGAGATCGGATGGACCGATAAACAACCCGTCGATCCCGTCGAGCGCGGCAATGTCGTCAAGCGCGGTCAGGCCTGCCCGGCTCTCAATCTGGACGATGAGGCAGATTTCCGCATTCGCCGTTTCGAGATAATCGCCGATCCGGCTGAACTGCGATGCCCGGCCAAGTGCAGCGCCGACGCCGCGCACGCCATGCGGCGGATAGCGTACCGCACGGACCAGCGCCCGTGCCTGTTCGACGCTCTCAACCATCGGGATCAGCAGCGTCTGCGCCCCGGTGTCGAGAATCTGCTTGATCATCCAGGTTTCGCCGACCGGCAGGCGCACGATCGGATGGCTTCCCGAGCGTGCCACCGCCTGCACCTGCGAAGACAAGAGCGGAATGTCGTTTGGCCCATGTTCGCCGTCGATCAGCAGCCAGTCATAGCCACTGCCCGAGACGATTTCAGCTGCATAGGGGCTTGCCAGAGCGACCCACAAACCCAACTGGAACCGATCCTCGCGGATCGCGGCTTTGAACGTGTTTTTCGGGGCGGGCATCGATGTCTCTCCTTGCGGCTCTGCCGACGTAGTTAAAACGGTGATGCACCAACTGTGAAGCGGTTTCCGTTCAGGTGCACCCCGAATTATGGCATGCGAGGAGAATCGAAAGGCCGGCAGAATGCCCCCTGCCGGCCTTTTGATTTCAGAGGTTTCAGTTTCACGCGATGCCGCCGAGGCAGACATATTTGATTTCGGTGAATTCCTCGATGCCGTATTTCGAGCCTTCGCGGCCGAGGCCCGACAGCTTGACGCCGCCGAACGGCGCTTCCGCGGTGGAGATCAGCCCGGTGTTGACGCCGACCATGCCGTATTCCAGCGCCTCGGCGACGCGGAAGACGCGGGCGAGATCCTTGGCGTAGAAATAGGAGGCGAGGCCGAATTCGGTGTCGTTGGCCTGCTCGATGACGTCGGCCTCGTCCGTGAAGCGGAACAGCGGCGCCAAGGGCCCGAAGGTTTCCTCGCGGGCCACCGCCATGTCCTTGGTGACGTCGGCGAGGATCGTCGCCTCGAAGAAAGTGCCGCCGAGCGCATGCTTCTTGCCGCCCTGCAGGATGCGCGCACCCTTGGCTGTTGCATCTGCGATGTGCTCCTCGACCTTGGCAAGTGCTGCCTTGTCGATCAGTGGTCCGAGGATCACGCCTTCGTCAAAACCGTTGCCGGTCTTCAGCTTGCCGACGGCGGTTGCGAGTTTTTGCGCAAAGGCGTCGTAGACGCCGTCCTGCACATAGATGCGGTTGGCGCAGACGCAGGTCTGGCCGTTGTTGCGGTACTTGGCGATCAGCGCACCTTCGACGGCCGCGTCGAGATCGGCGTCGTCGAAGACGATGAACGGCGCATTGCCGCCAAGCTCAAGGCCGAGCTTCTTGATCGTCGGGGCGCTCTGCTTGTAGAGTTCGGTGCCGATTTCTGTCGAGCCCGTGAAGGTCAGCTTGCGAACCACCGGGTTTGACGTCATTTCGGCGCCGATCGCCGCGGCCGAGCCAGTGATGACGCTGAACAGCCCCTTCGGCAGGCCGGCGCGTTCGGCGAGAACCGCAATGGCGATCGCCGAGAACGGTGTCTGCGACGCCGGCTTCAGGACTATGGCGCAGCCGGCGGCGAAGGCCGGTCCGGCTTTGCGGGTGATCATCGCATTCGGAAAATTCCACGGCGTGATGGCAGCAACGACGCCGATCGGTTGCTTCATCACCAGGATGCGCTTGTCCGGCTGATGACCGGGGATCATGTCGCCATAGATGCGGCGGCCTTCCTCGGCGAACCATTCGATGAAGCTCGCGCCATAGACGATTTCGCCGGTCGCTTCTGCCAGCGGCTTGCCCTGTTCGAGCGTCAGTATGCGGCCGAGATCGTCCTTGTTCTCGATCATCAGCTCGTACCACTTGCGCAAGGTTGCGCAGCGTTCCTTGGCGGTCCGGGCCGCCCAGCCCTTCTGCGCGATCCGCGCCGCCTCGATCGCCGCCTTGGTCTCGGCCGCACCCAGCTTCGGCACACGGCCGATGATTTCACCGGTCGCCGGGTTGTTCACCTCGATCGCGTTGCTCGGGTCGGCATCGATCCAGGTTTCGCCGACAAGAGCGGCCTGGCGGAACAATGAAGGGTCTTTCAAGGTCACGGTCATCAGCGGTATTCCTTTGCTTCGGAAAAAAATCTACAGAACTTATACAACTTTTTTCTGCCGTTCGACAATGACCCTGAACGCCGTTTCTGCGTCCTCTTCCGCCATTTCGAATTGCGCCTCATCCGCCCCAGTTTGGCCTTTCGTCTTCACGGTGGAAACGGTCCGTCGCCAAACTGCTGCCTAGCGAGGACGCTCTCAATCGCCATATACGGACTGCGTCCGTTTTTTATCGAACGCCGGCACCTCCAACTTCCGACCTCCCAAGACAGGAATTTGCAATGACAACCTCCAGCAACTACCGCCAAGCTGATTATCCCATCGAGCCGAGCTTTCTCAACCGTTGGTCTCCGCGCGCTTTCACCGGTGAGATTATCTCCGAAACCGAGCTCCTGACCATCCTCGAAGCTGGCCGCTGGGCGCCTTCGGCCTACAATTCACAGCCCTGGCGTTTCGTCTATGCGCTGCGCGAGACCGCTGAGTGGGACACGCTTTTCCCGATCCTCAACGAATTCAATCAGGGTTGGGCCAGATCCGCTTCGGCTCTCGTTGTCTTCATTTCGAAAACGCATTTTGCCGCGCCGGGTGCGACCGAAGCCGCGCTGTCGTATAGCCACAGCTTCGACACCGGTGCTGCCTGGGGCGCGATCGCCCATCAGGCGCAGCTGCTTGGGTTCCAGGCACACGGCATGACCGGGCTGCATTTCGACAAGGCCGTCGAAATTCTCGGCATTCCGGAGGGCCACCGGGTGGAAGCCGCCGCCGCCATCGGCCGGCTGGGCGACAAGTCGCAACTGCCAGACTTCCTGCAGGCGCGCGAAACCCCGAGCCCCCGCCGCCCCCTCTCGGAAATCGCCTTCAACGGCTCCTTCGTCGCCGGGTAGCTGCAAAAAGAAAACCACGCCTTCTTGCGGAGGCGTGGTTTTGACGTCGAGCAACGTGCACGCCTCGATCAGATATCGAGGTTGGCGACGCTCAGCGCGTTTTCCTGGATGAAGTCACGGCGTGGTTCGACTTCGTCACCCATCAGGCGCGAGAACAGACCATCGGCATCGGTCGCGTCGTGGACCCTGACCTGCAGCAACGAGCGGACGTTCGGATCGAGCGTCGTTTCCCACAGCTGCTCGGCATTCATCTCGCCGAGACCCTTGTATCGCTGCATCGACAGGCCCTTGCGGCCGCTGGCGAAGATCGCGTCGAGCAGCGCGCGCGGGCCGCTGATTTCCAGCGCACCGTCCTTGCGGCGCAGGATCGGCGGATGGCCGTAAATTTCCTTCAGGCGCGGGGTCAGCTGGTCGATGTGGCGCGCGTCGGATGAACCGATCAGCGCCATGTCGAGCGAGGCCACTTCCTTGACGCCGCGCACCATACGCTCGAAGCGCAGCCCGCCATCGCCGGCGACCACGGCCGTCCAGCCGCGTTCGGTTTCTTCGGCGATCAGGTCGAGGCGCTTCGCAACCTCGGCTGCCGTTGCTTCCGACTGCTCGGTATGCTGGTTGAATTCCGGATTGAGCGCCCCCGCAATCGCCGCCTGCTCGACGACCGAACGGCTGTAGCGCGAGTGCAGACCTTCGACCAGCGAGCGCAGGCGCAGCGCGTCGAGGATCACTTCGCGCAGGTCCTGCCCGACACGAACCTCGCCGGAGCCCAGTTCAAGCGCCGCGTCCTCGAGGCCCATGGAGATCAGATATTCCTCCAGCGCCTTTTCATCCTTCAGATATTGCGCCGACTTGCCACGCGCGACCTTATAGAGCGGCGGCTGGGCGATATAGAGATGGCCGCGCTCGATCAGCTCCGGCATCTGCCGGAAGAAGAAGGTGAGCAGCAGGGTGCGGATGTGGGCGCCGTCAACGTCAGCATCGGTCATGATGATGATCTTGTGATAGCGCAGCTTTTCCGGATTGAATTCGTCCTTGCCGATCGACGTGCCGAGTGCCGTGATCAGCGTGCCAATTTCCTGGCTCGACAGCATCTTGTCGAAGCGGGCGCGCTCGACATTGAGGATCTTGCCGCGCAGCGGTAGGATCGCCTGGTTTTCGCGCGACCGGCCCTGCTTGGCCGAACCGCCTGCCGAGTCCCCTTCGACGAGGAAGAGTTCCGACTTGGCGGGATCCCGTTCTGAACAGTCGGCCAGTTTTCCTGGCAGCGAGGAAATATCCAGCGCGCCCTTGCGGCGGGTCAACTCGCGCGCCTTGCGTGCTGCTTCGCGCGCGGCGGCCGCTTCGACAACCTTGCCGACCAGGATCTTGGCGTCGCCCGGATGTTCTTCCAGCCAGACGCTCAGCGCTTCGTTGACAAGGCTTTCGACGACCGGGCGGACTTCCGAGGAGACCAGCTTGTCCTTGGTCTGCGAGGAGAATTTCGGATCCGGCACCTTGACCGAGAGAACCGCCGTCAACCCTTCGCGGCAGTCGTCACCGGTCAGCGTCACCTTTTCCTTCTTCATGATGCCGGAACTGTCGGCATAGGAGACGATCTGGCGGGTCAGCGCGCCGCGGAACCCGGCCATATGCGTGCCGCCGTCGCGCTGGGGAATGTTGTTGGTGAAGCAAAGCACGTTCTCGTGGTAGCTGTCGTTCCACCACATGGCGACTTCGACGGTGATGCCGTCCTTTTCACCGCGAATAGAGACAGGCTTCGAGACCAGCGGCTTCTTGGCGCGGTCGAGATAGGCGACGAAGGCTTCGAGACCGCCGTCATAGATCATCTCGTCCTGGCGGATATCGGAATGGCGCTTGTCGGTGAGCAGGATGCGTACACCGGAATTCAGGAAGGCCAGTTCGCGCAGACGGTGTTCGAGCGTGCCGTAGTCGAACTCTATCATCGTAAAAGTGTCGCTGCTCGGCAGGAATGTCACTTCCGTGCCGGTTTCGCCATTGCTGTCGCCGACGACCGCCAGGGGCGCATCGGCCACGCCGTGCGTGAAGCTGATCTCGTGGATCTTGCCCTGGCGCTTGATCTTGAGCTTGAGCTTGACCGAGAGCGCGTTGACGACCGAGACGCCAACGCCATGCAGACCGCCGGAAACCTTGTAGGAATTCTGGTCGAACTTCCCGCCGGCGTGCAGTTGCGTCATGATTACTTCGGCAGCCGAAATCCCTTCGCCCGTGTGGATGTCGGTCGGGATGCCGCGACCGTTGTCGGTCACCGTCACGGAACCGTCGGCGTTCAGCGTCACCGTGACGATGTCGGCATGACCAGCCAGCGCCTCGTCGATCGCATTGTCCACGACCTCGTAGACCATGTGGTGCAGACCCGAGCCGTCGTCGGTATCGCCGATATACATGCCCGGCCGCTTGCGGACAGCATCGAGACCCTTCAGGACCTTGATGGAATCGGCACCATATTCGGCGTTTGCGCCGGCTTCGGTTTCAGGCAAATCGGTCATTCGGCTATAAGTCTTTCCAGGTTTTGATGCCATGTCGTCGGAGATCTGATTCCGTGCGAATCAGCCCTCGATGGCGCTCCCCGAATATAGGGATTTTGTCCAGAGTTCCAAATCCCGTGCAGCCTGAAAGCGGCAGAATTCAGGGGATCATCAGAGTTCCTTATCAGCAAACCGACCTTTTTCCAAAACATCTTCCAGCATATGGATGGTTTCGCCGGATAAGCCACGAATACGGCTCGCGAGCCGGTTGGCAAAGGCCGTGTGAGCGGGCGACAAACCGGAAGTATCGAGCACGACTTTCGGATCGGACAGTGCTGCCAGACCGAAAAGCTCGTCGGCATCATCCCAGATGACATTGAAATATCCGGCGACCCTTTGCAGGAGTTCAAAGCTCGGCGCGCCGCGCTTTCCATGTTCCAGTGCCGAGAGATAGGCCGGCGATACGCCGATCGCGGCCGCCATCTGTTTCTGCGAGACACCTTTCAGCCGCCGCAGCCGGTGCATCGCTTCGCCAAACGGCGTCATGGCATCGAACCCCTCAGCTTCGACAGGCGGACATAGAGCGCGCCCTCGCCGCCGTGGTTGCGTGCTGCCGGCTCGTAGGAGGAAATCAGCATCCGGAATTCCGGTAGCGAAAACCACATCGGCACCGCCCGTTTCAACGCGCCCTCGCTGCCAAGCGACGTACCCTTGCCGGTGATGACGAGCACGTGCCTCAGGCCCCGGTCATGCGCGCGCAGGAGAAAATGCAACAGGAACCCATGCGCCTCACTCTGGACCATGCCGTGCAGGTCGATCCGCGCCTCGATCGGCAGATGGCCCTTTGCCAGTTTGCGCTTGACGGGTTTTTCGAGAGGATGGTGGACACGCGGGCGCTTTACTGCTTCCGCAGCGCCACCGAACGATTCCGCCAGAGACTTGCCTTCCCCGATCGGCGGTGCCGCCGGCTTTTCAGGTTCCAGCGCCGGCTCTTCGAATTCGGCAAGCTCGTCCATTCGGCCGGGCAGCGGACGGGTGGTGCGAGCGACCTTGCCCCACAATATCCGATCCTCGCTGGTAAGCTTCTTATCCCTGGCCATGGTCGTATCTTGCCGCCGCGGCCTTCGGAATGAAAATGAAAAAGTCGGCGTCGTTGCGCACGGCACCAGCCAGGTGCCCGGCTTCGTCACCCGAGCCGGTAAAGATATCGCCGCGCGCGGGGCCGACGATCGCCGATCCCGTGTCGAGCGCCAGCATCAGCCGGCGAAACGGCCGGCCGCCATCGATGGACTTCAGGCTGTCGCTCGAGATGAAGAAGGGAACGCCGAAGGTATGAATGAGCCGGTCGACCGCAAGCGAGCGGCCGGGCTCCAACGCCACCTTGGCCGCCGCCACCGGACCGAGACCGGTATCATCAACCGCCGCCTCACGGAAGAAGATGAAGGATCGGTTGTGCCAGAGCACCTCGTCAGCCTCATCCGGATGTTCGTCCAGCCATTGCCGGATCGTTTGCATCGAGACGGTCGCCGCATCGATCTTGCCCCGCTCGATCAGCAGCTTTCCGGTCGCGGAAAAATAATGCCCGGTCTTCGCCGCATAGGTGACGCGCTTCATCGACCCGTCGGGAAAGACAAGCCGGGCCGCCCCTTGCACGTGGGCGAAGAAAACATCGACCTTGGATTTGGCATAGGCGATCTCCAGTCCGCGCCCGGCAAGAAAGCCCTGCTCGATCGCCTTGCGATCCGGATATTCGCCAATGGCGCCATCCTTCAACTGGCCGAAGGCAAAATAAGGATCCATGCCGATGGGCCGATTGCTATCGTCGACGTCAACAAGATCATCCGGACGACGGTAGAAGGGAAAGCGAAATGTCTTGTCCGGCGTCGTGCTGACCAGAACCTCGGGTTCATAGAATGCCGTCACGAAACCGGGCCTGCCGTCCCTGCGGACGATCTTGAACGGGACAAAGTGATCTTCGAAGAAAGCCCGAGCTGCGTCTGCGGTCCGTATCTCGACGGTCGAGGCCGCCCCATAAGCCTGCATCAGGTCGGCGGACGAGACACCGAGCGAACCCGTCTTGTGTGGTTTGACCGTCGCGACATGATGGCGACAGCGCTCAAGGGCGCCAAGCAACGGCAGCGGATTGTCGTCGCGCCAACCGGGGAGGCCGGAAAAATCGACCCGCTGCAAATCGAAATCCATCGCCGGTCCCGATCAGTTTTCGGATTCGGTGGCGATCAGCTTCCAATTCGGATCGCGCGAGCGGCTGTCGCGGGCAAACGTCCAGAGGTCGTTGACTTCAGAGACGGCCTCAGCGTCTCCATCGATGATGGCACCGGATTTGTCGTAGGTCGCGGAAATCAGCTGGCTGATGATGCGCAGCGTGATGTTGGCTTCACTGTCCTTGATCTCGGCATGCACCATGTCGGCCTTCTCGATGCCAACGAAGGTGGATTTGACGACTTCACCCTTGCTTTCGCGCTCGGAAATCGCCGCATCGAAACCTTCATAGACCTCCCGGGACAGAAGACCCTTGAGCGTCTTTCGGTCGCCGTCGGCAAACGCCATGACGATCATTTCGTAGGCCATCTTGGCACCGTTGACGAACTCCTGCGGGTCGAAATTCGGATCGGCATCGCTCATGCGGCGCAGCGCGTCGTTGAGCGGCGTTCCAGCCTTGGTGAAGGCATCGATATCGGCATAGCGTGAAATGTCCTCTCCGGCGCCGTCGCGGCGGGGGAGCTGCACGACCTTCCCGGTTGCTTCCGGGCCTTGGGCCGCCTCGCGGGGCGAATAGGGATCAACGGGCGGACGTTCGTTTCCAGTCCTCTTGCCCAGCACGCTGCGCAACTGGAGGAAGATGATCACCGCGGCGACCAGGAAAAACAATGTGATGAAGTCGAAAGAGCCCATTTCCACCCAGAACCGCTGTTAACATGCCGTGCAATCATCCCATATAGTCTGCATGGCACGATCATTCAAACGACTATATCACTTCTTTGCAATTGCCGGTCCAACGGGGACAGGCTGCTTTCACATTAAGTGGACACCATGCGTTCTCTGATCATTCCGCTGCTTTTTCTTTTGATGCCGCTTGCGGAGATCGCCGCCTTCATTTTCGTCGGCCGCGAAGTCGGCGTCGGCGTGACGTTGCTGCTGGTGCTGGCAAGCGCGATCGCCGGCGCCGTTCTCTTGCGCATCCAGGGCTTCGGCGTGCTCAGGAAAATTCAGCAGGCCTCGCAGACCGGCACCGACCCCGGACGGCAGCTCGTGCATGGCGTGATGATCGTGATCGCTGCATTCCTGCTGATCATTCCCGGCTTCATCAGCGATGTTATCGGGCTGCTCCTTTTCATTCCGGCCGTCAGGGATCTCGGCTGGTCGCTGATCAAGAACCGTCTGACGATCGTGACGACAGGTGGCATGGGTGGATTTTCGCGCGGACCGGACCCCGCCCGCGGGTCACCATCCGGCCCGCAGGTCATCGACCTCGACGAAGACGAATTTTCCCGTACCGATGGCCGCGGCCGCACCGATCCGAACGAGCGCGACCGCCTGAAGTAAGAGGCGCTCCGGGTTGTAAGCCCTGAAGCGAAGTGCTAGATGGCCTCACCAAATTCATGTCCGAAGGAAAAGGCCTTATGACCGATACCTCATCCACCCCAAATGGCGGCGCTGCAGAGAGCCCGTCCCTGAACATCCTGGCGCAGTACATCAAGGACCTTTCGTTTGAAAATCCGGGTGCGCCGCGTTCGCTTCAGGCCCGCGACAAGGCTCCGTCGATCAACATCAATGTCAACGTCAACGCCAATCCGCTGTCGGATGCGGAGTTCGACGTCGTGCTGACGCTGAATGCCGAAGCCAAGGATGGCGACAAGATGCTGTTCAACGTCGAACTCGCCTATGGCGGCGTCTTCCGCGTCACCGGCTTCCCGCAGGAGCATATGCTGCCGCTGCTCTTCATCGAATGCCCGCGCCTGCTGTTCCCGTTTGCCCGCCAGATCGTTTCCGACGCGACCCGCAACGGCGGCTTCCCGCCGCTGATGATCGACCCGATCGATTTTGCCCAGATGTTCACCCAGCGCATGGCTGAAGAGAAAGTCCGGGCACAGGTCTCCGCCAACACGAACTGACCCGGTTCTCGTAGAATATGATTTAAATGATGCCCGGTCTTCGACCGGGCATTTTCATGTGGCGGACTCGTATCTTACCCAGATGGCCTTTACACCCATTTTAGCGACGAGCGCCGCATGCGCTTCGATTTCCTCGATACTCAAACGGGGCGCAAGCGGTCGCGGCCTTTGCCCGGCGACGACAATGATATCGTCGATTTCAACCGCCTGGCCGCCGCGGCTCTCACCGGAGAGCAGGCCGAACGCCGCCTGCCGACCACCGATCATCTCGATATAGACTTCCGCCAAAAGCTCGGAGTCGAGCAGCGCGCCGTGCTTGGTGCGGTGCGAATTGTCTATCCCATAACGCCGGCAGAGCGCATCGAGCGAGTTTGGGCCCATCGGGTGCTTGCGACGGGCAAGCGCCAGCGTGTCCGTCACCAGGTCATTGGCAATCGCCGGCAGGCCGAGCCGGGCAAACTCGGCGTTCATGAAGCCCATGTCAAAGGTCGCGTTGTGGGCCACCCAGCGGGCGTCGCCGAAAAATTCGAGCAGTTCGGTGACGACGCCGGCAAAGTCCGGCTTGTCCTTGAGGAACTCGTCCGAGATGCCGTGGACCGCCAGAGCGTCGGGATGCACCTTCCGGTCGCCGGGATTGATGTAGACATGAAATGTCCGCCCGGTTGGAAAATGATTGTCGAGTTCGATGCCACCGATTTCGATGACGCGGTCCTGCCTGTTGTCGAGACCCGTCGTTTCCGTATCGAAGATGATTTCGCGCATCATGGCCTCTTCTGGCTGGTCACCTGCCGGACGATGTCCGCGACTTGGGCGCGGGTCGAATCAAGCTCACCACTGGTATCGATGATGTAATCCGCTTTCGCACGTTTTTCCGCATCGGGAACCTGGCGGGAGAGAATGAGTGCGAATTTTTCCTCCGTCATCCCCGGCCTTTTCATCACCCGCTCCTTCTGGATCTCCGGATCGCAGGTGACAATCACCACCGCATCGACCCGGTTTTCCGCCTTCGTCTCGAACAACAGCGGGATGTCGAGCAGGACGAGCGGAGATTTTTCTGCACGGTGACGCGCGAGGAACTCCTGTTCCACCTGGCGCACGAGCGGATGAACAATGGCTTCGAGCGTCTTGAACAGCGCCGGATTTTCAGACAGCTGCCGGGACAGCTCCTTCCTGTCGACCACGCCCGCCAACGTTGCTCCTGGAAATGCCGCCTCGATCGCCGCGACCGCCGCGCCCCGATAGAGCGCATGCACGGCGGCATCGGCGTCGTTCACGGGCACACCGAGATCCGCGAACATTTGCGCGGCGGTCGTTTTGCCCATGCCGATCGATCCTGTCAGCCCTAGAATGATCATGCGTGTCGCGCCATGTCGTCGATGATGATCTGCCGCAGTGTCGCATCGACCTGCGGTCTCTTGCCAAACCATTTTTCAAATCCGGGCACTGCCTGATGCAAAAGCATGCCGAGACCATCGACGATCGCAAAACCCTGTATCTCCGCCTGCTGCAGGATCGGCGTCTTCAAAGGGACATAGACAATATCCGTCACGACGCTGCCGGACCGCATCACCGTAAAGTCGATGTCGGGCGCCTCCGATCCGTCCATACCGAGAGACGTGGTGTTGATGAAAAGGCCGGCGTCTTTCATCACCTCCGGCAGAGCCTCCATCGGCTGCGCATGAACCGCCGGGCCGAACCGGTCGGCCAGTTCCTGTGCCCGGGCTTGCGTGCGATTGACCACATGGATGGTCTTGACGCCGCGATCACGCACCGCCTGGATGACCGCCCGGCTGGCGCCGCCGGCGCCGAGAACGATCGCGGTGTCGCATCGATCCCAGCCGGCAGAGCGCTCATCGAGGTTCGCCGTGAACCCATGCCCGTCCGTATTGGTCGCATGTACCAACCTATCCTCGACCCACAAGGTATTGGAAGCGCCGAGTTCGGTGCTCAACGTGTCCGGCCGGTCGGAAAGGGCGAAGGCCATTTCCTTGTGAGGGATGGTGACATTGCCGCCGATGAAACCGGACTGGCCGTTCCTGAGCGACGCGATGAAAGCCGGAAAATCTTGCGCGGCGACTTCATGCGCCCGGTAGCTTCCTTCCAGGCCGAGCTGCTTCAGCCAATAGCTATGGATCAAGGGCGAGCGGGAATGCTTCACGGGATAACCCGTGACGAAGGCATGGTTAACAAATGTTTCACGTGAATCACGCATCGATCACTCGCAAATCCCTCAGTTTCGCCAGAAGCGGCAGCATGGGCAGACCGAGGATCGTGAAATAGTCACCCTCAATTCTCTCGAAGAGCTGAATGCCCTCCCCCTCGAGCTGGTAGGCGCCGACGCTCGACAGCGCTTTTGGCCCGACGCGCTCGAGATGCCGCTCGATGAAGCCGGCGTCCAGTTTCCGAACGGTCATCCGGGCTGAGGACACATGTTTCCAAAGGATATCCCTGCCCAGCGTCAACACAATCGCGCTGTTCAGCTGGTGGGTGTGGCCAGACAGCGAAACAAGATGGTCGCGCGCCTCGGCCATAGCTCGCGGTTTGTGATAGACACGCTGGCCGAGCGACATGGTCTGGTCCGAGCCTATTATAATGTCTTCAGGAAAAGCCTCGCCGACATTTCTTGCTTTCGCCTCGGCAAGAATGAGCGCGACCTCTTCCGGTGAGGAATGCTGCTCCTCTACCTGATGTTCGATCTCGCGCTCGTCGATCTCGGCCGCCCTCGCCTGAAAGCGTATGCCGGCATTCTCCAAAAGCATGCGCCGGAAGGGGCTCGCCGAAGCGAGGACAAGAGAGCCTGCCATTGTCTTCATATCCTGATTGACCGGACTCGCCTTAGCGCAGCCGCGGTCTCAGGGCAACAATTGCCGCCGCCGTTTCCTCGATGGACCGGCGGGTCACATCGATCATCGGCCAGTTGTTGCGGGTGCAGAGCGAACGCGCATACTTCAACTCCTCCGCGATGGACGCCCGATCAACATATTCGTCCGCCCGAAAATTGTTGGATGCGGTTCCAAGCACGCGGTTTTCCCGGACCTGAGAAATCCGGTCAACGGTGGCGATCAGTCCGACCACCAGAGGCTTGGTCGCCTCCATCAACCGATCCGGCAGCGGGACGCCGGGCACGATCGGGATATTGGCGGTCTTGATGCCACGATTGGCGAGATAGATGCTGGTGGGCGTTTTCGAGGTCCGGCTGATGCCGACCAGCACGACATCGGCATCGTTGAAATCGGCCGGCATCTGGCCGTCATCATGATCCATCGTGAAATTGAGCGCATCGATGCGTGCGAAATAATCGGCGTCCATCACATGCTGCGCGCCGGACCGCCGCCGCGATGTCGCGCCGAGATAGGACTGGAAGAGATCGATGATCGGGTCGAGCACCGAGACACACGGCAGCCCCATCTCCTTGCAGGTCGCATCGATGATGTCGGCCAATTCCCGATCGACGACCGTATAGAGCACGATCCCCGGCGCACCATCGACCGCGGCCATCACCTGCATCAGCTGCTTGCGGTTCCTGATCAGGGGATAGACGTGCTCGAGCGCATGCGAGGACTGAAATTGCGCGGCCGCGGCCCTGCCCGCTGCGATCAGCGTCTCACCGGTCGAATCGGAGATCAGATGCAGGTGGAAATAGTTTTTATGGTTCTCCACGCTATTCTCCGGAGGTTGTTGATAAACCGGGACAGCGACAGCTAAGGGCCGCCGCTTTTCAAAGGCAAGGGGAAAACCGGCGAGTTATTCACAATCCGGATTCTTGGGAAGCCGATTTTCAGCCCTTGTGGACAAGACTCATAGTTGGACAAAATGTCACGTTCATCCACCGTTTGTCCACATCGAACCGCGGGCGGCGATCAAGACCCAAGGATTTGAATCCTTGTTTGTTTTCTGGATTATCCCCACTTGCGAGGAAATGATCGCGAAAGCAATTCAATTATCCTTTTAGACGGCAGCGAATGTGGAAAGAGACCGGATGGCTTTTAATCCTTGATAGTCACCGACTCTAAGAAATAGAAACCTTAGATATATGATTTCTTTTATATTGGGAGAACGTTTCCGTGACCGCGAAAAGCCGCAAGGTGCTACAGGTGTTGAAGGGTGAAACCCTGTCACCTCCTCCCGTCTGGTTGATGCGGCAGGCGGGCCGTTATCTTCCCGAATATCGCCTGACCCGTGCGACAGCCGGCAGCTTCCTCGATCTCTGTTATTCGCCGGAACTTGCCGTCGAAGTGACATTGCAGCCAATCCGGCGGTATGGTTTTGACGCCGCCATTCTGTTTTCCGACATCCTTGTTATCCCCGATGCGCTGAAGCGTAATGTTCGCTTCGAGGAAGGGCATGGACCGCGCATGGATCCGATCGATGCGGCGGATATTGCAAAGCTCGACGTCCGGCCGGTTTCGGATCACCTCAAACCTGTGATCGAAACCGTGCGGCGCTTGCGTCGTGAACTGCCGCAAGAGACGACGCTGCTCGGCTTCTGCGGCGCGCCGTGGACGGTGGCGACCTATATGATCGCCGGCCAGGGGACGCCGGACCAGGCGCCGGCGCGTTTGTTTGCCTATCGCCATCCGGAAGCTTTCGACGGGCTGCTTGCGACGCTTGCCGATGTCTCGGCCGATTACCTTGTCGAGCAGATCGATGCCGGCGCCGACGCGGTGCAGATTTTCGATTCCTGGGCGGGCGTGCTCGGCGAGGATGAATTTCTTCGCTACGCCGTCAAACCTGTTCGCCGGATGATCGACAGTGTTCGCACCCGCCGGCCCGATGCAAAGATCATCGCCTTTGCAAAGGGTGCCGGTATTCTCCTCAAGGATTACCGGCAAGGAACGGATGCGGATGCGATCGGTCTCGACTGGTCGGTTCCGCTTTCCTTTGCGGCCGAGCTTCAGAAGGATGGTCCGGTACAGGGCAATCTCGACCCGATGCGGGTTGTTGCCGGCGGCCAGGCCTTGGATGAAGGTATCGACGCGATTCTTGAAGTCCTGGGCAACGGCCCACTGATCTTCAATCTCGGACATGGCATTACGCCGCAGGCCGATCCGGAAAACGTCTCCCGTCTCGTCTCTCGGGTGCGCGGAGCAAGGCGATGACCGAACGCCAGACCGACGCCCGCCCGGGGAACAAGGCGCGGGCGCGCGCCTTCATCGCCATCGCCCTGTTCCTGGGACTGCTCGCCGTGTTATTCCTCTGGCAGCCCGACAATCTCTATCTTTGGATCAAGGCGCTGCACCTCATTGCGGTGATGTCCTGGATGGCGGCGCTGCTCTACATGCCGCGGCTGTTCATTTATCACACCGATGCGGCGCCGGGTTCGCAACAGTCCGAAACCTTCAAGATGATGGAGCAGCGGCTGTTGAAGGTCATCATGAACCCGGCAATGATGATCACCTGGGTGCTCGGGCTTTATCTCGCCTGGAGCATCTATGGATTTCAGGGCGGGTGGCTGCATGCCAAGCTGCTGCTTGTCGTTATCCTAACCGGCGTCCATGTCCTGTTCAGCCGCGCGGTGCGCGCTTTTGCGCGGGATGAAAATACCCGCAGCGCCCGGTACTGGCGGCTGATGAACGAAGCGCCGACCCTTTTGATGATCCTCATCGTCATCATGGCGGTGGTGAAACCTTTTTGATTCATGAGCGTTGAAGAGGAAACGTCCGGTAATTTCTCCAGACCCCTTGCGGCGCATCGAGTGAATCGCTATTTTCCCGCCACCTCCTCTTTCGTGGCATATGTAAACGTTACGAGTCTGCCCCTTCCCGCTGCAGCTCCCCTTACATCCGACACGCCGATTTTCCTTTCGAATTCCAAGTGTGGTCCCCTTCATGGCTGAAATGAAGCTACAAGAACTAAAAAACAAAACTGCGACGGACCTTCTGGCCTTTGCTGAATCTCTCGAGGTTGAAAACGCCAGCGTCATGCGCAAGCAGGAACTGATGTTCGCGATCTTGAAAATGCTTGCGAGCCAAGAGATCGAGATCATCGGCGAAGGCGTCGTCGAAGTACTGCAGGACGGCTTCGGCTTCCTGCGTTCGGCCAATGCCAACTATCTGCCGGGTCCGGACGACATCTACATCTCGCCCTCGCAGATCCGCCGCTTCTCGCTAAAGACCGGCGATACGGTCGAGGGTCCGATCCGTGGACCGAAGGAAGGCGAACGCTATTTCGCGCTGCTCAAGGTCAATACGATCAATTTCGAGGATCCGGAAAAAATCCGGCACAAGGTTCATTTTGACAATCTGACGCCGCTCTATCCGAACGAGCGCTTCAAGATGGAACTTGAGGTTCCGACCTCGAAGGACCTTTCCGCCCGCGTCATCGACCTGATCGCGCCGCTCGGCAAGGGCCAGCGCGGCCTGATCGTCGCGCCGCCGCGCACCGGTAAAACGGTCCTGTTGCAGAACATCGCCCATTCGATCACTGCCAATCATCCGGAATGCTACCTCATCGTTCTTCTGATCGACGAGCGGCCGGAAGAAGTGACGGACATGCAGCGTTCGGTGAAGGGCGAAGTCGTGTCCTCTACCTTCGACGAGCCGGCAACGCGCCACGTTCAGGTGGCCGAGATGGTCATCGAAAAGGCCAAGCGGCTTGTCGAACACGGTCGCGACGTCGTCATCCTGCTCGATTCGATCACCCGCCTCGGCCGCGCCTACAACACCGTCGTGCCGTCATCCGGCAAGGTGCTGACCGGTGGTGTCGACGCCAACGCTCTGCAGCGGCCGAAGCGCTTTTTCGGTGCCGCCCGTAACATCGAGGAAGGCGGCTCGCTAACGATCATTGCGACGGCCCTGATCGATACCGGCAGCCGTATGGACGAAGTCATCTTCGAAGAGTTCAAGGGTACCGGAAACTCGGAAATCGTGCTGGATCGCAAGGTCGCCGACAAGCGCATCTTCCCGTCTATGGACATCCTCAAATCCGGTACGCGCAAGGAAGACCTTCTCGTGCCGCGCCAGGACCTGCAGAAGATCTTCGTGCTTCGCCGTATCCTTGCACCGATGGGCACCACGGATGCGATCGAGTTCCTGATCGACAAGCTGAAGCAGACCAAGACCAATGGCGATTTCTTTGATTCGATGAACACCTGATCGAATCGGTGAATTTCGGGACAAAGCCCAGGCTCGGCCTGGGCTTTCGTGTTTTCAGGCCATCTATAGCTTAGCCGGATTCCTTCGCCGGAGTCACGGCAGCAAGGCGCGCGGTGAAGCGCTATACGGCGTATAATCACACTTGTTATCAGGTCCGAACGAGGATGTTCCGGCGGTGAACCATCAACACGATCAGAGAGTGGCAGACACGATCTATGCCTTGTCATCCGGCGGTTTGCCGTCCGGCGTCGCCGTCATTCGCATCAGCGGTCCACAGACGAGACCGGCGCTGGAACGGCTGTGTGGATCGGCACCTCCGCCAAGACACGCGACGCTTCGGTCGATTCGGAATCGAAACAATGACGTCCTGGACCAAGGCCTGGTGCTCTATTTCTCCGCGCCCGCTTCTTTCACGGGAGAGGACTGCGCGGAGCTCCAGGTTCATGGCGGGCGTGCGGTGGTTGATGCCATCCTGAGCGAACTCTCCGTTGTTCCCGGACTGAAACATGCGGAGGCCGGCGAGTTTTCGCGGCGCGCTTTTCACAATGGCAAGCTCGATCTCGTGGAGATCGAAGGCCTCGCTGATCTGATTGCTGCGGAAACCGAGATGCAGCGGCGCCTGGCACAGGAACATTCGAGCGGACATCTCTCGGCGCTTTATCAGGGCTGGGCCCAGCGGCTTATTCATGCAAGGGCAATGATCGAAGCCGAGCTCGATTTCGCCGATGAGGATGACATTCCGGGTTCGGTGGCAGCATCCATCTGGGGCGATATGCGGGCCTTGCGTACTGCGATTGGTGCGCATCTGGCAGGCGCCGGAACGGCGGAAATCATCCGCGACGGGCTGAAAATCGTCATTGCCGGCGAACCGAACGCCGGCAAGTCGAGCCTGCTCAACTACCTCGCCCGCCGGGATGTTGCGATCGTCACCGATATAGCCGGGACCACAAGAGACGTGCTGTCTATCGACCTTTCATTAGCCGGATTCTCCGTCCGCCTGTTTGATACCGCCGGGCTTCGGCCCACCGACGACGTGGTTGAGAAAGAGGGTGTCCGGCGTGCCTATATGACGCTCGAGCAGGCAGACGTAATCCTGTTGCTGGCGGACGCACCGGGTGGATTTCCGGAAATGGTAGGGCCGAATGCGTCGAAGCCGGTTATTCGCGTCGGCACCAAGATTGATCGCAATGCCGTTTTGTGGGATAAGGCTGACGCCGATGTCCTGATATCGACGACGACGGGCGTAGGGATCGACCGGCTTATCGAACAGTTGAAGGGCCACCTGCCCGACGTCTCGGGCAATACGGCGTTGTCGCTGCCGTCCCGGAAGAGGCACGTCAATTGTCTCGAACAGGCATGCAACGCAATCGATATGAGTTTGACGCAATCTAATCGCGGCCTCGATATTCAGGCGGAATATCTCCGGCAGGCGGGCGATGCGCTCGGCCGTATTACCGGGCGGGTGGATGTGGAAGATCTCCTGGATGTGATCTTCTCAGAATTCTGTATCGGCAAATGAGATGCAACCGGCAATACAACGTGCGCGAGTCTCTTTGGATGTTTCACGTGAAACGATTCGCACCCGATTTAATACCGTGATGGAGACGGTTGGTATGATTGATTACGATGTCATTGTCATTGGCGGTGGCCATGCCGGTTGCGAGGCGGCAAGTGCTGCTGCGCGTTTGGGCGCCCGGACGGCGCTCGTCACGCACAAGCGCGACACCATTGGCGTTATGTCATGCAATCCGCGATAGGCGGCCTCGGCAAGGGTCACCTTGTTCGCGAGATTGATGCAATGGACGGGCTGATGGGCCGCGTTGCTGACGCTGCTGGAATTCAGTTCCGCCTGCTTAATCGCCGAAAGGGGCCTGCCGTTCGCGGCCCGCGCACGCAAGCTGATCGAAAGCTCTATCGGCTGGCAATGCAGGCGGAGATCCAATCGATAGACATGGATGTCATCGAGGGCGATGCCTTCGATCTCCGGCTTCAGGATGGCCGGGTAAGCGGCGTTGTTCTTGCCGACGGACGTTCCCTGAGCTGCGGCGCGGCGGTTTTGACAACGGGGACGTTCCTGCGGGGCCTCATCCATATTGGCAACCGGAAGATTCCCGCGGGTCGCGTTGGAGAAGCGCCCTCTGTGGGCCTGTCCGCCACGCTTGAAGCTTTCGGCCTGCGGCTCGGCCGCTTGAAAACCGGCACGCCGGCCCGATTGGACGGAAAGACGATTGATTGGCAGTCTGTCGGCAGACAGAGCGCCGACGAAGACCCTGTGCCGTTCTCGTTTATGACTGATCGGATTGCGAATCGACAGATCGACTGCGGTGTCACCCGAACCACGGCCGCAACGCATCAGATCATTGCCGACAATCTCAACAAATCTGCGATGTATTCCGGTCAGATTGAAGGTGTCGGACCGCGCTATTGTCCATCGATCGAAGACAAGATCGTCAAGTTCGGCGAGCGCGACGGCCATCAGATTTTTCTGGAGCCGGAGGGCCTGGATGACGACACCGTTTATCCCAATGGTATTTCGACGTCGCTGCCCGAAGACGTGCAGGACGCTTTCATCCGCACCATTCCCGGTTTGGAGCGGGTCTCGATCTTGCAGCCGGGTTATGCGATCGAATATGACCACGTCGATCCCCGCGAACTGTCTGCTTCTCTGGAGGTACGGAAGATCCCAGGTCTGTTCCTGGCGGGCCAGATCAATGGCACGACTGGCTATGAAGAAGCCGGCGCTCAAGGGCTGGTGGCAGGACTGAACGCTGCGCTGCTTTGCGGCGGTAGCGCCGCCTATCAGTTCAGCCGGACGAACTCCTATATCGGCGTGATGATCGACGACCTCACGTCGCGGGGTGTCGCCGAGCCCTATCGCATGTTTACGTCGCGGGCCGAGTATAGGTTGTCCTTGCGGGCCGACAATGCCGATGTCCGACTGACACGCGAAGCGATATCCCTTGGCTGCGTGTCGACGGAGCGCGCGGCGAAGTTCGAAGAGTGGCTACGGGCGTTCGAGTCCAGCCGTCAGATGTTGCAGTCTCTGACTGTGACGCCGACCGAGGGCCGCACTCACGGTCTGAAGCTCAATCTCGACGGTCAGCGCCGTTCCGCGTTTGAACTCCTGTCCTATGCAGAACACAGCATCCAGTCACTCGGCGCGGTATGGCCGGAGCTTGCCATGCTCGATCCGAAGCTGGCTGAAGCGCTCCAGATCGACGCGACCTACGCGGTTTACATGGACCGTCAAGCCGCGGATATCGCCGGTGTACGACGGGAGGAAGGCCGAGTCATTCCGGAGGAATTTGATTTTAAGTCGCTTTCCGGTCTTTCCAATGAGCTCAAGCAGAAACTCGTCGCGGCAATGCCGCGCAATCTCGCCCAGGCGATGAAAGTCGACGGCATCACACCGTCTGCCATATCCTTGATTCTCGCGCATATTCGCAAGAGCGAACCGGCGTCAGTTGCATATTCCCGACAGGCGATTCAATGACTGCGAGTCCTTCCCGCGAGCTGAACGGATTGCGTGTTTCACGTGAAACGTCCGATAGACTTGAGCATTTTGCGACGCTTTTCCAGAAATGGGCAAAGTCAATCAATTTGGTTGCGCCGTCGACTCTATCCGACTTCTGGAAACGCCACATTTCCGACAGCGCACAAATCTTCCAGCTGTTTCCGGGTCCGAAACGGTGGGTGGACCTCGGTAGCGGCGGTGGATTCCCCGGCATCATCACGGCGATCTTCCTGGCCGAATTGGGGGATGGATGGGTTCATCTCGTGGAAAGCAACAACAAAAAGGCAGCTTTCCTGCGCGTCGCGTTGCATGAGACCGGTGCACGCGGATCCGTGCACCCGATTCGCATCGAGGATGCCGTCAAAAGCATCCCGCAATGCGATGCTATCTCTGCCAGAGCGCTGGCGGACCTGCCCCAGCTGCTGGATTATTGTGTGCCGTGGATGATCACGGACAGAAAACCGCATGCATTCTTCCACAAAGGCCGGGATTATCAGCAGGAAGTCGACAAAGCCGTTGGCCGCTTTCAATTTGATCTGGTAAAACACAGAAGCGTTGTCGAACCGGATTCTGTGGTTCTCGAAATCGCAAATCTTTCGCGGAAAAATCAATAGCGGCGGACTGTGGCATGACAGGCGAAAAGAACCGGATCATCACTATCGCCAATCAGAAGGGCGGCGTCGGCAAGACGACAACGGCGATCAACCTCGCAACGGCTCTGGCGGCGATTGGCGAAAAGGTTCTGATTGTCGATCTCGACCCGCAAGGCAATGCCAGCACCGGCCTGGGTATTCAACGGCGCGACCGCAAGCTTTCATCCTACGAACTGATGATCGGTTCGCATGGAATCGATGACATCGTGCAGGAGACCGTCGTTCCCAATCTGTTTATCATCCCTTCGACGATGGACTTGCTTGGCGTCGAGATGGAGATCTCGCGTGAGAGCGACCGGGTCTTCCGGCTCCGCAAGGCGCTTGCCTCGCCCGAAGCGCTTTCATATTCCTACGTTCTCGTCGATTGCCCGCCGTCGTTCAACCTTCTGACGATGAATGCGATGGCCGCAGCTCATTCGGTGCTGGTGCCGCTTCAATGCGAGTTTTTTGCGCTCGAGGGATTGAGCCAGCTACTGGAAACCGTCGATCAGGTCCGTCGATCCGTCAATCCGGCGCTGGACATCCAGGGCATCGTGTTGACGATGTTTGATTCCCGTAACAATTTGGCCCAGCAGGTCGTCAATGATGTGCGCACCCATCTGGGCGAGAAGGTCTATCATACGCTGATCCCGCGCAATGTTCGGGTTTCCGAAGCGCCGTCCTATGGCAAACCGGCGATCCTTTACGACCTGAAATGCGCCGGCAGCCAAGCTTACCTCCAATTGGCATCCGAAGTGATTCAGCGCGAAAGGCAGCGGAAGGCCGCCTGACCGCGATCGATTCGACATCGTAACGATAAGTGTGAGTGCAAACGATGAATGACGATAGTTCGAGAAGAAGACTTGGCCGCGGTCTTGCGGCTTTGATTGGCGAAATGGACCAGCCGCTGCAAGCCAGCGGTCCGGTTGCACCTGTCAATGCCGACCGGCGTATTCCGATCGAATTTGTCGCGCGTAATCCGCGTAACCCGCGCCGCTCCTTCGATGAGGCGGAACTGCAGGATCTGGCGAGCTCGATCCGTCAGCACGGTATTGTTCAGCCGGTCGTCGTGCGCACGATTGCTGATGAGCGCTATGAAATTATTGCCGGCGAACGTCGCTGGCGCGCGGCCCAACTCGCCGGCTTCACCGATATTCCGGTGATCGTCCGCGATGTGGATGATCGGACGGCGCTGGAGATCGCGATTGTCGAAAACGTCCAACGATCCGACCTCAATCCACTCGAAGAGGCCCTCGGCTACGATCAGCTGATCGCCGAGCACGGCTATACCCAGAATGATCTCGGCGAAATCATTGGCAAGAGCCGCAGCCATGTCGCCAACAGTCTTCGTTTGCTGAAGCTGCCGGAACCTGTTCGCGATATGCTGTCTTCCGGCACTCTTTCGGCTGGTCACGCGCGGGCGCTCATCCCGACGTCCGACCCGGTCGGCCTGGCGCGTTCGATTGTCGCGAAAGGTATGTCGGTGCGAGATGCGGAACGGCTGGCGCAGAACGATATCCGCGCGCAGAACGACCCCAACTACGGCAAACCTTCCCATAAGGAAGAAAAGGACGCCGACACCCTGGCGCTGGAGAGAACGCTTTCCGATAGCCTCGGGCTCGACGTGACCGTCAATCACAAAGCAAGCGGTGGCCAGTTGCGCATCTCCTACAAAACGCTCGATCAGCTGGAGGAAATCTGCCGGTTGCTTGAGCGGCGCTAGTATTGTTTCGGTTCCGAAACGTCTCTGGAATCGGATTATAGATCAAACTGATAAGTAAATTATCGGCGCGCCGACTGCAAGGTGATGGCCAGCAGCGTCTGCATAGCGATACTTTCTTCCAGGCTTTGCCGGGCGCGGCTTTGGAAAATCGCCGTTTGCAGTCGGCCGAGTTCCCGGCGGATCGCGGGTAAAGTCCAGGTCTTCAGCGCCGCCTCGACAAGCGGCTTGCGGCGGAAATGGATGTGACGGCCCATTGTCGCAACAATCTGGGCGGGTTGCTGGCGCTTGTCGTCCATCTCCGCCCGCATCAAGTCGAGAAGCTGAAACTGCCTCAGGCAGGCCTGGAGCACGAGAAAGATTGCCGTCTTGGAGGCCGTTATCTTGCGAATGGCATGCTGGAGGCCGTCGACATCGCCCTTGAGGACGGCATCGATCGCATCATCGACCGAAACGCCGCTGGCGTCGCCGACGATCTCGGACACATGCCCCTCCTCGATCATGCCCAAGCCGCGGCAGTAGAGCGCCAGCTTACGGATCTCGTTGCGGGAGGCGATGCGATCGCCGCCCAGCGCTTCATTCAGCCGTTCCCGCGCCGCCGGCGTGATCCGCAGGCCTTCCTGGCCCAGTTCCTGGTCGATCAGGCTATTCAATGCACGCGCGTCGTCGCTGTAACAGGCAACGGAGATGACCGAACGTGCGGTTTCGCCGATCTTTCGGACGCCAGTCCCCTTCTTGAGGTCGCCAGCCTCGATGATGACATAACTGCCGTCGGGGGGCTGCTGCGACAATGCGGAAAAACTATCGACAAGCGTTTTTTCCGTGCCGGCGGCACGGATCCAGACAAGCTTTTCACCACCAAAGAGGCCGATCGTATTGACCTCGTCCAGCAAGCGGCCGGGGCTTTGCTGCAGGTCCGAGCCGTCGAGCTTGATCAGGGAGAAGGGGTCGTCCAGCGCCACGCCGCTTTTTGCCGCGATCTGGCCAGCGCGTTCGGAAACAAGGCCTCGATCCGGCCCGTAGACGAGATAAAGCCTGTTGTCCTTGAGCGGTCGCTGGAGAAACCCATCGAATTCATGCGACTTGATTTCGGTCATGTCGCCACCTTGATCAGCGGCCGAGCGCCGCCGCTATGTCCGCGCGGATGATTTCGGCCAGTTCCTTGGCTGCGCGCTTCTCAGCGTCGCGCGTGGCGCGAACCTTGGCGAATTCCTGCTCGGGAAAGTCGACGAGTGCAACGGCACTGCGATTTCCGGAACGGACGGTTTCGCCGCTATCGGCGCGCGTCAGGTTGTAGTCGGCTCTGACGATGACGCGGCCTGCACCTGCGGTGTCGGATTCCTGGTTGTAGAGTACACCCATGACCTCGCTGGTGACATTCAGGGCCATCCTGTATTCCGGGTTGGCCGGCTCACCAGCGCCGCCTGATGTCAGAAACACAAGCGCGTTGCGGACTTCCTGCTCGACGCGGTCGTCGGCATCGGAAATCTCGATCGAGGCAAGCGCCCTTGCCGGCTTTCCCTGCGGCCCCTCCGAATACAGCGGCTTCACCTGGCAACCCGCCAGGGCCACGAAGGTGCCGATTGCCAGAAGTTGCGCGTATCTTTGAGCTCTTTCAGACAACGACATTCACAATCCTCTGGGGCACGACGATGATTTTCTTCGGGCTTTGGCCGTTCAATGCGGCCTTGACGGGGTCGAGGGCAAGCACGGCGCTCTCAATGGCAGTCTGATCTGCATCGCGCGCGATTGTCAAATCGCCGCGCTTCTTGCCGTTGATCTGGACCGGCATGGTCACTTCATTCTCGGCGACCAGCGCCTCGCTGTAGACCGGCCACGCCGTCTGCGCCACCAGACCTGTACCGCCGATTTCCTGCCAGCACTGCTCGGCAAGATGCGGCATCATCGGCGCGACCAGGTTGATCAGGATAGCAGTCGCGTCCTTGACGGCAGCGATGGTCGCAGTATCGGCGTTCCCTTCGGCTACCTGCGTCAGGGGATTTGCGAGCGCATTCACCAGCTCGTAGAGGCGTGCCACGGCCTTGTTGAAGGCCAGCTTGTCATAGTCCGCCTGGACGGCCTTGAGCGTCTTGTGGGCGAACTGCGAGATCACCAAGGCAGAGCCGCTGGAAGCGGGCTTTGCCACGATGGCCTTTAGCGCGCTGGATGCTTCCGAGACCAGCCGCCACAGGCGCTGCACGAAGCGGTGAGCGCCTTCGACTCCGGCCTCCGACCAGATGACGTCGCGATCCGGCGGGGAATCCGACAGGACGAAGAAGCGGGCCGTGTCGGCGCCGTAGGAAGCGATGATGTCGTCGGGATCAACGACATTCTTCTTCGATTTCGACATCTTCTCGATCGAGCCAATGGTGATCGGTTCGCCGGTTTCGATCAGCGTCGCCTGGCGTTTGCCGTCGACTTCCTCGATCTCAATTTCAGCCGGTGTGATCCACTCACGCTGAGCGCCCTCGCCGCGGCTATAGGTCTCGTGCACGACCATGCCTTGGGTGAAGAGGCCCTTGAATGGCTCATCGAGACCGGCATGGCCGGTCGCCTTCATTGCCCGGGTAAAGAACCGCGAATAGAGCAGGTGCAAAATCGCATGCTCGATGCCGCCGATATACTGGTCGACCGGCAGCCAGCGGTCGACGACTGCCGGATTGGTCGGATTGCTCTCCCATGGCGCGGTAAAGCGGGCGAAATACCACGACGAATCGACGAAGGTATCCATCGTATCGGTCTCGCGCCGCGCATCCCTGCCGCATTGCGGGCAGGAGACGTGCCGCCAGGTCGGATGGCGGTCGAGCGGATTGCCCGGCTTGTCGAAGGTCACATCGTCGGGCAGTTTTACCGGCAGATCAGCCTTCGGTACGGGAAGAACGCCGCAGTCGTCGCAATGGATGACCGGGATCGGGCAGCCCCAGTAGCGCTGGCGCGAGATGCCCCAGTCGCGCAGGCGGAAGTTGACCTTGCGCTCGGCCTGCGGTTCGCCGCCGATCTTCGTGTTCTCCAGCGTCGAAGCGACCTTCTCGAAGGCCTCTTCGATCGAAAGGCCGTCGAGGAAGCGCGAATTGATCATCACGCCCTCGCCGCCGTAGGCCTCGTCGTCTATCGCGAAACTTGCCGCGTCGCCATCCTTCGGCATGACGACGGCAACGACCGGCAGGCCGTATTTGCGGGCGAAGTCGAGGTCACGCTGATCGCCGGAGGGGCAGCCGAAAATGGCGCCGGTGCCGTAGTCCATCAGGACGAAATTGGCGACATAGACCGGCAGCTCCCAGCTCGGATCAAGCGGATGCCTGACCCGGATGCCGGTGTCCATGCCCTTCTTCTCAGCCGTTTCGAGTGCGGCCAGCGACGTGCCGGCGCGGCGGCATTCGTCGCAGAAAGCCTCGATCTCGGCGTTCGCGGCAGCGGACTGCTGTGCCAGCGGGTGATCGGCGGCAATTGCCAGGAAGGAGGCGCCAAACAGCGTGTCCGGCCGCGTCGTGTAGACGGTCACTTCGGATGCGTCAGCGCCTGTATCCGGAACAATTTCCCAGCGGATCGTAAGGCCTTCGGAACGGCCGATCCAGTTCTTCTGCATCAGCCGGACCTTTTCCGGCCATTGGTCGAGCGTATCCAGCGAATCAAGCAGATCCTGGCTGAAATCGGTGATGCGGAAGAACCATTGTGTCAGTTCGCGTTGTTCCACCAAGGCGCCGGAACGCCAGCCGCGGCCATCGATCACCTGCTCGTTGGCGAGAACAGTGTTGTCGACCGGATCCCAATTGACCTTCGATTGCTTGCGATAGACGAGACCTTTTTCCAGGAAATCCAGAAACAGGTGCTGCTGTTGCTGGTAATAATCGACATCGCAGGTGGCAAACTCACGCGACCAGTCGAGCGACAGGCCCATCACCTTCAGCTGCGCCTTCATTGAAGCGATGTTCTGGTAGGTCCACGACGCCGGATGCACGCCGCGTTCCATGGCGGCGTTTTCCGCCGGCATGCCGAAGGCATCCCAGCCCATCGGATGCAGCACATTGTACCCACGGGCGCGCTTGTAGCGGGCAACGACGTCGCCCATCGCGTAGTTACGCACATGGCCCATATGGATGCGGCCCGACGGATAGGGAAACATCTCGAGCACGTAGTATTTTTCGCGCGGATCGTCGTTGTCGGTGGTGAAGACGTTTTTCTGATCCCATTCCTGTTGCCAGCGGGGTTCAGCATCGCGCGGATTGTAACGTTCGGTAGCCATATGATCGATGTTCCGGAAATTTGGGCAAGGGGAAATCATCCCCTGAGATATTTGGCGTGACCTTCACCATGAAACAAGCGTAGCGTCAAGTTTTGGAAGGCTTTGCGGGCAAAACTTTGAGCCATTCGGCCAGTCGGCGGCGATAACGCCTTGGCATCCGCGCCATGTTTGACTATTGCGCCAAAAGGCTGGCTTTCCGAAGTATGGAAGGCCGGCGCGGTCGATGGATTCTGGTGGAGACGGTGGCAATGAGCGTGGAAGAACGGTTGAACGATGTCCTGAGCCGGATTCGCAACGCAGAAGGCGGTGCGAACCGGGCATCTGGTTCCGTTTCGCTGGTTGCCGTTTCGAAGACGTTCGACGCTGAGGTGATCCGCCCGGTGATTGACGCCGGACAGCGGATCTTTGGCGAAAACCGGGTGCAGGAAGCGCAGGGTAAATGGCCGGCGCTTCGCGCGGCGGGGACCTCCGATATCGAGCTTCATCTGATTGGCCCGCTGCAATCCAACAAGGCGGCCGATGCGGTTGCCCTCTTCGACGTCATCGAGACCATCGACCGGGAGAAGATTGCCAGAGCTGTCGCGGCTGAGATTGTGCGCCAAGACAAGCCCGTTCGCCTCTACGTCCAGGTCAATACGGGCCTCGAGCCGCAAAAAGCCGGCATCGCGCCGGACGAAACCATTGCCTTCGTCGCGCTGTGCCGGGAGACGATCGGCATTCCGATCGAGGGCCTGATGTGCATTCCGCCGGCGGATGAGAATCCCGGGACGCATTTCGCCCTGCTCGCCAAGCTCGCGGCGCGTTGCGGGCTGACAAAGCTGTCCATGGGCATGTCGGGCGATTTCGAGGTTGCCGTCCAGTTCGGCGCGACCAGCGTCCGCGTCGGCTCGGCGATCTTCGGCACACGTTGATCTAATGCTTTCGTCCGGCTTCTCGCCCCTTCCGCAATCTCCTAATGTTTCCACTTGGAGGCCGGTTGACCCCGGTTTTGGGAGTGGAGGAGACGGAGATGGCGAGCAGCTATTCCGACGTGTACGACGCGTGGAAGCAGGATTCGCAAGCGTTCTGGGCGAAGGCCGCAAAGGATATCGATTGGTTCCGGCCGCCGCAGCGCGTTTTCGATCCGGACCGGGGCGTCTACGGCCATTGGTTTAGTAGTGGCGAGACAAATACCTGCTTCAATTGTCTGGATCGCCAGGTCGCTTCGGGTCGCGCGGATCAGAATGCGCTGATCTACGACAGTCCGGTTACCGGTACGGTCGAACATTGGACCTATGGCGCCATGCTGGAAGAGGTCGTCGCGCTTGCCTGCGTCTATCGTGACCTCGGCGTAAAGAAGGGTGACCGGATCATCATCTATATGCCGATGATCCCGCAGGCGGCCTTTGCCATGTTGGCGGCCACCCGCATCGGTGCCGTGCACTCCGTCGTCTTCGGCGGGTTTGCGGCAAACGAGCTTGCCACGCGCATAAGCGACAGCGCGGCAAAGCTGATCGTTTCTGCCAGTTGCGGGATCGAAGGCGGCCGCACCATTGCCTACAAACCTCTTCTCGACGCCGCGATCGAGATCAGCGCGCACAAACCGGATCGCTGCCTCGTCTATCAGCGGAAGGAGCTTCAGGCAGAGCTCCATCCAGATCGGGATATCGATTTTGCTTCGGCCGTCAGCGAGGCGAAGCGGGTTGGAAACGATCTGGGCTGCACGCCGGTTCTGGCCACCGATCCTCTTTACGTCCTCTACACGTCCGGAACGACCGGGCAGCCCAAGGGCGTGGTGCGCGACAATGGCGGTCATATGGTTGCGCTCCGATGGTCTATGGAGAACTTCTTTGGAGTGAAGCCGGGGGAGGTCTTCTGGGCAGCATCGGATATCGGCTGGGTCGTCGGCCATTCCTATATTGTCTATGGGCCCCTGCTCAACGGCAGCACGTCGGTGCTCTACGAGGGGAAACCGGTCGGCACGCCCGATGCGGGCGCTTACTGGCGGGTCATCGAGCAACACGGCGTCACCAAGCTGTTCACCGCGCCGACGGCTTTCCGTGCCATCCGCAAGGAGGACCCGCAGGGAGAGCTGATCCGCCGGCATGACATTTCATCCCTGCGAGCCCTCTTTCTTGCCGGCGAGCGGGCCGATCCAGATACGGTTGCCTGGGCGGAGGCGAAGCTTGGGGTCCCCGTCATCGACAATTGGTGGCAGACGGAAACCGGTTGGCCGGTGGCCGGAAATCCTCTCGGCCTCGGCCTCCTGCCGGTCAAATATGGGTCCGCGGCAGTGCCCCTGCCCGGTTATGACGTCCAGATCCTGGACGATGCCGGACATTCGGTCAGCGTCGGAACCCTCGGCAATGTCGTGATCAAGCTGCCGCTGCCACCGGGCTGCCTGCCGACGTTCTGGAATGCCGACGAGCGTTTTCGCGAAAGCTGCCTCTCCGAATTCCCGGGTTACTACCGCACGGCAGATGCCGGCTATATCGATGACGACGGCTATATCTTCATCATGTCGCGCACCGACGACATCATCAATGTGGCCGGTCACCGCCTGTCGACAGGGGCGATGGAAGAGATCTGCGCCAGCCATGCGGATGTCGCCGAATGCGCAGTGATCGGCGTCGCCGATGCGATCAAGGGCCAGGTCCCGGCCGGGTTCCTCGTCATCAATGCCGATGTTTCCCGTGAAACAGCCGAAATCGAAAGGGAAGTCGTTGCCCTGGTGCGCGAACGTCTCGGGCCCGTCGCTGCGTTCAAGACAGCAATCTGCGTCAAGCGCCTACCAAAGACCCGCTCTGGAAAAATTCTGCGCGGCACGATGCAGAAGATCGCCGATCGCGAAAGCTGGAAGATGCCGGCGACGATCGACGACCCCGCCGTGCTGGAGGAAATTTCCGCGGCGCTGAAGTCACGCGGCCTAGGTGGTTAGCCGGATTCACGAAAACTGCCCGCCAGACCGCAAAACCAGTCGCGGAATTTTCCGGCTGCCACGCTTGCCGGCCTCGCGGTGACCAGAAAATAGCTTTCGTCCGTCAAGGTCTCGATATCGGAGAGAATGACGAGGTCGCCATTGTCGAGTTCGCGGCGAAATACCTCGGTCGGGCAGAGCGCGATGCCGTGTCCGGCGATAACGGCTGTGGCCAGCAGATTGAAGTCCTGGAACACCGGGCCGCGCAACGGTCCGTCCATTTGCAATCCCGCCTTCCTGCACCACTTCAGCCAGCGATCCGGCGTCTCGTCATGCAGGAGATCGGCGGCGGCGATCGCCTCTGCAGTCTCGGGCATGCCCCGCCGCGCGAGGTAAGCCGGGCTGACAACGGGCCGGTTGGCACGGGAAAACAACCAGGTGCTTTCTCGCGTCTCGCTCCGGTCTTCGCCCAGCGTGATCAGGACGTCGCAGTCCCCCTCCCGAAACCGTTGCTCGCCCATCGCATAGACGACGCGCACGTTGATGTCCGGATTAGGCTTAAGAAAATCCGGAAGGGCCGGAATGAGCCAGCGCGTGGCGATCGAGGCGATGCAGGCGACCGTGAGTTCGCCCGTCGCCTTCATACGGAAAGCGCGCGTTTCCGCTTCTATCCGCGCCAGCGATACCGAGAGCGTCTGTGCCAGAGCGGTCGCGTCGGGCACGAGCCGGACGGTGCGCTTTTCGCGCAGGAAAAGCGGCCGGCCGAACCAGTCTTCCAGCAGACGGATCTGATGGCTGACCGCGGCGTGGGTGACATGCAGCTCGTCGGCGGCGCGGGAAAAGCTGTTGAGCCGTGCCGCGGCCTCAAAGACGCGCAGTGCGCTGAGCGAAGGCATCATAGTCAAGTTTTCCTCACCGAAACGACGAGAAAGCATCATTTGTCGTGAGCGAAAATGCAAGCGATACAGGACATCAGAGAAGGATTTTGAATCCCTTCAACTCTTATCGACAAATTTTACTGAAGAAGGCAAAAGCTATGTTCGTGCGCAATCTGAAGCAGATCGAAGAAACTCCGCATTTCGTCGAATGGGGAAGCGGCACCAGTCACCGCCTCCTGACCGAGCGCGACGGCATGGGCTTCACGGTCTGCCACACGGTCGTGCGCGCCAACACCACCTCGCTGCTCGAATATCGAAACCATCTCGAGGCCTGCTATTGCATTGCCGGCACCGGAGAAGTCGAGGACATGGCGGGCAATGTCTTTCCGATCGCGCCGGGGGATATCTACGTTCTCGACAAGAATGACAAACACTATCTGCGTGGCGGCCGCGACGAAGACCTGATCCTTGTCAGCATCTTCAATCCGCCGCTCAAGGGGACGGAGCGACACCGCCTGGATGGAAGCGAAGGTTCGGCCTATTGATTGTCTTCCAAAGCCACTTACAAAAAAACCCGGATCAGGCGATCCGGGTTTTTTCGTTCGGAACGATGCGCTCCAATCAGTAATGGTCGTCGTCTTCGTCCTTGCGGTCGGATTTGAGCGACTTGAGCTTGGCGAAAACGGCGTCGGCGTCCATTTCCTTTTCTTCTTCGCGCTCGTAGGAGAACGGCAGCTTTTCCGTTTCCTTCGATGCTTCCAGCGTCGCGCCGAGCTCGGCCGCCGTCGGCAGAGGACGACCCTTCGAGGCGCGTTCGACTTCGAGGTCGAGATCGATCTGGGTGCAGAGGCCGAGCGTGACCGGGTCCATCGCCGTCAGGTTGGTCGAATTCCAGTGGGTGCGCTCGCGGATCTGCTCGATCGTCGACTTGGTGGTGCCGACGAGACGCGAGATCTGGGCGTCCTTCAGTTCCGGATGGTTGCGTACCAGCCAGAGGATGGCGTTCGGACGGTCCTGGCGCTTGGAAACCGGTGTGTAGCGCGGACCCTTGCGCTTGCTGTCGGGAACGCGAACCTTCGGTTCGGAGAGTTTCAGCTTGTGGTTCGCGTTGCCTTCGGCGCGGGCGATTTCGTCGCGCGACAGCTGGCCGGTGGCGATCGGGTCGAGGCCCTTGATGCCCTGCGCCGATTCACCGTCCGCGATCGCCTTGACTTCCAGCGGGTGCAGTTTGCAGAACTGGGCGATCTGTTCGAACGACAGGGCAGTGTTGTCAACAAGCCATACGGCCGTCGCTTTGGGCATAAGCAGTTGTTGAGCCATGGGTATAGTCCTTCTGTCCGTCCGCGCCGGTGTCGCGGGCCGTGGGGTGTAACCACTTTAATTTCCGGGAAATTAGCGCCTCTATACCCTCGTCGTCGCATAAATGCAATTCTTCTCGCAGAAATGACCTTTTGTCTAATTGCCGCCGTGTCTTGACCTGATATGAATGCGCCCGGAGAGGACGCACACGGAGATGTGCCGTCCAGAAATTGCCTGCGCAGGGAGGAAAATCAGCATGTCCGTCAAGACCTATCCGGTGCTCAAACCGGCGAAGCAACGCGCTCTGATCGACAGCACCACCTATTTGAAATGGTACAAGCAGAGCGTCGCCGATCCGGATGCCTTCTGGGGCGAACATGGCAAGCGCATCGACTGGTTCAAGCCCTATACCAAGGTCAAGAACACCACCTTCAAGGGCAAGGTCTCGATCAAATGGTTCGAGGACGGCCTCACCAACGTCTCCTACAATTGCATCGACCGGCATCTGGAAAAGCGCGGCGATCAGGTGGCGATTATCTGGGAGGGCGACAATCCCTATGACGACAAGAAGATCACCTATCGCGAGCTCTACGAGCATGTCTGCCGCCTCGCCAATGTGCTGAAGGCAAACGGCGTCAAAAAGGGCGACCGTGTTACCATCTACATGCCGATGATCCCGGAAGCAGCCTATGCGATGCTCGCCTGCACCCGCATTGGTGCCGTGCATTCCATCGTTTTTGGCGGTTTCTCCCCGGATGCGCTGGCTGGCCGCATCGTCGACTGCGAATCCACCTTCGTCATCACCGCCGATGAGGGCCTGCGCGGCGGCAAGCCGATCCCGCTGAAGTCCAATACCGACCAGGCGATCGAGATCGCCCGCCGGGACGGCGTCGAGGTCAAATCCGTCGTCGTCATCCGCCGGACAGGTGGCAAGATCAGCTGGTTTTCCGAACGCGATATCTGGTACCATCAGGCCGTAGCGGGCGTGAAGGCCGATTGCCCGCCGGCGAAGATGAAGGCGGAGGATCCGCTGTTCATCCTCTATACGTCCGGCTCGACCGGCAAGCCGAAGGGCGTGCTGCACACGACGGGCGGCTATCTCGTCTATGCCTCGATGACCCATCAATATGTCTTCGATTATCACGACGGCGATATCTACTGGTGCACCGCTGACGTGGGCTGGGTTACCGGCCATTCCTATATCGTCTACGGCCCGCTCGCCAATGGCGCGACGACGCTGATGTTCGAGGGCGTGCCGACCTATCCGGATGCCGGCCGTCTCTGGGATGTCGTCGACAAGCACAAGGTTAACATCTTCTACACCGCGCCGACGGCGATCCGCGCGCTGATGGGCCAGGGCGACGCGTTCGTCACCCGCTCCTCGCGCAAGTCGCTGCGCACGCTCGGTTCCGTCGGCGAGCCGATCAACCCGGAAGCCTGGGAATGGTATTACCACACCGTCGGCGAAGGCCGCTGCCCGGTCGTCGATACCTGGTGGCAGACGGAAACCGGCGGTATTCTGATCACCCCGCTCCCCGGTGCGACCGCCTTGAAGCCCGGATCGGCCACCCGCCCCTTCTTCGGCATCCAGCCGCAGCTCGTCGATGGCGAAGGCCAGGTGATCGACGGTGCGGCCGACGGCAATCTCTGCATCACCGACAGCTGGCCGGGCCAGATGCGCACCGTCTATGGCGACCACGAGCGCTTTATTCAGACCTACTTCTCCACCTACAAGGGCAAATATTTCACTGGCGACGGGTGCCGGCGCGACGAGGACGGCTATTACTGGATCACCGGCCGCGTCGATGACGTGCTCAACGTCTCCGGCCACCGCATGGGCACGGCCGAGGTCGAGTCGGCCCTGGTCAGCCATGACGCGGTGTCGGAAGCCGCTGTCGTCGGTTATCCGCACGATATCAAGGGCCAGGGCATCTATAGCTACGTGACCCTGATGGTCGGCCAGCAGGGTTCGGATGAGCTGCGCAAGGATCTGATCGCCCATGTCCGCAAGGAAATCGGCGCGATTGCCTCGCCGGACAAGATCCAGTTCGCGCCCGGCCTGCCGAAAACCCGCTCCGGCAAGATCATGCGCCGCATCCTGCGCAAGATCGCCGAGGACGATTTTGGCGCGCTCGGCGATACCTCGACGCTCGCCGATCCCGCCGTGGTCGACGATCTCATTGCCAATCGGCAGAACAGGAAGGCCTGATTTCCTGCCTGAGCCATCCCTTGACCGGGGATGGCTCAGGACGATCCTTTTCCAGAAGGACGAACAGCTTTCTTGTTTAGGCCCACCGTCATAGGGCGCCACATAGCCGGCCGCCAGCATTTCCTGAGCCGGATTCCGCCCATCGGAAAAACTGATGTCGGCAACCACCCGGCCAAAATACTTGTCGCCGGAAATGCGCGTCAGCTGGATGTCGCGTTGATCTCGGGTCAAATCAGTCAAGGCGGCACGCGCCTGCCGGCCGGCATCGCGGATCGCCGCACAGGACGATTTCAGCTCCGGCGCGTCGATGCCGCGCAATCGCACGTAGACTTCCATCGTTTGCTGCGGCCAGGGCTTGGCCGCGACCAGGATCGTGTCTCCATCGATGACGCGGATGATCTCTGCGCTCACCGGACCGGTGATTTCGATCCGTTTGCCGGTTTCGAAGGCATAAGTGTGGAAGGCCAGGAACGGTGCGATCGAAGCCACGAGAAAACAGAAGCGGTTGCGAAACATCATTATAGGAAAATATACGCGATATTATATTTGACACACCCACGCGAGAATCAGCTAATATGCGAATCGTGGGTTGAAACTGGAGATAGTTCGCTGATGAATACCGCCTTAGCGATTGCTAAGACTTCCTCTTTAGCGGCGGCTTCACTCTGGGCCTCAACCACAAGCGCATAGTTGCGGTCATTGAACCGATATTTGAAACCGTAAGTGTTGAGGTGTTTTTCCATGCCAGTCCGTCCCAATGGTTTGAAGTACCCATGTTATTGGATGTACAAAGATAATTCCTCCGAATGGAGGTGGGTTTTTTATGCCACCAACGGCGAGGAGATTGCAGTTAGCAGCGAAGGCTACAAAAACAAAGCTGACTGCCGTCGCGGCGTGGACATCATGCGAAGCTCTGGGACGAGCGAAATTTTCGCTCCCAAGGAGTAGACGTTAAAAACCCGCCTATTTGGCGGGCTTCTTGTCCTTCGTCGGCTTCTCATCTTTCGATGGCGGCGGCGATTTGGCTAATTTTCCTAGGGTCGCGTTGAAGCGTTCCTCGTTGTCGTCTGTTTCCAGCTCGCGAGCGGCTTCCTTGAACTTGTCCGCTTGGCTCTTTTCTACGTTTGGATGGGTCATAGGAAATGCACTTCTGTTTCATTGACGAGAGCGGGACGCCGCCAAAGCCAGATTCGAAGAAATCGAACCCCTACTTTGTTATCGGCGCGGTTATCATGCACGAGTCTCAGTGGCATGGGATAGCCAGTGAGGTACGCAAGCTCTGCGCTAAACCACAATACAGCATAACAGGCGAGATAAAGTGGCGCTACTTTGGCGCCCACAATACCGAACCGGATAATTCCGTCGGCCACCTCGACCAGGCGCATAAAGATAGCTTCCGGAATGAGTATTTTAACATCCTACTCAGACGCAAGAGCGTTAAAATTATCGCTTGCGTGGCAAGCGTGTCAGCGGCCTATAAACTGCCGTCGGTTACCGACGCGGAAAAGCTGTACCACTACACCTACAAGCCGGTCTCAGAGCGATTCCAGTACCATCTGCAAGACCTGAGTAAGACTGTAGGCAACACCCAACTAGGGCTCGTTGTGGCGGATCATCGCGGCCGCAAGCAAGACGACATATTCCGCGTGAACCATTTGGACATGGTAGATGGGGAAAACGCCTATGTAAGCAACTACGGTAACTTCGTAGAGTGCATTTTCTTGACGCCATCCCATATGAGTGTAGGTGTTCAAATGGCCGACATGGTGTCTGGCGCCATCGGCCGCGCTTTCAATCACAAGGACGAGCTATATTTTCAAATGCTACGCCCATCGTTCAGGGCCCGGCCTGACGGAGATATTAACGGCTATGGCTTGGTGAAATTCCCCACACGTGGGTGGGAATAGCCGCCGGGCGGGTTTTTACACCCTGATACGTTTCGACGTATCCCCGGCACCACCTATATAGGGTATTTAGCCGGAGTCGTCAAGAAAATAGAACGAAAGCTGAATCTCGTTCCGCCTCCGAATCGGCTCAGAAACCAGATGGAACGTAGGTAAGCCGCTTGCCCTTGACGCCAACCAGCGCATTCAAGGCGCGTTCCTGATCGTTCGTGCCGAGCGCAACGCGATTGTTATAACGGAAATCAAACTCAGCCAGATAGCGGTGTAGGTGCTTCTCGCTGCAATGCTGGTAGATACCCTTCATGCCACGCTTGAAGATGCTGTAGTAGCCTTCCACGGTGTTCGTATGCACCATGCCGCGAACGTATTCGCCAGACGTGTGGTTGACGGAATCGCTGTTCTCCAGCTTCGAATGAACATCACCATAAAGGCGGCTCTCGTCGCTGTAGAACGTCGTTTCCTTGTGGATGTTGTGCCAGACGATATTGGTGACAGTCCTCTTGTCGGCGCGATCTACATGGAAGGAACGAACCTTGCCACCACGCTCGACAAGCGAAACGATAGCACGCTTGCTCGACAGGCCAGACTTGCCGCGCTTCGTGCGGGTGGTGACTTCCTTCTTGTCGCCAAAATAGGTTTCGTCGGCTTCAACAGTCTTACCGTTGCCGCCCATCGGCTCCAGTTCACCAGACCGCATTGCTTCGCGGATGCGGTGCGACAGGAACCAAGCCGACTTGAGCGTGATTTCCAAAACGCGATGAAGCTGGTTAGAGCTGATACCCTTCTTGCTGGAACAAATCAGGTGAATAGCCTGTAGCCACTTGTGGAGCGGGATATGGCTTTCTTCAAAGATCGTACCCATGCGCACCGTAAACTGCTGGCGGCAGGCTGCACACTTCCTCAAGCCGTGACGCTCTACACCATGCGGGTTCTTTTTCGAAGGCTTGGAGCGTACGCCCTCCAGTTTGTAGATCTTGTCGACGTTTCCGCAATGAGGGCAAGTCGGACCGTTAGCCCACAAAACACTTTCGACATGCTCGAAAGCTGCCGCCTCGTTGTGAAAATATTCCTTGCTCAAAATTGACATGGCGAACATCCAAACCTAACTTCTTGAACCTTTGTAGGCTTTTAGGTTGGGTTTGTCAAATATAATATCGCCAAAATATACCGATAGCGAACGCTTCGCGACAGGAATTATTTCCTTAGAAATCGATCGCCCGGCCGTTGATCTCCCAGTCGCCGAAACGGGCGGGTTCAGCCCCGCCGCGACCGCCCAGTTCCTCCGGCAGATTCAGGGGCTTTTGCTGGCTCCTGCGTTCTTCCGCCTCCGCCAGGGCGCGTTGCGCCGCAGGCGTCAGCGGTTTGCGGGGTTCCGCGGGCGAATTATCATTATCGTTTTGCATGCAAGACCCAAATTTCGGCGAAAATGTTGAAGAATGCGGCTGATGTCACCATCATATAGGAACCTTTCGTGCAAACGGAACCGTGATTCACGTGAAACGTTTGCTGAACTTTGGAGATGGACCGATGAACCTGGTGCGCACCGCAATGCTTCTGGCCTTCATGACCGCATTGTTCATGGCGGTCGGTTTCCTGATCGGCGGCAAGGGCGGCATGATGATCGCGCTCCTGATCGCCGCGGGCATGAATTTCTTTTCCTATTGGAATTCAGACCGCATGGTGCTGCGCATGTACCGCGCGCAGGAGGTCGATGAGCGCACGGCGCCTGAATATTACGGCATCGTGCGTGATCTGGCGAAAAACGCCGGCCTGCCCATGCCGAAGGTCTATGTCATCGACAATCCGCAGCCGAATGCCTTCGCCACGGGGCGAAACCCGGAAAATGCGGCCGTTGCCGCCTCCACCGGGCTTCTCAACGCGCTGACCTATGATGAGGTCGCTGGCGTCATGGCGCACGAGCTCGCCCATGTGCAAAACCGCGACACGCTCACCATGACGCTGACGGCGACACTTGCCGGTGCCATCTCCATGCTCGGCAATTTCGCCTTCTTCTTCGGCGGCAATCGTGAAAACAACAATCCGCTCGGCTTCATCGGCGTGCTTGTGGCGATGATCGTTGCGCCGCTGGCGGCGATGATCGTGCAGATGGCGATCAGCCGGACGCGCGAATATTCCGCCGACCGGCGCGGTGCCGAGATCTGCGGCAAGCCGCTGTCGCTCGCCTCGGCGCTCGCCAAGATCTCGAATTTCGCCCATCAGGTACCGAACGAAGAGGCCGAGCGCAATCCGGCGACTGCCCATATGTTCATTATCAATCCGCTGTCCGGCGAGCGCATGGACAACCTGTTCTCCACCCATCCGGCGACCGAAAACCGTATTGCCGCGCTGCAAAGGATGGCCGGGGAAATGTCGGCGGTCTCGACGCCGCCGGTCAGGGCTGATAATCCGGTGCGCAAATCGCGCTCCGTGCCGCCGACAGGCTGGGGTCGCGGTGGTTCCGAACCACCGAAAGGTCCCTGGTCTTGACGTCAGACGAAAATAAAACCGCTTCGCATCCGAAACGAAATAACCGCAAGCCGGGCTCCGTTAAGAAAGGCCCGGAAAATCCGGCTCTTGCGCGCAGCGACAAGCCCGGTCTCAAGGCCCGGCAGGCGGCGGCAAAGATGCTGGCGGCCGTGGTCGATCGCAAGACCTCGCTGGATGGCATGCTCGATGCCGCAAACGGCAACCCGGTCTATCGCGAGCTCAATGAGGCCGATCGCGCGCTGGTGCGGGCGATCCTGAATTCGGCCTTGCGCCAGCTGCCCCGCATCGAGGCAATGATCGGCTCGCTGCTGCAGACGCCGCTGCCAGAGGGCGCCCGGGCGCTGGACCACGTCCTTGCCGTCGCGGCCGCGCAAATCCTCTATCTCGATATTCCCGATCATTCCGCCGTCGATCTCGCCGTCGAACAGGCCCAGACCGATCCGCGCAACAAGCGCTTCGCCAGTCTGGTCAATGCCGTTCTGCGCCGCCTTTCGCGCGAAAAACAGGCTCTGCTTGAGACGATCGGCGAAAAGACCCCGGCAATTCCCGCCTGGTTCCATAAGAGACTGGTCAGCTACTACGGCAGCGATGAGGCCGCACGTATCGCCGATGCCCTGCTTACCCCCGCAGCTATCGACCTGACCGTCAAGTCGGACGCAGAAGGGTGGGCGGAGCGCCTGAACGGGCGTGTCCTGCCGACCGGTTCCGTGCGTCTTGCCGGTTTTTCCGGCGCGGTGCCGGCACTTTCGGGCTTTGATGACGGCGAATGGTGGGTCCAGGATGCCGCCGCCGCCCTTCCCGCAAAGCTGTTCGGCGCACTTGCCGGCAAACGCGTGGTCGATCTGTGCGCGGCACCCGGTGGAAAAACCGCGCAACTGGTTCTGGCCGGAGCGACCGTCACCGCGCTCGACCAGTCGGCAAGCCGCCTGAAGCGCCTTCAAGGCAATCTCGCCCGTCTCGGGCTCGAGGCTGCGACGCAGGAAATCAACATGGCGGATTTCCGGACAGAAGAGCTGTACGACGCTGCCCTGCTCGATGCACCTTGCTCCTCGACCGGCACGATCCGCCGCCATCCGGACGTTTTGTGGACCAAGGGACTGGAAGACATCGAGAAACTGGCCCTGCTGCAGGAAAAGCTGCTGCGCCACGCGCTGACCCTGGTAAAACCGGGCGGTCTCGTCGTCTTCTCCAACTGCTCGCTCGACAAGCGCGAGGGCGAAGAGGTTGTTGAACGGATCCTTGCGGAGGGCGGTTGCGACCGCGTCGCCATCGATCCGGTTGACTGGCCTGGATTGGAAGATGCGATTACGCCGCTCGGCGAATTCCGCACCACGCCGGCGATGATTCCGCCGCAGGATGGCTTTTCCGGCGGCCTTGACGGGTTTTATGCGGTGATCTTGCGTCGAAAAGCATAATTTTGGCTGTCAACAGCCGGTCTTCGCGCGTCAATTGACGCATTGGGTGCGTTTGCCTAACAATGCCGGTACGATCCATAAAAGTTTAATGACTTTTTAGGCATGATCGTGGTCCTGGTAGTATCTGGTGCGGACAGCAATCATTCCGATTGGCGATGCGGTTTGAAGCCCGGTCCGGGAGTGGGGAGGCACACGGGCTCAACGATGCGGATTTCGGACCGGCAAAGGCTTCTCTATCTGTATCTGCGTGAGGGCTGGCGCCGCTTCTCGCGTCGGCTTGCCTTGGGCCGCAACACTGCCTTCCGTTTCACTGGGTCCACGCCGGATCGTCTGATCGTCGCGCCGACGGATCTGCGGGCTGTCGATCCTTTCGTTGCCGAAGAAATCCTGCAGGGTCGGTTTCCCTTGGCGGGCCGCGTGCTCGATACGGAAGGCGAATCGCCCTTCGAGATCGACCTGCCCTCGCGCGAATTTGCCGTCCGGCTGCATTCCTTCGGCTGGGTTCGCCATATGCGCTCGGTCAAGGAAGAGGAGGATTTTGCCCGATTGCGCCATGTCGTCAATGACTGGATTGCCACGCATGGTCGCTTTATTGACGGTATCGCCTGGGAACCGGATATCATTGCCCACCGCCTGATTGCGTGGCTGTCGCATTCGCCGATCATCCTGCGCAATGCCGAGCATGCCTTCTATCGCCGCTTCCTGAAAAATCTTGCCTTCCAGGTCCGTTATCTGCGCCATGTCGCTGACACCACCTGCGACGGTGAAGCGCGGCTGCGGGCGCGCATCGCCCTTGCCATGGCTTCTGTCGCCATGCCCGCGTCGGACTCGGCGATCCGCAAGGCCGCCCGCAATCTCGATCTCGAGCTTGATCGGCAGATCCTGCCGGATGGTGGCCACAGCTCGCGCAACCCGCGCACCGGGCTCGACTTGCTTCTTGATCTGCTGCCGCTGCGCCAGACCTATGTCAATCTCGGCCATGACGTCCCGGCCAAGCTCATCCCCTGTATCGACCGCATGTATCCGGCCTTGCGGTTCTTCCGCCATCAGGGCGGCGAGCTGGCGTTGTTCAATGGCGCCACCTCGACGCTCGCCAATGAGCTGATGGCCGTCCTGCGGTATGACGAGACGGCCGGCGCGCCATTCAAGGCCCTGCCGCATATCAATTATCAGCGTCTGGCGGCGAACAATGTCGTGGTCATCGTCGATACGGGAATGCCGCTTTCGCCGGAATTGTCTCGCACCGCCCATGCCGGCTGCCTGTCGTTCGAAATGTCGTCCGGCCGCCATCGGTTCATCATCAACTCGGGCTCGCCAAAGTTTGCCGGCGAACGATTCCGCCAATTGGCGCGGCTGACGGCGGCGCATTCCACCGTTACAGTCAACGATCGCTCGTCATCGCGCCTATCGGAATCGCGTTTCCTCGGTCCCATCGTCACCGGCGGCGTCTCCAAGGTTGTCCTGCGCCGGCAAGAGGGGGATGGCCAGCCGGATGCCGTCATCGCCAGCCATGACGGTTACGTCCAGGCTTTCGGCCTGATGCACGAGCGTGATCTCAGCGTGAATGGCCAGGCAAGTGCGGTGCGCGGCCGCGACCGGCTGTTCCAGCCGGACGGCACGGATCCGGCGGAAACCAACACGGCCATCGCCGTTGCCCGCTTTCATATCCATCCGGCGATCAGTCTGCGCCAGCATAGCCCGCATGAGGTCTATCTCACGGCCCCCGATGGAGAAACCTGGCTGTTCACCTGCCGCGACAGCGAAGTCGCGATCGAAGAAGACATTTTCTTCGCCGACCCCTCCGGCGTGCGCAAGTCGTCGCAGATCACGGTGACCTTCGCTGCCGCCTCCCTGCCTGAAATCCAATGGATTCTGTCGCGCGAAGCGTGACAACCGGTGAGGCCGACACCCAGGCGAATCAAACGGTTTCTTCATCGGGAAAGCTGTGCTAACGGCAGGCGGACATCTGCCGGAAGATTTCCCGATATCCGGCGCCCTAGAAGGAGCTTGATGATGGCTGTCGCCTCCAAGAAAATTCCCGCCCCCGATCAGGTGACCATCCGCACCGCTCTGCTCTCCGTCTCCGACAAGACCGGCATCGTCGAGCTTGCCCGTTCGCTGCACCAGAAGGGTATCCATCTGGTCTCGACCGGCGGTACACACAAGACGCTGGCTGAAGCGGGGCTGCCGGTAACCGACGTCTCCGACCTCACCGGTTTTCCGGAAGTCATGGATGGCCGCGTCAAGACGCTGCATCCCGGCGTCCATGGCGGCCTTCTGGCGATCCGCGACGACGAAGACCACGTCCAGGCCATGACGACGCATGGCATCACCGGCATCGATCTGGCGGTCATCAATCTCTATCCATTTGAGGACGTGCGCGCCAAGGGCGGCGACTACCCGACGACGGTCGAAAACATCGATATCGGCGGCCCGGCGATGATCCGCGCTTCGGCCAAGAACCACGCCTATGTCACCGTCATCACCGACGCCGCCGACTATGGGGCGCTGCTCGCCGAGCTGGGCAACGGTGCCGCCACCTCCTTCGCCTTCCGGCGTCAGATGGCTGCCAAGGCCTATGCCCGAACGGCAGCCTACGATACCGCCATTTCCGGCTGGTTCGCCGAGGTTCTCGATACGCCGATGCCGCTCCACCGCACCATCGGCGGTGTCTTGAAGGAAGAGATGCGCTACGGCGAGAACCCGCATCAGAAAGCCGGATTCTATCTGACCGGCGAGAATCGCCCCGGCGTCGCAACGGCAACCCTTTTGCAGGGCAAGCAGCTGTCCTACAACAATATCAACGACACGGACGCTGCCTTCGAGCTCGTCGCCGAGTTCCTGCCGGAAAAGGCACCGGCCTGCGCCATCATCAAGCACGCCAACCCCTGCGGCGTCGCGACGGGTGCGACCCTGCTCGAAGCCTACGAGCGGGCGCTCGCCTGCGATTCCACCTCGGCCTTCGGCGGCATCATCGCGCTCAACCAGGAACTCGACGGCGTCACCGCGGAAGAAATCGTCAAGCTGTTCACCGAAGTCATCATCGCTCCGTCCGTCAGCGATGTTGCCAAGGTCGTCATCGCCGCGAAGCCGAACCTGCGCCTTCTCGTCACCGGCGCCCTGCCCGATCCGCGCGTGCCGGGCCTTGCCGCAAAAACCGTCGCCGGCGGCCTGCTGGTGCAGACCCGCGACAATGGCATGGTCGAGGACCTGGAGCTGAAGGTCGTCACCAGGCGCGCACCGACGGCGCAGGAACTGGAAGACATGAAGTTCGCCTTCAAGGTGGCAAAGCACGTGAAGTCCAATGCCGTGGTCTATGCCAAGGATGGCCAGACGGTCGGCATCGGCGCCGGCCAGATGAGCCGCGTCGATTCGGCCCGCATCGCCGGCCTCAAGGCCGAGGAAGCGGCAAGGGCGCTCGGCCTGCCCGCGCCCCTGACGCGCGGCTCGGCGGTTGCCTCGGAGGCCTTCCTGCCCTTTGCCGACGGCCTGCTCTCGATGATCGCCGCCGGCGCCACCGCCGTCATCCAGCCGGGCGGCTCGATGCGCGATCCGGAAGTCATCGCCGCCGCCGACGAAGCCGGCGTCGCCATGGTCTTCACCGGAATGCGCCACTTCCGGCATTGAGATTGGTCTAATCTGCCATCAGGATAGTATCAGCCATCTTGATGGCAGCGCACATATTGCCTATATTCGAGGCTGAAGGAGCTTCGAATATGGCTGAACCGCAACTCTCCGTGCGCAGTGCAAGAGCCCGCGATCTCGCCCATCGGCTTGCCCGCCGCGAAAACCGCTCGATCGCCGATATCGTCGAGCGGGCGCTTGAAGCCTATGAAATCCGAGAGGCGGGTCGCGAACCGGCATCGGCTTTCTATACGCGACTGTCGGAAAGTTGTGGTACCGATATCGATCTCGACGCGATTATCCGGGAAGGGCGGAAAGTCCATACGGGTCCCGAGCTTTGATTTTCGTCGATACCAATGTCATCTCCGAAACATTGCGGAAGTCGCCCGCGGAGGCCGTGATCTCCTGGCTCGTTCGGTACGATGCGGAACTTGCTCTTCCGACGGTTGCGATTGCAGAAATTTCATTCGGCATCCAGAAGATCATGCCTGATCAACGCGCCATGCGACTGGAGCAGGGATTGGCCGATTGGCGGCGTCGCTTCGCTGATCGGATATTCGGTTTGACCGAAGCGGCCGCGCTGGCCTATGGCGACATCATGGGCACAGCATCGCGGCAAGGCATCGGGATGTCTGCTCCGGATGGCATGATCGCCGCCATCGCACGGGTGAACGGTGGCCGTTTGGCGACACGAAACCTTGCCGATTTCCGCGCGACCGGGCTGGAACTTGTTTCGCCGTGGGACTTTTAGCGCCAGTCTTCTTGCCGATCACGCCGCCCTGTTCGCCGGATAAGGAGTGCGGATGAGGATCAGCAGCCCCACCGCTAGAAACGCCACCAGCGCCATCATGCCGATGCGGGCCGATCCCGTTGCGAGCGTGATTGTCGCGACCGAGGCCGGTGCGAGAAACGAGGTGGCGCGGCCCGAGAGCGCATAGAGGCCGAAATAGCGGCCCGCCTCATTGGCGCTGACGCTGCGGGCCAGATAGGAGCGCGACGAGGCCTGCACCGGGCCGAAGGCGATACCGACCAATAGTCCGAAGACGATATAGGCCTTTTCCGCGGCGGTACCGAAAAGGCCGCCGGCGTCGGTGGTCGGCAGTTGCACAAGCCCGAACAGCGTGAAACCGGGGCCGGTCGAGACGATGCCGAGCGTCGCAATCGTCAGGCAGATCAGGCTCGCGGTGACGATCACCTTCGAGCCGAGCCTAGAGTCAAGGCGGCTGGCATAGAGGCACCCGCCGATCGCCACGACGTTGAGAATGATGCCATAAACGCCAAGTTCGACCGTCTGCCAGGCAAACATGCCGGCTGCAAATGTGCCGCCGAGTGCCAGAAGCCCGTTGACGCCGTCCTGAAAGATCATTCGGGCCACCAGAAACCGCAGGATACCCGATCGTTCCCGCAATTCACCGATCGTGTGCCGCAGCTCGGCAAGGCCAGTGCGCACCGCAACGGCCGCAGGTACCGACACCCGCTGCGCGTCCGGCGTGAACAGGAACATAGGCAGGATGAAGACCAGATACCAGACGGCCGAGATCGGTCCGGTCACGCGCGCATCGGCGCCGGTCGCCGGATCAAGCCCGAATAGCGGATCCATTCCAAGAATTGTTTTGCCGGATTCAGGGCTCGCCGCCAGCAGCGTCACCACGGCGATCAGCACGATCATGCCGCCGAGATAGCCCAATCCCCAGGCCATGTTGGAGATGCGGCCGATCTGGCTTTCGCTCACCAGCCGCGGCATCATCGAATCGTTGAAGACGATCGAAAATTCCGCCGCGATCGAGGCGAGGATGATGAAGATGAACGGATAGAGCAGCGGCGATCCCGGCACGGCGAACCAGAGTGCCGCCAGCGACGCGATCTTGATCACCGCGAAGAAGGCAATCCAGGGTTTGCGTGTGCCGGTCGCGTCGGCGATGGAGCCCAGCACCGGCGACAATATCGCGATGATGAACCCGGATATGGTGATCGTGTATCCCCACATCGCCTGGCCATGCACGGGATCGTCCGTAAGCCGGGAAACGAAATAGGGGCCGAAGATGAAGGTGATCACCACCGTGAAGAAGGGTTGCGCCGCCCAGTCGAACAGCATCCAGCCCGCAAGGCCGGCGCGCGATACTCTTGGCTCGTCGCCGGCCTCTGCGGTGATGCTGCTCACTTGATTCTCCACTGTCTGCTCCGCCTGTTCGGCGCAGACAGTGTCACCTCGCCCGGTCCTGCGCAAGATCGCTCAGCAGACCGGCGGCGACGGTGATCTTGGCCAGCGTCGTTTCACCCTTCTCCGTCAGTTGCGCCAACTGATCAGTGATGCGGTTGACCCTGACGCGATCGCTATCCTGCCAGGCGAGCACCGGGTTTTTCTCCGATTTCCCGTTGGCAAGGGCTGCGATGGTGATGTCGCGCCGGGCATTGGCGATATCGCTGATGCTGCGCGACAATGCCATCGCCTCATATTGTTCCGTCGCCGAAACACGTTCGGCTGCGGCCAGAAGCCGGGCTATGCGCAGGTTCTGGGTGACGCCGAAATAGCTCTGTGCCGTGCGCGCGAGCGTCACGCCGGTCTCGGCGGAAATTTGCATGATCTCGGGCACAAGCGTCAGCAGGGACAGGCCGGCCACCTCGTCGGCCAGGGCTTGCGGCACGCCGCGCTCGGCGAAATAGGCCGCCTTTTGGCGCGCCTCCTCGGCCGCGTCCTCCGGAATCGAGGCATGCAGACTGGGTTTCAGCTTTGCCAGCGCCTGGCGCAGCCTGTCCACGGCCTCGCCGAGCGGCCCGGTGATGGCTCGTGTCCTCAGCGCCCGTTCGGTCACGATGGCGAAGATGCGCCCGGCTTCCTGGTAAAGCTCGTTCTGGACGCGGCCGCTGACGATGGTGTCGAGTGCATCGATCTCGCCTTGAATGCGCGTCAGGTCATAGCCGTCCCGCGCCAGCACCGCGGCTTTCACCACGTCGGCCGGCATGAAGCCCGTCTGGTCGATGAGGCTACTGACGAAGGCCGGGCCGCCGCGGTTGATCGTGTCGTTGGCAAGCACCGTGGCGATGATTTCGCGGCGCAGCCGGTGCTCATTGATGTCGCCGGCATGCGCCTTGTGCATCTTCGCCGGGAAGTAGTCGCGCAGCGTCGCCAGGAAATAGGGATCGCCCGGCAGGTCGCTGCCGACGATCTCGTCGAACAGCACGATCTTGGCATAGGACAAGAGCACACCGATCTCGGGCCGCGTCAGCGCCTTGCCGCTCTGGTAGCGTTCGCTCAGCGCCTGGTCGTTCGGCAGCACTTCCACCTTGCGGTTCAGATGCCCGTCGGCTTCCAGCCTTGTCATCAGCCGGGCAAGCGCCGTCCGGTTGCCGGCGCCGAGCATCTCGGTCAGGGAAATCGACAATGACTGTTCGTAGTTGTTGCGCAGAACCAGCGTCGCCACTTCGTCGGTCATCGAGGCGAGCAGCGTGTTGCGCTTGGCGCGTGTCAGACGTCCGTCGCGCATGGCAGAAGCCAGCGCGATCTTGATGTTGACCTCGAAGTCGGAGGAGTTGACGCCGGCCGAATTGTCGATGGCGTCCGAATTGCAGCGGCCGCCCTTGAGACCGAAGGCGATACGGCCGCGCTGGGTGACGCCAAGATTGGCGCCTTCGCCGATCACCTTGGCACCGACCTCGTCGGCCGTGATGCGGATTGGATCGTTGGCGCGGTCGCCAACCTCCGCATCCGTTTCGCTTGGGCCGCGCACATATGTGCCGATGCCGCCGAACCAGAGCAGATCGACCGGGCTTTTCAGGATCGCCGTCAAGATCTCGAACGGTGTTGCCTGTTGCTTGTCGATGCCGATCGCCGCCATCGCCTGCGGCGTCAGCGTCACGGATTTCTCCGTGCGCGGAATGATCATGCCGCCGGCCGAAAGCGTCGTGCGGTCGTAGTCCTGCCAGCTCGAACGCGGCAGGCTGAACATGCGCTTGCGCTCGGCAAAGGAGCGGTCGGTATCCGGGTCAGGATCGATGAAGATGTCGCGATGATCAAAGGCGGCGATCAGCCGGATTTTTTCCGAAAGCAGCATGCCGTTGCCAAAAACGTCGCCCGACATGTCGCCAACGCCGGCGACGGTAAAGGGTGTCGTCTGGATGTCGATGTCCATTTCGCGGAAATGCCGCTTGACGGTTTCCCAGGCGCCGCGTGCGGTGATGCCCATCTTCTTGTGGTCGTATCCCGCCGAGCCGCCGGACGCAAAGGCGTCGTCCAGCCAGAAGCCGGCTTCTTGCGCAAGCCCGTTGGCGGTGTCGGAGAAGGTCGCGGTGCCCTTGTCGGCGGCGACGACGAAATAGGGGTCGTCACCATCGAGCCGCAGCGTGTCGGCCGGCGGCACGACGTCCTGGCCGACGATATTGTCGGTGATCGACAACAGCGTGCGGATATAGGTCTTGTAGGCCTCGGTGCCGGCCTTGAAGATCTCGTCGCGGCTGCCGCCCACTGGCAGTTGCTTCGGAAAGAAGCCGCCCTTGGCGCCGACCGGCACGATCACGGCGTTCTTGACCTGCTGCGCTTTGACGAGGCCAAGCACCTCGGTGCGATAGTCCTGCGAGCGATCCGACCAGCGAAGGCCGCCGCGCGCCACCTTGCCGAAGCGCAGGTGCACGCCTTCGACCTCGGTGCCGTAGACGAAGATTTCGCGGAACGGGCGCGGCTCGGGCAGGCCGTCGAGGATCTTCGGATCGAGCTTGAAGGCGAGCATCGCCTTCGGATTGCCGTTTGCATCCCGCTGGAAATAGTTGGTGCGCAACGTCGCCTGCACGGCATTGACGTAGCGGCGCAGGATCTGGTCTTCGTCGAGGCTCGGGACCGCATTCAGCGCATGCTCGATCGCTGCCGCAAGCGCCGCCGCGCGCTTCGTTCTCGGCTTGTCGTCAAGCGCGGGGTCCATGCGGGTGACGAAGAGCTTGAAGATGTCGGCAGCGATCGCCGGATACTTGTTCAGCGTCTCGGCGAGATAGCCTTGAGAATAGGTGATGCCGGTCTGGCGCAGATAGCGCGCATAGGCGCGCAGCACGGTCACTTCGCGGGCCGTCAGGCCGGCAAGCAGGATCAGCCGGTTGAAGTTGTCATCCTCGATCAGGCCGTTCCAGGCGGCGAGATAGGCTTCCTCCAGCATTGGCCCGGACTTGTCGAGATTGAGCACGAGCCCATCGCGATGGATGAGTTCCATGTCGTGCAGCACGACGAGGCGCTGCCCGCCAGCTGTGTCGGTCACGCCGATATCATGCGTCTGTTCGCTGATCACGCGGAAGCCCAGGTTTTCAAGCAGCGGCACGCGATGGGAGAGCGATACCGGCTCGCCGGCATGGAAGATCTTCAGCTCCAGCGCTCCCGGACCCTTGCCGCGCTTTTGATAGAAGGCGATGCGGATCCGGTCGCTCGGCAAGCACGCGGCGATGTCGTCGAGGTCGGCATAGGCCTCGGCCGGCGTAAATGCCGCCTGATAGGCCTCGTTGACACTGATCTCGACGCCCTTGTGGCGGGCAAGCAGGTTGAACCGGTCGATCCAGCGTGTGACGATATCGCGCACAGCCTCTTCCAGCTTCGCCTGCGGCACCCGCGGTGTCTTGCCGGCGTAGCGCCCGATGATGAAATGGACGCGCGCCAGGCCGCCTTCCGGAAAGGCCGGATAGTAGGCCGAAACGCGGCCGTCATAGATGGTTTTCAGGTAGTTGCCGATTTTTTCGCGGACATCGGAATCATATTGTTCGCGCGGCACATAGACGATCACCGAAACGAAACGGTCGAAATGATCAATGCGCGGCAGAACCCGGATTCGCGGCCGGTCGGCGAGTTCGTTGATCTGTTCGCAGAAGCCTGCGAGAAGGCCGACATCGATCTGGAACAGGTCGTCGCGCGGGTAGGATTCCAGCGTATTGGCCAGCATCTTGCCGGAATGGCTCTGCGGATCGTAGCCGAAATGATCGACGATTTTCTCCACCTTGAAGCGCAACAACGGAATGTCGGCTGCCGGCCGCGTATAGGCGCTGGAGGTGAAGAGGCCGACGATGCGCAATTCGCCGGTGACGTTGCCCGCCTCGTCGAAACGCTTGACGCCGATATAGTCCATATAGGCGCGGCGATGGACGACCGATTTCACATTCGCCTTGGTGACGATCAGGAAATCAGGTCCGTTGAGGAAAGCGAGGATCTCCGGCGTCGTCAGTACCGCGTCCTTGCCCTGGCGCAGGACACGGACATCCGGATCGGAGAGAATGCCCAAGCCCCGGCCCTTGCCGCGCTCGACCACAGCATCGTCGCCCTTGCCGGAATAGGTGTATTCGCGCATGCCGAGGAAGGTGAAATTGCTGTCACGCAGCCAGCGCAGGAAGGCCAGCGTTTCTTCACGATCGTTCTTCCTGCGCGAGGGAGCGTGGTTTTCGAGCTCGTTCATCGCCTGGTCGAGCAGGGCCGTCATCTGCGTCCAGTCGCCAACCGCGTGATGCACGTGCGAAAGAACATTGCCGACCCGCGTTTTGAGGTCCTCCGCCTCCGTATCGCTCAGTCTGGAAAGGTGAATCTCGATATGGCTGACCCGCGAGGCCGGATCGCTCTTTTCTTCGGGGTCGAAGATCTTAGCCGGCTTTCCAGCTTCGAGAACCAGGATGGGATGAACGGCAAGGTGAATGTCGCGGTGGGTGGCGGTGACCTCGCCCATGATCGAGTCATAGAGGAACGGCATGTTGCGGTCGGTGACGGACAGGATCGATACGTCTGTTCCGTTGGGTGTGACGCCATCGACGGATTCGACGGTGATGATCGGCCGGTCGCTTTCGCTCCGGCTCACTTCCTTCAGGGCATGCGCCGCGGCCAGCGCCAGCATCTCCGGCGTATACTGATCGAGATCGTCATGGCTTGCCCGGCGGAACAGGATCTCAGGCGACAGCATCGTCAGCCCGAGCGCCTTGCCGGCTTCGCTCACAACGTCAAAATGCCGATCTCGTTTTGGATTGTATTTGGCGCCCATGACTGTCTCTCCCCGCAATCACCATTTTGGCCGAACCTAACAGAAGAATGGCCATTGGCGACTGTTTTTGTGGTTGTTTTCGAGCAAATTCGGAATGGTTTCATGAAAAATTCAGCGAAAATGTGCCGATTTTGAAATTAAATCGGTTGTATCCACTTATTCGATCCTGCCCATCAGTCGGCCGGCGAAAGGCGCCTTTTCATCTTTTCGTGGTCACGGTTGACAGCGGCATGACAGTCGGGCGATCTGAGGGGGTCGAAACAGCGGAAAATCGTAATGTCCCAGCCTGCACCGGGCGCCGTCATCGTCATTTCAAGCCATGTGATTCGGGGTTCCGTCGGCAATCGCGCCGCGGTCTTTGCGCTTGAGACGCTGGGTTATCCGGTCTGGGCCCTGCCGACGGTCATCCTGCCCTGGCATCCGGGCCATGGCCCCTCGACACGGGTTACGGTGAGCGAGGACGATTTCAACAGCTTGATCGACGACCTCATCCGCGCGCCGTGGACGGGGGAAGTCCGTGCCGTTCTCTCCGGCTATCTCGGTGCTGCCTATCAGGCGGAAGGCGTCGTCCGGCTCGTCGGGGCGCTGAGGCAGAAAAATCCCGACCTTTTCTACGCCTGCGACCCGGTCATGGGCGATGCCGGTGGCCTTTACGTGCCCGAGGCGACGGCGATCGCGATGCGCGACAGGCTTTTGCCGCTGGCTTCGCTTGCCACGCCCAACCGGTTCGAACTGTCCTGGCTCTGCGGCGTTCCGCTTGAAACCAACGCCGCCATTCTTGAGGCTGCCCTGTCGCTCGGGCCGCCGCGCATGCTGGTTACCTCGGCAATCCCGATGATGCACGGCAGCACCGGCAATCTCTATCTCTCTGGCAATCATGCGCTGCTTGCCGAACATCGGCTGATCGACAATCCCCCCAGTGGCACGGGTGACCTGCTGGCGGCGCTGTTTGTCGCCCGGCTTCTGGAAGGGCTGAAGGAGGAACGGGCGCTGCAACTGGCGACGGCGAGCGTTTTCGAAATCATTGCCCGCACCGGCAAACGGGGCGCCGACGAGCTGACGCTCGAGCGCGATGCCTCCAGCCTTGCGACGCCGATGGCGATGGTCCAGATGCGCCGGTTGATACATCCAAGCCAGAAGCGGCGCTCTTGATGCGGCGGCGCACATCGCTCTTGCCTCCCCCTGCCCTGACCGAATAAACCGGTTGGACCTTACGCGAAACGATACGGAGATTTCACGGATGTCACCGACGGCATGGGCTGCCGGAAATTTGCATGCGCGCGCCGCACAAAGGCTGTGTCCCTCAGGCGGCAAGCGTGCAATGTACATCCCAATTGTCTTAAATAGTCGGAGTGATCGAGCACCATGCAGCGTTTTCCGGACCATTTGCTGAACGGCTACAACAATTTCATGAGCGGGCGCTTCAACGAGCAGCAGCAGCGCTACAAGGTGCTCGCCGAAACCGGGCAGCAGCCGCAAACCCTCGTCATTGCCTGTTGTGACAGCCGCGCAGCACCCGAGACCGTCTTCGACAGCGGCCCGGGGGAGCTTTTCGTCGTCCGCAACGTCGCGAACATGATGCCGCCCTATGAGCCGGACGGGCACTATCATTCGACCTCGGCTGCTCTGGAGTTCGCTGTCCAGGTGCTGAAGGTCCGCGATATCGTCGTCATGGGTCACGGCCGTTGCGGCGGCATCAAGGCGGCGCTCGATCTCGACGCCGAGCCGCTGTCGCCCGGCGATTTCATCGGCCGCTGGATGCACCTCCTGAAACCAGCCGCCGAGCAGATCCAGAGCAACAACATCATGACCGCCGCCGAGCGCCAGCGGGCTCTCGAGCGTGTCTCGATCCGCAATTCGATCGCCAACCTGCGGACTTTCCCTTGCGTCCAGATCCTCGAACAGCGCGGCAAGCTGCATCTGCACGGCGCCTGGTTCGACATTTCGACCGGCGAACTCTGGGTGATGGACGCCAAGACCGGCGATTTTGCCCGGCCGGGGATGTAATTTTCAAGGCCAGCGTTTTTAGAGGGTGCTTGCTGCGGCGGTCACTCTCCTCCGTCATCCTTGGGCTTGTCCCGGGGATCCAGTCAGGGATCCAGTCACCGCGCGTCCGCGCGGTGGGAAAACCTTTTGATCGTTTCGAGCTTCGGAGTCTTTTGCGCCGCGGACGCGGCGCTGCTGGACCCCGCCACAAGGGCCACAAGGGCGAGGATGACGGAGAGTTTAGCGCTGTTCCGCCTGTTGCGGAGACCTCACCGCCCCAAAACAAAAATCCGCAGCGTGGTTTCCCAAACTGCGGATGATTTCCTTCCAAGAGGGCCGTTTTCAGCCGTCGATTTCCGCGCCGATAATGGCGATCGCCTGCTGATAGACGCTGGCGGCGTTCCACCCCTGGATCGCACCGAAATTGGCCTCGCCCGGCTGATAGCCGCCGCCGGCGCTCCAGCCGTGGCCGCGCAGGAAGTTGGCGGTCGAGGCAAGTGCGTCCGCCTTCGAGCGAACCATGTCGATATGGCCATTGCCGTCGCCGTCGACACCGAACTTCAGGACATTGGCCGGTAGGAACTGCGTCTGGCCGATTTCACCGTGTGCGGCACCGTGCGCATCCGGGCTCAGATCGCCGCGCTGCACGAGGTTGAGCGCCGCATAAAGCTGGTCGGTGAAATAGTCGGAGCGGCGGCAGTCATAGGCGAGCGTCGAGACGGCCGACAGGGTATGTTCCTTGCCCATGAAGCCTCCGAAGCCGGTTTCCATGCCCCAGATCGCGATGATCGGGCCGGCCGGCACGCCGTAACGGCTTTCGATCGAATCGAAGAGGGCAGCGTTCTGCGCCTTCATCTTCCTGCCGCGCGAAATGATCGCCTGGCCGCCGCGCTTCTGCATGAACTGGTCGAGCGACAGCTTGAAGCTCTTCTGGCCGCGGTCGGCGCGGATCGTCGCCTTGTTGTAGCTGACATTGGCGAAAGCCGTATTGAGCACGGACGGGCTGATGCCCTGGCTGGTGGCCTCGTTCTTGAAATCCTCCACCCAGGCCTCGAAGCCGCCGGCATTGTTGCCGCATTGCGCTGCCGATGCCGTGGTGGGCAGAATTGCCGCTGCCATGACTGCCGTGAAACCTGCCAGTACGCACTTTGCCTTGTGCATGAAAAAACCTCGTGAGCGCCTGAATCCAAATTTGGTGTCCGCAAAATGCCAGTCTTTGCGGGGCCTGTCACGATCCTGGCTCGGGAGAGAAAGGCCGTGTTTCACGTGAATCCTCCCGCAAATGAGCACAATATCGTGGCAGTTGGTTGTTACCAAAGAAGCCCCGCATCCCGTCAAACGGATCATGCGGGGCTTTTATTGGTTAAAACTTTATATTTTCTGATCAGGCCGCCTGCTTCTTTGCCTTGATCAGGCCGCGATTGACGAGAAGCTCGGCGATCTGGATGGCGTTGAGGGCTGCACCCTTGCGCAGGTTGTCGGAAACCACCCAGATGTTGAGGCCGTTCTCGACGGTCGCGTCCTCGCGGATGCGCGAGATGTAGGTCGCGTCTTCACCGGCTGACTCGTAAGGCGTGATGTAGCCACCGTTCTCGTGCTTGTCGATGACGAGGCAACCCGGCGCCTCGCGCAGGATGTCGCGGGCCTGGTCGGCGCTGATCTCGTTCTCGAATTCGATGTTGACCGATTCCGAATGGCCGATGAAGACCGGAACGCGCACGGCCGTGCAGGTCACCTTGATCTTCGGGTCGAGCATCTTCTTGGTCTCGGCCAGAACCTTCCATTCTTCCTTCGTGTAGCCGTCTTCCATGAACACGTCGATGTGCGGGATGACGTTGAAGGCGATGCGCTTGGTAAACTTCTTCGATTCGATCGGATCGGCGACGAAGACGGCGCGGGTCTGGTTAAACAGTTCGTCCATGCCTTCCTTGCCGGCGCCGGAAACCGACTGGTAGGTCGAGACGACGACGCGCTTGATCTTGGCGAAATCATGCAGCGGCTTCAGCGCCACGACGAGCTGGGCGGTCGAGCAATTCGGGTTGGCGATGATATTGCGCTTGGAAAACTGGGTGATGGCGTCGGGGTTCACTTCCGGCACGATCAGCGGCACGTCCTGATCGTAGCGCCAGGCGGACGAGTTGTCGATGACAACGCAGCCCTGAGCGCCGATCTTCGGCGACCACTTGAGCGACACGGCGCCGCCGGCCGACATCAGGCAAATGTCGGTATCGGAGAAATCGTAGTTTTCGAGGTTCTTCACCTTCAGCGTCTTGTCGCCGAAGGAGACTTCGGTGCCTTGGCTCCGGGCCGAAGCAAGCGCCACGACTTCATCGACCGGGAAGCCGCGTTCGGAAAGGATATTCAGCATTTCGCGGCCGACATTCCCAGTCGCGCCTGCTACGGCAATCTTGAAACCCATTGTCTTTGCTCTCTTTCTCATCTCTCCGCGGGCTTGGGGGGAGAAACCCGCCGGCCAAGGGCGCGGGCTTCGGGTCCCCGGCCTAACCGGGGAGAGAGCGGTGGGCCAGAGACGTCAGACGGTTTTCGTCGTCGTTTTGGCCGTTGTTTTGGAAAAAATCGAGAAGGAACGAACCCGCCCGGCAACGAATGCCGGAGCGATCAGCGCAGCGATGGAAGTACCAAAACGGTGCATGGCGGTCCCTTTTCCGCTGTTGCTCATACTGGGTTTTGCCGCGGAGTCAACAGAAAGCTCACAAAACCGGTCGTGAGCGCGCGCCCGGCATGCCGCCAAAACGTTACCGAACTGTCATGCTTGTGTCATCGCCGGCGACTATTGCGGGCCGATCACTTCGAACGCAAATAGGGGGTTTCAATGCGTATGCTTCTGTCGGCTCTTGCAGCCACGACATTCCTTGCCGGTGCAGTACAGGCTGCCACCGTCTATCCGCTCGATCGTGCAACCATTCTTGCCGGTTCGCCGTTTGACTTCAAGGTCGAGTTCGATGGTGTCATCAAGCCGGAAGACGTGAAGATCACGGTTAACGGCCAGGATTACAAGACCGTTCTCGGCAAGGAAGCCGAGTTCGTGGCAGAAGAAAAGGGTAAGGAAGACAAGATTCTCGGCTCGGCGCTGATCGCCCGCGGCCTGACCCTCCCGGTCGAAGGCGCCTACAAGATCGAAGTCACGGCCGGTTCGGAAACCAAGACCGTCACCTGGGACGTCTACAATACCGGCACGACCCAGAAGGCGAAGAACGTCATCTTCATCCTCGGCGACGGCCTCTCGGTCGCGCATCGCACGGCTGCCCGCATCATGTCCAAGGGCATGACCGAAGGCAAGGCGAACGGCCGTCTGAACATGGACGACCTGGACCACATGGCTTTCATCGGCACGTCGTCCACGGAAGCGATTGCCACCGATAGCGCCAATACCATGTCGGCCTACATGACCGGCCACAAGACGGCCGTCAACGCCCTCGGCGTCTATGGTGACCGTACGCCTGACAGCCTGGACGACCCGCGCGTTGAAACCCTGGCCGAGGCCATCCGCCGCCAGACCAAGAAGTCGATCGGCATCGTCACCACCTCGGAAGTGCAGGACGCGACGCCGGCTGCCGTCGTCTCCCATACCCGCAAGCGCGCAGACAAGCCCGAGATCACCGGTATGCTGCTCGACGTCAAGCCGGATGTCGTTCTTGGCGGCGGCTCGGCCTATTTCCTGCCGAAGGAAACGGCCGGTTCCAAGCGCAAGGACGAGAAGGATTACATTAAGCTGTTCCAGGAAGCCGGCTACTCGCTGGCGACCAGCAAAAGCGAGCTTGAGACCGTTGCCGGCACCAATACCGGCAAGATCCTCGGCCTGTTCCACACCGGCAACATGGACACGCTTCTCGACCGCGATTTTCTGAAGAAGGGCACCGTCGACAAGTTTCCGGACCAGCCCGGTCTGGTCGACATGACGAATGTCGCTCTCGGCGAGCTTTCGAAGAATCCGGAAGGCTTCTTCCTGATGATTGAGGCTGCCAATATCGACAAGATGTCGCATCCCCTGGATTGGGACCGCGCTGTCGTCGAAACCATCGAATTCGACAAGGCCATCGGTGTCGCCCGAGAATTCGCTGCCAAAAACCCCGACACGCTGATCGTCGTCACCGGCGACCACACCCACGGCGTTTCCATCATCGGCACCGTCGATGACGAAAAGCCGGGCACGGAAATGCGCGAGAAGGTCGGCACCTATGCCGCAGCCGGCTTCCCGAACTATACGGATGAAAACGGCGACGGTTATCCGGACAAGATCGACGTCACCCGCCGCCTCTTCCTGGCCGCCACCAATGGTCCGGACCACTACGAAACCTTCCGTCCGAAGCTCGACGGTCCGTTCGTTCCGGCGATCCAGAACGAGAAGAAGGAATATGTCGCCAACGAAGCCTACAAGGATATCCCCGGCGCCGTCTTCGTTCAGGGCAATATTCCGAAGGAAGGCGATAGCGGCGTTCACGCTGTCGATGACGTCGTGCTGCAGTCCACCGGCCCGGGTTCCGAAGGCTTCAAGGGCTATATGGAGCAGAGCGATGTCTACCGCGTTCTGGTCGATACCATGGCTCTCGGCGCCAAGCAGACAAACTGAGCCAATCATTTCGGCGGGCTGCCTGCAGCCCGCCGGATTTCGTTTCCGGATTTCGCCTTATGAATTTGGTCGGGCCATGCCGAAGGGAGATCGTTCGATGAACCCTTCAGATGTGAAAACAACGCGCCGCGATGTGCTGTCGCTGATCGGCAGCCTGCCGCTTGCACTGTGCGCGCGGCCATCTGCGGCTGCGGCATCAACCCTGACTTTTGGTGAGCTCTACAGCAAGTTCGGCGTTCTCGGGCTGGAATTTTCCGAAAGGGTGAAGACGCTTTCGGGGCAAGAGGTTTCCATTCGTGGTTTCATGGCGCCGCCGCTCAAGGCTGAGGCAGCCTTTTTCGTGCTGACGGAAATCCCGATGTCGCTGTGCCCTTTCTGCTCCTCTGATGCCGACTGGCCGGATAATATCGTTGTCGTCTATCTCGGGGAAAAACAGACCTTCGTGCAGCCCTCCCAGACGATCGAGGCGCGGGGCGTCCTCGAATTCGGCTCCTGGACCGACCCGGAAACCGGCTTCGTCAGTTTGCTGCGTCTGCGCGACGCGCAATATGCGGCGGTCTAGCCGGATGTTGTCGCTCGAGCTCAACACGATTTCCGTTTCCTTTCCGGGCCTGTCGGCTCCCGTCCTCGATATTCCGAGCCTTTCCATCGCCGCCGGGAACCGGGTGGCGATCACCGGCGCGTCCGGTTCGGGAAAGAGTACGCTGGTCAATATCATCACCGGGCTGGAACGTGTGCGTGCCGGTTCGATCACCTGGGGTGAAACCGACATCGTGACGTTGTCCGAGCGCAGCCGCGATCGCTGGCGTGGCGCCCATGTCGGCATCGTCATGCAGGACTTCCATCTGTTTCCGGGCTTGAGCGCCGTCGACAACATTCTGCTTCCCGCCCGCCTGTCGCGCGCCCTGAAGCCGGGTGACAGGGATCGGGCGATGATGCTCCTCTATGCCGTCGGGCTTTGCCGCGCGGATCAGAAAATCGAGACCATGTCGCGCGGCGAGATGCAGCGCGTGGCGATTGCCCGCGCGCTCCTGCGCAAGCCGGGAGTGCTGGTGGCCGACGAACCGACGGCAAGCCTTGACAGCGAAAGCGGTGATGCGGTCGCTCGCCTCCTGATCGACCTTTCCGTCAGCAATGACAGCACGCTGATCGTCATTTCCCATGATCCGCGGCTGACCGGCCGTCTGGATCGCTGCATCACCCTTGCGGGCGGGAGGATAACGGTCGATCTTCCGCGCCGGGAGAAGGCGGCATGACCGGTTTTATCCTTGCTGATCTTCGCCGTCTCTGGGCCGGTTCGATCGTCGTCGTGCTTCTGATCGCGTTTGCCTCAGCGCTCGGCGTGGCGGTAACGCTGCAGGAACGGGCCCTTCGTCTCGGCAGCGCGCGTGCCGCCGACAAGTTTGATCTGGTTGTCGGTGCGCCCGGCAGCGAGACGCAACTGCTGCTCTCCTCGGTCTTCCTCCAGCCTTCGCCGCTGCCGCTGATGCCGGGCAATGTGCTGTCGAAACTCTCCGCCGATCCGCGTGTCTCCTGGGCGGCACCGGTCGGTTTCGGAGATTCCTTCTCCGGCTATCCGATCGTCGGAACGTCTTCGGTGCTTGCGGGCAATCTCTCGGCCCTGGCGGAAGGACGGGTCTTTGCGAGTGCCGGTGAAGCCGTCGTCGGTTCTGCCGTGAAACTGCCGCTCGGCTATGCGGTGAAGCCCACGCATGGCCTTGCAGAACTCGGCGGGGAAACCCATACGGAGCTCGCCTATAGCATCATCGGCCGGATGGCGCCGACCGGCACCTCCTGGGACCGGGCGATCCTCGTACCCATCCAGTCCGTCTGGAGCCTGCATGGAATGGGCGAAGATACGCATGAGGATGCGGAAAAAGAGCATGTCACCGAGCCGGAAGGCGCACACCCGGATGAAGCGGTTCACGCCCACGAGCACGCGGAAGAGGTTGCGGTCGGCCATGAACCGCATGCTCACGAGCACGGGCATATCGACCCAGCCGCTCCCCTCGACGAAGCATGGACGGCCGAAGCGCCCGGGCTTCCAGCCATTCTAGTCAAGCCCAAGACGATCGCCGACGCCTACAAGCTGCGCCAGGACTATCGCGGCAACGGCACGCTCGCCGTCTTTCCCGGCGAGGTGCTGACCAATCTCTACGCGACGCTTGGCGATGCCAAACGTGTTCTGTCAGCCGTCGCGGTCGGCGCGCAGATTCTTGTTGCCGCCGCCGTGCTGCTGGTCACCGTCATCCATATCGGCCAGCGCCGCCGCCAGATCGGTGCGCTCCGCGCGTTTGGCGCGCCGCAATCGGCGGTTCTTGCGATCGTCTGGCTCGAGCTTTTCGTGCTGGTCGCCGCAGGCATCCTCCTGGGCTTCGCCATCGGTTACGGCGCGGCCAGAATCCTCTCCGGGCTTTTCTCCGGTGAAAGCGGGGTCGCACTGCCGGTCGGTTTTGCCCGGGAAGATCTGGCAAGCGCGGCCGCGATCGCGCTTTTTGCCGCGGGCCTCGCGCTCGTACCGGCCCTCCTCGCTTACCGGCAGTCGCCCGCCTCTGCGCTGCGGGCCTGAGGCCGCATCAGACGGCATTCGACTAAAGTCATAATCCCAAAGCATCTCTGCCGCCTCCGGAGGTTTTCTGCCATTTTGTTCTCATGACGCAATCCGCGTCGGATCTGGGAGGATCCGGACGCAACCGAGGATGCGCACCAGCCGTTTTTGAGTGGAGGACGAACGAAATGGCAGATATTGCAGCAATGGGCGGGCCAAAAGCCGCCCCCATGACAGGCGAGCAGAAGAAGGTGATTTTCGCCTCTTCGCTCGGTACGATCTTCGAGTGGTACGACTTCTATCTCTACGGTTCGCTGGCTATCTATATCGGCGCAACCTTCTTTTCGCAGTATCCTGAAACCACCCGCAACATCTTCGCCCTGCTCGCTTTTGCAGCAGGCTTCCTGGTGCGTCCGTTCGGCGCGCTGGTGTTCGGCCGCCTCGGCGATCTCGTCGGCCGCAAATATACCTTCCTCGTCACCATCCTGATCATGGGTCTATCGACCTTCCTCGTCGGTATCCTGCCCGGTGCCGCGTCCATCGGCATCGCCGCTCCGATCCTCCTGATCGCGCTGCGCATGCTGCAGGGCCTGGCGCTCGGCGGCGAATATGGCGGTGCTGCGACCTATGTGGCCGAACACGCGCCGCAGGGCAAACGGGGCTACTTCACCTCGTGGATCCAGACGACGGCGACGCTCGGCCTGTTCCTGTCGCTGGTGGTCATCGTCACCGTGCAGATGATCCTCGGCAAGGAGGCCTTCGCGGCCTGGGGCTGGCGCATTCCGTTCCTGCTCTCCTGCATCCTGCTCGGCGTCTCCGTCTGGATTCGTCTGAAGATGAACGAATCGCCGGCCTTCAAGAAGATGAAGGAAGAGGGCAAGGGCTCCAAGGCGCCGCTGACCGAAGCCTTCGGCCAGTGGAAAAATGCCAAGATCGCGCTGCTCGCTCTGTTCGGTGCCGTCGTCGGCCAGGCGGTCGTCTGGTATTCCGGCCAGTTCTATGCGCTGTTCTTCCTGCAGAACATCCTCAAGGTCGATGGCCAGTCGGCCAACCTGATGGTTGCGGCTTCGCTGCTCCTCGGCACCGGCTTCTTCGTCTTCTTTGGCTGGCTGTCGGACAAGATCGGGCGCAAGCCGATCATCATGGCCGGCCTGCTGCTCGCCATGCTGACGTACTTCCCGCTGTTCAAGACGCTGACCTGGGCCGGCAACCCGGCACTGGCAGAAGCCCAGCAGACCATCCGCGCCACCGTCACTGCCGCTCCGGGAGACTGCAAATTCCAGTTCAACCCCACCGGCACGGCGAAGTTCACGACATCCTGCGATATCGCGACCTCGTTCCTGACGCGCAATTCCGTGCCCTATGACGTCGTTGCCGGTTCGGCCGGCTCGGCTGCCACGGTCAAGATCGGCGATGCAACCATCAGTGGCTACGATGCAGTTGCCGCGGGCGACAAGGCCAAGGCCATGGGCGGCGCCTTTGAAAAGCAGGTCAACATGGCGCTCCAGGCCAGCGGCTATCCGTTGGTTCGTGCCGCTGCCAAGGTTCCGGAAAGCAAGCTTGACGGCTTCGTTGCCGCCAATCCCGAGCTGGCGCTCGATGCCGCAGCCGTTCGCGGCGGCGAGAAGGCAACGATGACGGCTGAGCAGCTGGTCGCGGCCAAGCTCTTGACGGCGGAAGAAGCCGCCGGCGTCACCGAAATGCCGGTCTATACGGTGGCCAAGGGCGGCACCTTCGCCATGGTGGCCGATCCCGCCCGCGTCAACTGGGTCACCATCATCGCCGTGCTCACCGTGCTCGTCATCTATGTGACGATGGTCTACGGCCCGATCGCAGCGCTTCTGGTCGAGCTCTTCCCGACCCGCATCCGCTATACCGGGATGTCCCTGCCCTACCATATCGGCAACGGCTGGTTCGGTGGTCTGCTTCCGGCAACGGCGTTTGCGATGAGCGCTGCCCAGGGCGATATCTACTACGGTCTCTGGTACCCGATCGTGTTTGCCGGCATCACGCTGGTGATCGGCATGCTCTTCCTGCCCGAAACGAAGGATCGCGACATCCACGCGATGAACTGATCCACACTTCCCCCCGCCAACTGAGCCCGGCACCTCCCCTGGTGCCGGGTTTTTTCATGGTTGATCGGTTGCCAGTGCTCCGGTTGCTTGCGGCTCCGTAGCGGAGCTCGCATATCGGGTTTCCGGCCAGCCGGCAGCGTTGATGGTGAAGAGAATGCCGTTGCGGGCGAAATGGGTGGCGACCGCCAGGGCGAACCAGGCGCCAAGCGCCAGCCCGGCGATCACGTCGCTTGGGTAATGGGCGCCAACGATCACCCGCGCCAGCCCGACCCAGATGCCGGCGATGAGAAGTGGTGCACGCAGCGACGGCATCAGCAAGGCCAGCGCCACGAAAAGCGCCGCTGCGGTCGTCGCATGGCCGGAGGGAAAACTTTCATAGGCGGCATTGTTGGCGAAGGGTGAAAAGCTCAAAATCCCCTCCTGCTCGAAGAATTGCGGCCGGGCGCGGCCGATCACCCGCTTCAGGACATTGGCAGCAAGGCCGGATAGGGCAACCGTGAGAAAGACATAGGCCGCCGCCGCCGTGAGCATCTGTGCCACGGCAGCCGCCTTGCCCGATGCGCTTTTCCTCAGTGTGGCAAATCCTGCGAGGAATACGTAGCCGGCAATGCACAGGATCCAGCCGGATTTGCCGACATGGGTAAATGTCTGCCCGAATTCGATCGCCAGCTCAGGGAAGCGCCCGGCGGCGGCAACGCAGGTGTCGAAAAGTGTGAAGGCAATGAAGATGAGGTTCAGGCAACAGAAATGATAGAGCGGATTGATAAGGGCCAGACACCGGGTTTCGGCCGATCTCGGCCTTATCCCGCAAGCCGCGAGCAATGTGTCCATGATCCCGATACGCCCCCGTCCGCCGGCCTTGCTGCCGCGGAGGGTTTATTATCGCCGTGTTACAGCGAGATCACATCTGTTTGACCGATATGCAACAAGGCGCCGATGTTGCATCACGGCGACACTTTCGGCCGCGGCCAACCCTTCTCGTCCAGCCGGAAAAGCCAGTTCTGCCGCGCAAAGACGAAGGCAATCATCAGGGCGACCCAGAGACCAAGCAGCAGCCCGGCCGCCACGTCGCTCGGATAATGGGCGCCGACAACGACACGGGTGATACCGATCGTCAGTGCGCCGAGCGCGAAGAGGACGCGCAGGCGAGGCGCGAGCATGGCAAAGGCGCCGAAGAACGAGCCGACCGCCGCCGAATGGCCGGAGGGAAAACTCTCGAACAGCCCATCATGCGCAAAGGGCGTCAGGCTATAGGCGCCATACTCCAGGAACAGCTCCGGTCGCGCCCGCCCGATCACGAATTTGAGGAAATGCACCAGCGCGCTGGCGCTGCCGATCGTCACGAGGAAATAGAGCGCCAGCCGCCACGCGGTCTTCGTTTTCGAGGAAAACCCGGCGCTGCGGAAAACCCGGTGCAGGATATAGGCGATGATGGCGATCGAGCCGGAGCCATAGATCATCCAGGCGAACGTGCCGAAATCGGTGATCCGCTCGTTGAAGGCGACAATCGCGGGCGGCAGGGCCTGCGCGCGTTGGGAGATGAGGCCGTCGAAGGGCAATAGTGCGGCGACCAGAATGATCGTCGCCAGCAGCAGCCAGAGGGATGAGGAGAGCGGCCGGTTCATGAATTGCCTTTCCCGAGGACCGGGTGTTTTACGCGGCGCTCCCCTCCTCTCCGTCATCCTCGCCCTTGTGGCGGGGATCCAGCAGCGGCGCGTCTGCGCCGCTAAAGACTCTTTCACGCGACAGACGTCGCGCGGCTGGATTCCTGTGACAAGCACAGGAATGACGGAGTTAGGGAAGCGTCTCCTGGAAAGCTGTGGTTCTCTTGATGAATAATCAAGCCCAGCAAACAAAGCGGCACCCGAACCTTCAGGATTCGGGTGCCGTTCCATACAGTTGATACTGACGCAAGGCCTTACGCCGAAAGCGCCTTGAACTCGGCCAAAATCGCATCGCCCATCTCGGTTGTGCCGACCTTGCGGGCGCCGTCGGCCATGATGTCGCCGGTGCGGATGCCCTTGTCGAGCACGTTGGCGATCGCCTTCTCCAGATTGTCGGCTTCCGTCACCAGGTTGAAGGAATAACGCAGGCACATGGCAAACGAGGCGATCATGGCGATCGGGTTGGCGATGCCCTTGCCGGCAATGTCCGGCGCCGAGCCGTGGACCGGCTCGTACAGCGCCTTGCGCTTGCCGGTCTTGGCATCCGGAGCGCCGAGCGAAGCCGACGGCAGCATGCCGAGCGAGCCGGTCAGCATGGCGGCAACGTCCGACAGCATGTCGCCGAACAGGTTGTCGGTGACGATCACGTCGAACTGCTTTGGCGCACGGACCAGCTGCATGCCGCCAGCGTCTGCCAGCATGTGTTCCAGTTGCACGTCGGAATATTTGGCCTTGTGCGTCGCCGTCACCACCTGGTTCCAGAGCACGCCCGACTTCATGACGTTGCGCTTCTCCATCGAGCAGACGCGGTTCTGCCGGGTCCGTGCCAGTTCGAAGGCGACGCCGGCGATGCGCTCGATCTCGTAGGTGTCATAGACCTGCGTGTCGATGCCGCGCTTCTGGCCATTGCCGAGATCGATGATCTCTTTCGGTTCGCCGAAATAGACGCCACCGGTCAGTTCGCGCACGATCAGGATATCGAGGCCTTCGACCAGCTCGGCCTTCAGCGAAGAAGCATTGGCCAGCGCCGGGTAGCAGATCGCCGGGCGCAGGTTGGCAAACAGTTCCATATCCTTGCGCAGGCGCAGCAGGCCGGCTTCCGGGCGCACTTCATAGGGAACGTCATCCCACTTCGGGCCGCCGACGGCGCCGAACAGAACGGCGTCCGCCGCCATCGCCTTTGCCATGTCCGCGTCGGAAATCGCCGCGCCATGGGCGTCGTAGGCGCTGCCGCCGACCAGACCTTCGTCCGTGGTGAAGCCGCCCCCCATCTCGGCGTTCATATGGGCGATGATTTTGCGGACTTCCGCCATGGCTTCGGGGCCGATGCCGTCGCCGGGGAGAAGGAAAAGACTGCGCACTGTCATGGGGCATTCCTTTTAAGTCGAAGGGTGGGCTTGTCAGATGTTGGCGCGTTCTTAACGCAACTTCCGTTCAAGGAAAATGCGGTTTTGGAAAGAATTGTGCGCAGAATTCAGTTCCTGCCGGAACAGGCGCTGCTAGCTGGAGCGTGGGATTCTGCCTTGGCCGGGCATGTCTTCCGGTTCTGCCGATGGAAAGAACCATGCGCAAACTGATCCGATCCGTTTCCGCAACCTTGCGGGCCACACTGGACATGCTTCTCTTTGCCGGAAAATCCAAATCCTGAAGTTTAGCAAATCCTGTTCCATCCGGAACAGCGCGGGCGCCTGGGGCGTGGAATAGTCGGGTCACTGGATGAGGGAGGCTCATCCAAACAAGATCTCAAGGAGAGACCCATATGCGCAAGTTCGTTTTGACCGCCGCTGTCGCTGCCATCACTGCTGTTTCCTTCGCCGCCCCGTCGCAGGCCGGCTATTACAGCGACGACTGCCAGCCCTATTGCTTCATCAAGAAGGTCAAGACCTACGACTATTACGGCAACGTGATCATCAAGAAGATCCGCGTCTGCGAATAAGCGCCGCTGTTTCTGACTTCCTCCCTGAAAACCCGGCTGTCCCTGCAGCCGGGTTTTTGGTGTTTTGGGAGGCCAGTTTTGGTTCACCTCATTATCGGCCTTGTGCCGGTAATCCAGTCACGCGATGTCGATCGCGTGAAAAGAGTCTTTTGCGCCCAAGGACTTGGGCGCGCTGGATACCCGCCACAAGGCGGCTATGAGGAGCATTCAAAACCCTGCCCGTTGGCTCACGTAAATTCAAGACTTGATGAAGTCCAGAACATCAGCGTTGAAGCGGTCCGGCTCGACCTGGGCAAGACCATGGCCGCTGCCCTTGTAGACATTGAGCGTACCAATCTTCACAATCTTCACGGCCTTTTCGGCAGCAGCGGCGATCGGCACGATCTGGTCGTCATCGCCATGGATGAAGAGGGTCGGAACGTCGATCTTCTTCAGGTCCTCGGTGTAGTCGACCTCGGAGAATTCGTGGATGCAATCATGGTGGCCCTTGATGCCGCCCATCATGCCCTGCAGCCAGAAGCTTTCGCGCAGGCCGGCATTGACCGTCGCGCCGTCGCGGTTGAAGCCGTAGAACGGCATGGTCAGATTGAGGAAGAAGTTCGACCGATCTTCGGCCGTGCCCTTGCGGATGCCGTCGAAGGCCTCGATCGGCGTGCCTTCCGGGTTGGCGTCCGTTTTCAGCATCAGCGGCGGCACGGCGCCGACCAGCACGACCTTGGCAACGCGGCGCGTGCCGTGGCGGCCGATATAGTGGGCGACTTCGCCGCCGCCGGTCGAATGGCCGATCATGATCAGGTCCTTGAGGTCGAGCTTTTCGATCAGCCCGGCCAGATCATCGGCATACTGGTCCATATTGTTGCCGTCCCAGGGCTGGGAGGAACGGCCGTGGCCGCGGCGGTCATGGGCGATGACGCGGTAGCCGTTCTGACCGAAGAACAGCATCTGCGCTTCCCAGGCGTCGCCCGAAAGCGGCCATCCATGCGAAAACAGGATCGGCTGACCGCTGCCCCAGTCCTTGTAGAAGATTTCAGTTCCGTCCTTGGTGGTGATCGTAGCCATCTCTTGCGGTTCCTTCGTGCTGCGGGGAGGGCCACGCCGTGCGGCCCGGGGTGAAATGCGGATTGCCAAAAAATGTTTGCCGTCTCGAATTGCCAGTCGTCCGAACAAGGCGCCGCCCCCCCCCCAACAGAACAAAAATCACGTCGTTCTTGCGGGTGCCGCTTCTGCCTGGATCGGCATCGATTAAGAATGAAATAATGAAACACGTTCAAAGCATTGCAGCGCCGTGACGCATCGCGTTCGACGCTCTGGACGTCAGACACTTTAATCTGATCGACAGGCTTTTAAACCCGGCATTTCTTATAGTCTTCGAAGTAGCGCGCCGTTATGTCGCCAGCGCGAACCAGGCCCCTTCGGCGATTTTCCGACGTGAAATTTCATCCCCGCTGATCCCCGTCCCGAAAACCTGTGCCGTGATCATGGCGTCCTGTCGCGGATACACCGCAAGACGTTTGCGGCGAGGCAGGGCTGGCGCTCCACGGGAAACCTCGTGGCTTCGATGAGGAGGCTGCGAACGTCAGGCGGACCGGAAGGAGAGCCCCCGGAAAATGGATCCCCTCCGTCCTTCTGGGGCGGGCGTGCCTGTGGGGCACACATGTCGGGATGGGAAGCGTGACGTACCGGAGCTGTGATGCTGAATGCCGGCACCGGAGACCTGCGACACGACGATCGTCCCGAGGCGATCGCCGCTGTCTGGGCAAGGCCGCCAGGTTTGGAATGCTTTTGTGCGTTCGCGAAATGCCTGATGCAGAGATCGACGAGATGCTGGATTTTTTCGCCAATACCATCGAACTCGCGACGCCTGAAATGGTTGCGCAACACCTGGCGCAGGCGAAGACCGACGACGAGCGCGAGATGGTCGCGTTCCGGCGCAGCGTGTTTCTCTGCCATCATCGGGAACTGGCAAAAGCTGGGCTGGGCGAGCCCTTGGGTCCGCCCTTCGTGGAGGGGTGACGGTCGTCAGCCCCGAAAGGCGGTGACTTCGATCTCGATCAGCATTTCCGGGCGGATCAGGTCGCAAACCACCATGGTCGCCGCCGGACGGATATCGCCGAAGACCTCGCCCAGAATCGGGAACACGACATCGGCAAAGGCGGCATCGGTGACGTAGTAATGATTGCGCACCACGTCCTTCAGCGAAAATCCGGCATCCGTCAGCGCCCTCTCGATCGTCTTCAGGCAGTTGCGGGTCTGCTCTTCCACCGTCTGCGGCATGGTCATGGTGGCATAGTCATAGCCGGTCGTGCCGGAAACGAAGCACCAGTCGCCCTGTACCAAAGCGCGCGAATAGCCCGCCGTCTTTTCAAACGGCGAGCCGGACGAGATCAGTTTGCGCTGGCTTGGCATCAGGCCTTACGCCCAGGGATGCGAAGCGGCGTTGGCCTTCTCGAATGTGTCGATGGCGGAGGCCTTTTCCAGTGTCAGGCCGATATCGTCGAGGCCGTTCAGCATGCAGTGACGCTTGAATTCATCGAGCTCGAAGGTGATCTTGCCGCCGTCCGGCCCGGTGATTTCGCAGGCTTCCAGATCGACCGTCAGGATGGCGTTGGAGCCGCGGCTGGCGTCATCCATCAGCTTTTCCAGGTCTTCCGGCGAGACCACGACCGGCAGGATGCCGTTCTTGAAACAGTTGTTGTAGAAGATGTCGGCGAACGAGGTCGAGATGACGCAGCGGATACCGAAGTCAAGGAGTGCCCAGGGCGCATGTTCGCGCGAGGAGCCGCAGCCGAAATTGTCGCCGGCAACCAGGATCTTGGCGTTCTGGTAGGCGGGCTTGTTGAGCACGAAATCCGGATTGACGGAGCCGTCCTCGTTGTAGCGGGCCTCGGCGAACAGTCCCGTGCCAAGGCCGGTGCGCTTGATCGTCTTCAGGTAATCCTTCGGAATGATCATGTCCGTGTCGATATTGACGACGGGAAGGGGCGCGGCAACGCCGGTGAGCTTGACGAATTTGTCCATGGCAATGGCCTTCGATTTCAACGGGACGGAAAAATTTCCGCCCAGCGTTTAGAGCAATTTTGCGCCGAAATGAAGGAAAATCTCGTGGCAGAGGGCCGGAAAGTCGGCTTTCCGCCCTTAGAGATCGATGATCGTGCCGCGTCCGTCGTTCCAGATGCGCGGTTCACGCTCCTGCCGTCCCGCTGTGCGGCCTGCTGCCGCGCGCACCGGCTTCGGCGAAAGCCGCGCGGAAATGGCGCTGCCGATAACGAGCACGGTCGCGATGCCGGCGAGCGCCAGGCCGAGCGAAGCCGTGAAGACCAGCGCCATCAGCGTGAACGCGATGCCGGCGGCCGTGAGCAGGAGGGAGCGAATGCTTTGCATGATCGTACCTTTCGTTACCTGAAATGTGGGGCCGCCCGCCCCGCCTTGCAAGACCTTCTCTGGTATTGCGCGGCGGATGACATGTCTGCCTTGCGAAAAAGGCGAAAGCCGGGCACAAAAGCCGCATGAATTCAGTTGCCGATCGCCATCCCGTCCGCCTGCGCCGTTCGGTGCTCTGCGTGCCCGCCGACAATGCCCGCGCGCTTGCCAAGGTCGCGACCCTTGCCTGTGACGCCGTGATCTACGATCTCGAGGATGCCGTTTCCGTCGACGACAAGGCCGCCGCCCGCCGGACGCTTGCCGATCACCTCGCCCGCAAACGGCGCAGCGATATCGAGGTGATCGTCCGCATCAACGGCCTGAAAACCCCCTTCGGCGAAAAGGATCTGGCAGCGATGCTGGCGCTTTCGCCCGACGCCATCCTGCTGCCCAAGGTGGAGAGCCCCCAGGATATCCTGGCGGTCGCGGACATGCTGTCGGAAAACGACGCGCCGGATGCCCTGCGTCTCTGGGCGATGATCGAGACCCCGCACGGGGTGCTCAATGCCGCTGCGATCGCCGAGACCGGCCGCACGCGCGGCGGCAGGCTCGATTGTTTCGTGCCCGGGCTGAACGATCTGCGCAAGGAAACCGGCGTGCCCGCTTTGCCCGGCCGCACCTATCTCGTGCCCTGGCTGATGCAGATCCTGCTTGCCGGCCGCAGTTGCGGTCTCGATGTCATCGATGCCGTCTTCAACGATTTTCGCGATACGGCCGGCTTCGCTGCGGAATGCGCGCAAGGCCGCGACATGGGTTTCGATGGCAAGATGCTGATCCACCCGGCCCAGATCGGCCCGGCTAACGATCATTTCGGTGTCGACGAAGCCGACGTCACTGAAGCCAGATCCATCATCGATGCCTTCGCGCTCCCGGAAAACCGCGACAAGGGCGTCATCAATCTCAATGGCCTGATGGTCGAGCGCCTGCATCTCGAGCAGGCCCTGCGCCTCGCCGCCAAGGCAGAGGCCATTCAGCATAAAAGGACGTGAAGTATGAAACTCTACCGTTTCCTGACCGGCACCGACGATGCCGCTTTCTGCCACCGCGTCACCGACGCCCTCAACAAGGGCTGGTCGCTGCACGGCTCGCCCGCGCTTTCCTTCAACAGCCAGACGGGCCGGCCGATGACCGGACAGGCGATCGTCAAGGACGTCGACGGCAAGGACTATCACCCGGACATGAAACTTTCCGAGCAGTGAAATGAAAAAGCGCCGCGCATCATTTGATACGCGGCGCTTTCCTTGGGTCTTTCGGGCGGTTTAACCGCCCACATGCTCGACGCTTGCCTCGATCCGCTCCATGTCGTCGTCGGACAGGCCGAAATGGTGGCCGATCTCGTGGATCAGCACATGGGTGACGATGTCGCCCAGCGTCTCCTCGTTTTCCGCCCAGTAGTCGAGGATCGGCCGGCGATAGAGCGTGATCCGGTTCGGCACCTGGCCGGTTTCCATGCTGAAGCGCTCGCCGATGCCGCGTCCTTCGAACAGGCCCAAGAGGTCAAAGGGCGTTTCCAGCGCCATGTCCTCGAAAACGTCCTCGCTCGGAAAGTCGTCGATCTCGATGGTGAGGTTGGTGGCAAGCGCCCGGAATTCCTCCGGCAGATGGCTATAGGCCTCCAGTGCCAGGGATTCGAATGTGCTGATTGTCGGCGCGTGGCGTTCACGCCAATCATCGGTCTGGTCTATGCGGGCCATGGGCACTCCTTATTACCCCTTGATATAGCCATTTCATGAGCGTTTTTCGAGGGTTGAATTTGGATGCCTCCTGTCAAGGAATAAATTCTTATAAATTGTCGTTGACTCTTCCCTGAAGCTCTGGAATCAATAAGAACATAACAGGAACAATATGGATTGGAGTAACGTCATGGCGCAGACGCCCATGGCGCGTGAGCAGCTTTTTGCGCTCCGTGAAGAGATAGCAAGGCTGGAAGGCAAACCGGTCCCTGCCCTGACAGCCGCCAGACAGGAGGCTTTGGCTGAACGTGGCGGCGCGGGCAAGGAAAAGCATCGTCTGCCGCTCGGCGTGACGGTGCTCGATGAGGCCCTGGACGGCGGCTTGCCGCTTGATGGACTGTCGGAAATCCGCTCGCAATGTCTGCGCGATGCGACCGCCTCGGCCGGCTTTGCCCTGGCACTTTCCGCCCTCATTCAAAAACAGGCGGTGGATGATCTCGCGCCGATCCTCTGGATCACCGACAGGGTCACGTCGATGGAGGCAGGCGTGCCCTATCCGTTGGGGCTCAAGGATTACGGCCTCGATCCGAAGCGCTTCCTCCATGCGGCACCGCGCAAATTGGACGAAGCCCTCTGGCTTGCCGAAACGGCGATGGAAAGCGGCGCCTTCGCCGTCACTCTGCTGGAGGTCAAAGGCAATCCGGCGCATTTTGGCCTGACCGAAAGCCGAAGGCTCGGTCTCAGGGCAAAGGCGGCGAGGCGGCCGCTCTTCCTGATGCGGCAATCCGGAGAAGAAGAGGCAAGCAGCGCTGCCCTTCGTTTTCTCGTGGAGCCGGCGCCCGCGGCAATCAGGCTTTTGCCGGACCGGTCGATGCTTGGCGGCAGCATCGGCAATCCGGTTTTCCGTCTCACCCTGGAGAAGAGCCGAAATCCGGCTCCCCTCTCCCTACTTCTGGAGTGGAACCCCCATGACCGTCAGTTTTCCCCCGCCCGCGAGCCAGAACATGCTCGGCCTCCGCGCAAGCGCGCAGCGCATTCTGGCCCTCGCCTTCCCGCACCTGCCAACCGACCGGATCGCCCGCAAGAAATGGGGGCTGTCCTGGCGTTCGATCAGGCGTCCTGAGGCCCATCCCCTCGTCTGCTCCGGGCGGCTCAACAATGCCATGCGATTGACGGCCCTTGACGAGGCCGCGGAAGCGATCGGCCTCAAGAAAAATCAGGGTGTTGCGGAAGCGCGGGCGATCTGTCCGGCGCTCGATGTCGTCGAGGAAGACTTGGGCGCCGATCGCCGCCTGCTCGATGGTATCGCCGACTGGTGCGACCGTTACACGCCCCTGGTGGCGCTCGACGGCCGGGACGGGCTGTTTCTCGATATCACCGGCTGCGCCCATCTCTTCGGCGGCGAGAAGGCGCTGCTCAAGGATATCCTGTCACGGCTCTTCCAGATGGGGATCGATGCGCGTGGCGCCATCTCGTCGGCGCCGGGCCTCTCCTGGGCGATCTCCCGCTTCGGCAGCGGCGGCGTCATTGCGGACGAGGAGATGGAGCATGTGCTTTCGCCCCTGCCGGTCGCTTCGCTGCGGCTGGAAGAGCAGACCATCGCCGCGCTGCAGAAGCTCGGACTGAAACAGGTCGGCGATCTCCTCCTTGCGCCACGGGCGCCTCTGGCCCGCCGTTTCGGAGCGCACCTGCTCTTGCGGCTCGATCAGGCGCTTGGCCGTGACGAAGAGCCCGTTTCACCGCGGCGGGCCGTCGCCAGCCTCTCCGCCGAACGCCGCCTCACTGACCCCATTCAGGCGGAGGAAGACATCCTGTATCTCACCGGGCAGATCGCCCTGTCGCTGAAAACCAGCCTGGAGGAGCGCGGCGCGGGCGGGCGCGCTTTCGAGCTCGTGCTGTTCCGGGTCGATGGCCGGGTCTTTCGCGTCGCGGCCGGCGCTTCGCAGCCGTTGCGGGATCCCAGGCGCATCGCTGCGCTCTTTTCCGAGCGTCTCCAGGCCGTTCATGACGACCTCGATGCCGGCTATGGCTTTGAAATCCTGCGGCTGAACGTCATGCGGCATGAAGCCTTCGATGCCGCGCAGGAGGATTTTGATGGCGACCGGCAAAAGGATGTTTCCCTTGCCAGCTTCGTCGATCGCGTTTCGGCCCGTCTCGGTGCCGATTGCCTGCAGAGTTTTCAGTTGCGCGAAAGCCACGTGCCGGAACGGGCGATGACTGCTGCTCCTGCCATCCGCACGCTGTCATCCGGCAAGAAGCCGGAGGCAAGCGGTTTCTCCTGGTCTCGCAGCGAACGGCCGCTCAGGCTTTTCTTAAGGCCGGAATCGGTGGAGGTCTCTTTGGCTGAAGTGCCCGAGGGGCCGCCCGACAGCTTCCGCTGGCGGCGCATGCTGCATCGCGTCTCCCGCAGCCAGGGGCCGGAGCGGCTTGCCATGGAATGGTGGATCGATGGCACTGACGCCCGGGCGCGGGATTATTTCCGCATCGAGGACGACACCGGCCATCGCTTCTGGATCTACCGCGAAGGCCTCTACGGCCAGCTGCCGCCGCCGCGCTGGTTCATGCATGGGGTTTTCGCATGAGCACCGCACCGCAATTTTTCGAGATCGGCGCCCGGACGAATTTCTCCTTCCTCGAAGGCGCGTCCAAGCCGGAGGAAATGGTGACGCAGGCCGCGTTGCTGAAGCTCGCGGGTCTCGGGATCGCCGACCGGAATTCGGTCGCAGGCGTGGTCCGGGCTCATGCGCAGGTCAGGGCGCTGGAGGAAGACTATGAAAAGATCGTCGCAGAAAACCGGGAGCGTCGCGAAAAGGGAGACGCGGAGAAGGAACCTTTGAAGCCGGTTCCCTTTCAACCGGGCGCAAGGCTGGTCTTTTCCGATGGCACGCCGGATATCCTCGCCTTCCCGCAAAACAGAAAGGGCTGGGCCCATCTCTGCCGCCTGCTGAGTGCCGGAAACCTGAGAACCCAAAAAGGGTCGTGCATCCTGAAGGAAGCAGACCTGATCGAATGGGGAGACGAGATGATGCTTGCCCTCATCCCCACCCCATCCTTGCTGGACGATGCCGGTGCGCAGGAAAAGCTGGAAGACTGCCTTGAGCGCCTGAGGAAACGCTTTCGCGACAAACTCCATCTGGTGCTTTCCCCGTCCTATGATGGCCGGGATGCCCAGGTTTTCGCCGCGTTCTCGATGCTGGCTGCCCGCAACCGCGTCCCGCTGATGGCCAGCAACCAGCCGCTCTATCACCACCCCTCCCGCCGTCCCCTGTCCGACATCGTCACCGCCATCCGTGAGCATGTGACGATTACGGAGGCCGGTTTCCGGTTGGCGCCCAATGCCGAGCGTTATCTCAAGCACGGGCGCGAGATGGCGCGCCTGTTTCGGGACTACCCAAAGGCGGTCGCCAATACCGAAAAGTTCTTCGGGAGCCTGTCCTTCTCGCTGGATGAGCTCAGCCACAATTATCCGGATGAAGGCGTCGAGGGGGAAACGCCGTCGCAGACGCTGGCGCGCCTGACCTGGGAAGGCGCGCGCGACCGGTATCGAAAGGGCCTTCCTGAGAAGGTCTCCAAGCAGATCGACTATGAGCTCGATCTCATCAAGCAGATGAAATACGAGCATTATTTTCTGACGGTGCGCAACATCGTCCATCACGCCCGCTACACGCTGAAAATCCTCTGCCAGGGACGCGGGTCCGCCGCCAATTCCGTCATCTGTTTCTGCCTCGGCATCACGGAAGTCGATCCCACCATAACGACGCTTCTGTTCGAGCGGTTCATCTCGACGGAGCGCAATGAACCGCCGGATATCGATGTAGATTTCGAGCATGAGCGCCGCGAGGAGGTCATTCAGTTCATCTATGAAAAATACGGCATCGAGCATGCCGGCCTGACGGCGGCGGTGACGAGCTACCGGGCGCGATCCGCCGGCCGCGAGGTGGCCAAGGCGTTCGGCCTGTCGGAAGATGTGCAATCGGCCCTCGCCAGCACGGTCTGGGGCTGGTCGGCGGCGGATCTGACGGAACGCGAGGCGAAGGCCGCCGGCCTCGATCTCTCCGACCGGACGACGACGGATGTTCTCAAATACGCGACCGAACTGATGAGCTTTCCGCGGCACCTCACCCAGCATGTCGGCGGCTTCGTCATCACGCGGGACCGGCTGGACGAGGTCATGCCGATCATGCCGACGGCGATGCCCAAGCGCTATATGGTCGAATGGGACAAGGACGATCTGGATACAATCGGCATCCTGAAGATCGACATCCTCGCTCTCGGCATGCTCACGTGCCTAAGGAAGGCCTTTGACCTCCTGGAATCGCACTATGATCGCCAGGTCACGCTTGGCGGCTTCGGCGACATGACCGACAAGGCGGTCTACGCGATGATCTGCCGGGCGGATACGATCGGCGTCTTCCAGGTCGAAAGCCGGGCCCAGATGAGTATGCTGCCGCGGCTCAGGCCCGAAAGATTCTACGATCTCGTCGTGGAGGTGGCGATCGTCCGGCCTGGACCCATCCAGGGAAACATGGTCCATCCCTATCTCAAACGGCGGGAGGATCAGCGCAACAACAGGCCCATCGACTATCAGAAGCCGGAGCTCAAGGCGGTCCTGGAAAGAACGCTCGGCGTTCCGCTCTTTCAGGAGCAGGCGATGCAGATCGCCATTACCGCCGCAGGCTTCCCTCCCGCCAAAGCCGACAGGTTGCGGCGCTCGATGGCGACGTTCAAGCGGTCGGGGCAGGTCAATTCCTTCAAGAAGGATATGATCGACGGCATGGTCGGGAACGGTTACCCCCGCGACTTTGCCGAACGCTGCTTCAGCCAGATCGAAGGCTTTGGCGAATACGGTTTTCCGGAAAGCCACGCGGCCTCCTTTGCCCTGCTCGTCTACGCCTCCTCCTGGGTCAAGGCCTATTACCCCGACGTTTTCTGCGCGGCATTGCTGAATTCGCAGCCGATGGGATTTTATGCGCCCGCGCAGCTGGTTCGCGACGCACGCGAGCACGGGGTCGAAGTGCGCCCCGTCGATATCAATCATTCCGAATGGAATTGTCTTTTGGAAGATACCGCCTTCGACAGAGACGCGATCGACCAGCGCCATCTCTCGATGCGGCATATCGTCAGGACGAAGAGGGCGGTGCGCCTTGGTTTCCGGCAGGTCAAGGGTCTTTCGGAACCGGATATGGAAGGGCTCGTCAAGAGCCGTGGCCAGAGCTACAACTCCGTGCGCGATCTCTGGCTGCGGTCCGGGCTGCAGAAATCCGATATCGAGCGGTTGGCGGATGCCGATGCCTTCCGGTCGATCGGGCTTTCGCGGCGCGAAGCGCTCTGGGCCGTGCGGGCGCTGGACGCAAAGAGTGCCGCGGAAAAGCTGCCCTTGTTCGATCGCGCGGACCGTGCCGATCTTCAGGTCGAGCCGGAAACCCACCTACCGGAAATGCTGCCGGGCGAGCAGGTGATCGAAGACTATCGCTATCTTTCCCTATCCCTGAAGGCGCATCCGGCTTCCTTCCTGCGCGATGAATTCACGAAGAAGGGTATCCTCAAGAACAGGGACCTTCTGACGGTGCCGAACGGTGAGAAGGTCACCATCGCCGGGCTCGTGTTGGTGCGCCAGCGGCCGGGCTCCGCCAAGGGCGTGATCTTCATGACGCTGGAGGACGAAACGGGTGTTGCCAATGCCATCGTCTGGAACAAGATATTCGACCGCTACCGGTCCATCGTCATGGGCGCCCGGCTGGTGAAGATCAGGGGCAAGCTCCAGAGCGAAAGCGGGGTGATCCACGTCGTGGTCGACCATATTGAGGATATGACATCGATGCTCGGCCTGCTGCAACGCGAGGCCCGTCATTTTGGTGTGTCAGAGCGGGCAGACCAAGCGCTGCGCCCGACCGCTGACCGTCGGCAGAAGAAGCGTTTGACTGTACCGGCCCATTCCGGGAAGGGCGATTTTGGGGAGACTGCCCGCACCGAGATCGTCGAGACCGCGAGCGTCATGCCAAAGGGGCGGAATTTTCATTAGCCCAGACAGGAGGATCCACCCCGCAGTTATCGGCAAATTGGGGGCAGGCGAGACCGACGCGCAGATCAGAGCTCGCTTGTAACAAAATTTGTTCGGCATTTTTGGCGGTCAAGAAATTTTGAAGACGATCGGGAAGGGCAGTCCAGTCTCTCCTGATCAAGATTAAGTCAATGAAAATTCGATATTTTTGATCAAGTTTAGAATCGATCTAATATTCTAGGTGCAAAATACCGAGCAGAATTTTTTGTTGACAGTAAATATCCGCTTTTGCTTTATGAAGAAATTCAGTGCGTTGCGTATCACGGGCAGGCGAGATGCTGGTTTGTAGCTGCAATTTCATCACCGACAAGGACATCGAGGACACCATCATCGGGCTCCTCGATGAGGACTGTTGGCAGCTGATCGTTCCTGCAAAGGTTTACCACGCGATGGAAAAGCGCGGCCGTTGCTGCGGCTGTTTCCCCAATGTCGTCGACATCATCATCCGCACCACCGAGCAATATCATGCCAGCCGCCCCTCGACGGATGACCAGATATTTGATTTCATGACCCGCCTCAAACAATTCCACGAAGAAAACAGGAGAGCGGATCTTGAAAGGCGACATAAAAGTCATCGAGCGGCTTAACGAAGCCCTTTTCCTCGAGCTCGGTGCGGTCAATCAATACTGGGTTCACTATCGCCTTCTTGAGGACTGGGGCTATACGCTTCTCGCCAAGAAGGAGCGGGCTGAATCGATCGAGGAAATGCACCATGCGGACAAGCTGATCGCCCGCATCATCTTCCTCGAAGGCCATCCCAACCTGCAGACGGTTGCGCCGCTGCGCATCGGCCAGAACGTCAAGGAAGTGCTGGAAGCCGACCTTGCCGGTGAATACGACGCCCGCACGGCCTACAAGAGCTCCCGCGATATCTGTCATGGCGCGGGCGACTATGTTTCCATGAGACTGTTCGAAGAGCTGCTTTCGGACGAGGAGAGTCACATCGACTTCCTCGAAACCCAGCTCGATCTCTTCAACAAGATCGGTGCCGAGAAATACGGCCAGCTCAACGCCGCGCCGGCAAACGAAGCCGAATAAGGTTCCGTTTCCAACAGCAACCCGCTTCGGTTCCCGGAGCGGGTATTTTTATGCGTCAAGATCCGGGTTGGCGACGCGGGCAGCGATGAATGGCTCATCGCCTTTTGGGGCGGCGGGGCGCTGCAACCGGCGTGGAAACCGAATGCCCGCGAGTGCGCCGGGGCAGTCGCCCCTAAAGGGGAGCGCCAAAAATGATCACTGCAGACAACAAGATACCCGCAAGTGTAATCAGCCGCGCAACGATGGGGGTTCCATCGCGGGGCTTTCAGTAGCCTGAGTTGCCGCCGTCGGACCCGTAACCGCCTCCGTCCATTGGGCGATTATCGTAGTTCGGTCCGCTCTGGCATCCGGAGATCGTCAAAACAGACAGCGCTACCGCGATCACCACCATCAAGTATCTGAGGTTCATGGCAGTCTCCCGTCATGGAGGGCCTGGCCAAGCCGTTGAGGCCATTCGAGAGATTGTCCTCTCGTTGTTCATCGAAGGCAAGCTCAGCCCGACATCGTGACGCTACCCCGCCAAATGCTTGAAGGCCGCCACGACGTCCTCGTAGACCTTGCGCTTGAACGCGACGATCAGTCCCGGCAGCTCGTGCATTGGTTTCCAGGCCCATTCGTCGAATTCCGGGTCGTGGCCGCCCGGGGGCGGGTTGATGGCGATTTCGGTCTCGTGGCCTTCGAAGCGGAAGGCGAACCAGCGCTGGGTCTGGCCGCGATATTTGCCCTTGAGGCCGATGCCGATCAGGTGATCAGGCAGGTCGTAGTTGATCCAGTCCGGTGCTTCGGCAAGCAGGGAAACGGTGGACATGCCGGTTTCCTCATGGAGCTCGCGGTAGGCCGCCTTCAGCGGGTCCTCATGTTTGTCGATGCCGCCCTGCGGCATCTGCCAGAGCTGGGCGGAGCCGTCATATTCGGAGTTGCCGACCGCAATGCGCCGTCCAACCCAGACCAGACCGTCCCTGTTCAGCACCATCACGCCGACGCAGGGGCGATAGGGAAGGTCTTCCGCCTTGATCGGTTTCGACTTGTTCTTGCTCATCCGAGTGTTCCTTGCTGATCATGTTTTCCGGCGCCGATGAACCCTGGTGCGCGGTTTCGCCTGCGTCACAGGCTTACGCTATTGTTGTTGCGGATCCTTGACGAGGGCCGAGACGCCGACGAATTCGATGCCGCGGGTGCCGGCCTCGTCGACCCATTGGGAAATTGCCTCGACGCTTTCGTCGAAGGCCGAGGCGACGCCGATGGCGCTGCCGTTGCGGCGGGCGATGCGCTCAAGTTCGTCGAGCTTTTTCAGGATGACGGTGCGGTCGAGTTCGCCGTCGACGACCATGTCGGCAAAGCCGTGCGGCACGCCGATCGTATCGGCGAGCGTACCGGTCAGCGATTGCGCCGACGTGCCGTCGTCGAGAAACAACAGGCCACGCCGGCCGATGTCGCGCATCACCGGTTCGAGCGCATCGGCGTCAGCCAGGAACCGCCCGCCGAGGAAATTCATGACGCCGGTATAATTGGTGATCCTGGCGAGCGACGAGCGCAGTTCGGACAGGTTCTTCCTGGCATCCTGCCCGACGCGCAGCGTATGCGGGCCGGGGTTGTTGTCGGGATAATCGAAAGGTTCGAACGGCACCTGCAGCAGGATTTCATGGCCGTCGCGGCGGGCTTCCTGCATCCAGCGCTGCAGGCTGTTGCCGCTGGCGGCGAAGGCCATGGTGATCTCGGGCGGAAGCTGGCGCAGCGCGTTCTGCGTGCCGGTCTGGCTCAGTCCGAGGCCGCCGACGACCAATGCGATGCGCGTGCCGCGCGCACCTGACCACGGCCGCGCATATTGATCCATCGGCCGCAGGCCATCCGGACCGATGATCGGCAAATGGCCTTCCGGCGCGTCTTCCAGCAGGGCATCGTTAGGAAAGGCGGCCATGCGCGGGTCCTGCCCCTTCGTGCGGCCGACCTCGATGAAGGCGGGGCCGTCGCCGCCACGTTGCTTGGGTGAGAATTTGGTGACGATCGAGCCGTCATCCGTCAGCGTCTCCTCGACATGGGCGCCGGAAAGGGCGCCGCTTGTCGGTGACGTCTTGAGTTTTTTGCCGTCCGCGGTCGTGTCCGCTCCCGGTTTTTCAGCTGTCTGCGCGGCGTCTGCTTCCGCTGTGGGTTTCGGTTCGATGAGGCCGGTCGGCCGCAGCACGGTCCACGCGGAGACGCCGATCAGCCCCGCAAAGCCTGCGCCGAGAAGGGCGCGGCCGAAAGAAAAGATAAATTTTTGCGATTTGGGAGGGCGCGCCTTGCGGTTCTGACCAAGAGGAGCGTTGAGGTCTGTTCCCAAGAGGGTCTCTATCGATCTGGGTTGCGAGGGGCGGAAAGCTTGGCAGGCCTCTGGTTCAAGAATCGAAACCGCCGCCCGGCCGGAGCCAGGCGGCGAGATGTTCAACGGAATCCGCGCAACACACGGACAAGAAGGCTTACTGCTTCAGTTCGGCCTTTTCCGGATTGGCCGGGAAGGCCGGGTCCGACTTCTTGCCGCGCAGCAGGTCGAGCGCATAGTTCAGCTGCAGGTCGTCCTTGGCTTCCGGCGGCACGTAAGCGACGGAACCGGAGCCTTCCTCGTTTTCGTTCTGGCCCTTGATATGACCACGCAGGCTGGATTCGCTCGTCGTTTCGACCTTGCCGAGCAGTTCCGGCGGCAGCGGCTGTTCGACCTTGATATCCGGCGAGATGCCGGTGCCCTGGATCGACTTGCCGGACGGCGTGTAATAGAGCGCGGTGGTCAGGCGCAGCGCACCGGCATCGCCGAGCGGGATGATCGTCTGGACCGAGCCCTTGCCGAAGGAGCGCGTGCCGAGAACGGTCGCGCGCTTCAAGTCCTGCAGAGCGCCGGCAACGATTTCCGAGGCCGAAGCCGAGCCGCCGTTGACGAGCACGATCACCGGCTTGCCATCCGTCAGGTCGCCCGCCGTGGCATTGAAGCGGCGGGTCTCGTCCGGATTGCGGCCGCGAGTGGAGACCACTTCGCCGCGTTCCAGGAAGGCGTCGGAGACGTTGATCGCCTGGTCAAGCAGGCCGCCCGGGTTGAGGCGCAGGTCGAGCACATAGCCCTTCAGCTTGTCGGCCGGGACCTGGGCCTTGATCTTCTCGATGCCGCTCTTCAGGTCGTCATAGGTCTTCTCGGTGAAGGAGATCACGCGCAGGTAACCGACATCGCCCTCGACGCGGAACTTGACGGCGCGCACCGCGATGATGTCGCGGATGATCGTCAGTTCGATCGGCTTTTCAGCACCCTTGCGCAGGATGGTCAGCTTGATCGGCTTGCCGACGGCGCCGCGCATCTTGTCGACGGCTTCCTCGAGCTTGAGACCGCGCACATCCTGGCCGTCGATCTTCGAAATGAAGTCGCCGGCAAGAACGCCTGCCTTGGCAGCCGGCGTATCGTCGATCGGGCTGGTCACCTTGACGAGATCGTCTTCCATGGTGACTTCGATGCCGAGACCGCCGAATTCACCCTTAGTCTGGGTGCGCATGTCTTCGGCGTCGGTGGAATTCATGTAGCTGGAATGCGGATCGAGCGACGAGAGCATGCCGTTGATGGCATTCTCGATCAGCTTGTCGTCCTGCGGCGGCGTCACGTACTGGGCGCGGACTCGCTCGAACACATCGCCGAAGATCGACAATTCGCGATAGGTGGATGCGTTGGCCGCGACGGCCGGGACGATGGAGGAATAAACAACGCCCGTGGCCGCTGCACCCATGAGTGCCCCGACCAGAACAAGTGACGTTCTACGAATCATTGCGTACCTTTCCGGTGTCTGCTGCGGTCCACCATGGTCGGGAATCAACCGGTTTTCCGTCTTTCCTGAATTCAATGTAAAGCGTTGGACGCTCGGTTTCCAGCGCCAATGCGGTCGCGCTGGCCACTCTTTTGTTACCCATGGTGCCAAGCGGCTCGCCGGCGACGACGAATTGCCCCTGCTGCACCGTGACGTCGTCGAGCCCGGACAGAACGATATGGTAACCGTCGCCGGGATTGAGGATGATCATCTGGCCGTAACTGCGAAACGTACCGGCATAGACGATCCAGCCATCGGACGGCGCTGTTACCAAGGCTCCTGCATTGGTTTCGAGCATCATGCCCTGGAGCGAATGCCCTGTCCCATCGGCATCGCCGAACCGGCGCAGGACCGATCCGGCCACCGGCAATGCGAGCTTTTTCTGCAGGTCCGAAAATGCATATGCAGGCGCAATGCGGTTTTTGTCGGGCGTAACGCTGTTGGCCAGTTCGCGGGCTTCAGCCCGCTGTTCCTCCGACATCCGCCTGCGGTTTTCCTCTTCGGCCCTGGCCGCGGCCGCGGCATCGCGCACCGAGGCGATCTCGGTCTCGATCGAGCCGATCAGGCCTTCAAGGCTGGTCGCCTGGGCGGCGAGCTGCTCGGCCTTGCGGCGCTCGGCGGCAAGCTCGGTGGCGCTGCGTTGCTTCAGTTTCTGCTTTTCGGCAATCAGCATGTTCATGCGCCGCTCTTCCTCGAGCCGGGATGCCATGTCGTCGCCGAGCGCCTGTTTCTGGGCGGTGATTTCCTTGCGTAGACCGGAAAGAGCCTTCAAGTCGGCGACAAGGTTTTCCGTTTCATGGCGAATGCCGGGCACGACGGCGCCGAGCAGGATGGCGCTGCGAACCGAGGCAAGCGCATCTTCGGGCGTGACGAGCAATGCGGGCGGCGGATTGCGCCCCATCCGCTGCAGCGCCGCCAGCACCTCGGCGAGCACGCTGCGCCGGGCGCGCAACGATTTATGAACGACATCTTCCTTCGTTCGCAGCGCGGTCAGCTTCTCTTCGCCGTCGACGATCTGCTGTTCCAGCGCCCTGCGCTTGTTCGCCGAATCGACGATCGCCGCTCTCAGTGACTCGCTGGTCTTTTCAAGCTCCTCGATACCCGCCTGCAGTTCGGCTGCACGGTCGTTTGAAAGCGTGATGGTCTTCGACAGGGCTTCCAGTTCGCTGCGGGTGCTGTCACGCCTGAGTGCGAGATCGGCGACAGGATCGACCTGTGCGGGCGCCTGTCCGGCGGCGGCCCGGGAGACGCGATCCGTCGTCTCGGCGGTCTGGGCGGGTGCGTCGGCGGCAAGCAGGAGCCCGGCGGTCAACAGGCTCGCGCGCAGGCCGCGCCAACCGGCATGTGCCGGCTGCCCTTTGTTTCCCCGCCTCTTCAACCCTGTCGTCATTCCGCCATTCGCTGTCAGCCGTGCGTCCGGGCAAAACCCTACGCTGATTTGGCCATCGCCGCCAACAGCCATCCCCGGCAATTGCGGCATCCGCGTGGCGGGGCGGTGGGCCTAGACCCTGTGATAGGGGTGGCCGGAGAGAATTGTGACGGCGCGGTAGAGCTGTTCGGCGATCAGGATGCGCACCAGCTGGTGCGGCCAGGTCATCTTGCCGAGGCAGATGACTGCATCCGCCTTGCTGTGCAGCGAGGGGTCAAGGCCGTCGGCGCCGCCGATCGCCAGCATCAGGTCGCGTTTGCCGCTGTCGCGGAACGAGCCGATGAGGGAGGCGAACGCTTCCGAATCCAGCGCCTTGCCGCGCTCGTCGAGCAGGATGAGAAGGCTGCCTTCGGGGAGGGATTTTTCAAGCAGGGCCGCTTCTTCGCGCTTGCGCGTATCGGCGCTCGAGGCGCGGCTTTCAGGCACTTCGGTGACGCGGGACAATTCGAGGCCGATCGCCGGTCCCGCCTTGGAGAAACGATCGAGGTAGCGGGCCGCAAGATCCTTCTCCGGGCCGGCCTTGAGACGCCCGACGGCAAAAAGACCAACCCGCATGTCGTTTCCTCGATTTTCGGCGCGCCGACAGTCCTACAGGCTTTCCGCGATGGCCGCCTGAACACGTAGTCGATCTGTTCCGGCGAAATGCCGGTGCCGCAATTTCGTTCTGCTACTGGTCGCAATCAGATGATTTCACCTGCGCGACCGCCACAGGATCCACAATTTCCACTATCGTCGGCCGCCTCCGGGGAGGCTCGGCGCCTAGTGCAAAGTGCCGTCTTCCATATCCGGCGCGGCCCACATCTTTTCGATGTTGTAGAACTCGCGGATTTCCGGACGGAACACGTGGATGATGATGTCACCGCTGTCGATCAGCACCCAGTCACCGGTTTCCAGGCCTTCGACGCGGGCATTGCCATAGCCTTCGTCCTTCAGGTCGGTCATCAGGTGATCGGCGATCGCCATGACATGCCTGCTCGATCGCCCGGAGACCACGACCATGTAGTCTCCCAGCGCCGATTTTCCGGCAATGTTGATGGTGACAATATCTTCTGCTTTCGAGTCCTCGAGACTGTTGAGGACCAGGTGAAGAGCACGGGCAGCGGCTTCGTCGCTGCGATCCGGGCTTTGCGGGAAAATGCGGCTGACATTTCCCTTCGCGTGTACTGTTGTCAGGGTCTTTCCTTTCCAGTTGAACAGAACAGGCACCACGATTCGATTGTCGGTCGAACCGCCACGCTAAATGTAGGCACCAATGCCTTAACGTTTCAAGACATGAGAAGTAAATGACGGTTAATCATTGTTCATGATTTCGCCCGAAGCGCTGTCGAACTGAGCGGCGAGCGCGGTCCGTGAATGAAGGTCCAGGCCGGAGCCTTGCGCCAGGCGAGGCTTGCGGCATGGGCTTCGTCGACACGTGCATAGTCGAAAGTCCTCGCCATCTTCGAGGAAAGATAGGAGAGCGTAGCACCTGGGCGGTCGATGACGGCGATGGGATAAGTGCGCGCGATTTTCTGCCAGTCCTGCCAGAGATGGAAGTTTTTCAGGTTGTCGGCGCCCATGATCCAGACGAAACGGATGTCGCGGTTTCGTTCGCGGATCTTCTCCAGCGTCCGTGCCGTGTAGGTTTGCCCAAGCGACTGCTCGAACGCGGTCACCTTGATGTGCGGATCGAAGGCGATCGCTTCGCTGAGCCTTATGCGCTCTGCAAGCGGTGCGAGATGGTTGCGGTTCTTCAAGGGATTGCCGGGCGTCACCATCCACCAGAGCTGATCGAGGCCAAGGCGGCGGAGCGCGATATCGGCGACCAGTACATGGCCGTCATGCGGCGGATTGAAGGAGCCGCCGAACAGGCCGACCGTCATGCCGCGCTCCACATGCGGCATTTTCAGATAGAATCGATCGACGCCGTCCGGATGCCCTTGATGCACTTAAGTCCGCACCTGACCGGTGCCGCGCACCCTGTATTTGAACGAGGTCAGCTGTTCGACGCCGACGGGGCCGCGCGCATGCATCTTGCCGGTGGCGATGCCGATCTCGCCGCCCATGCCGAACTCGCCACCATCGGCAAATTGGGTCGAGGCATTGTGCAGCAGGATGGCGGAATCGACTTCAGCGAAGAAGCGTTCGACGACGGCCGGATCCTCGGCAATCACCGCTTCCGTATGGGACGACGACCAGGTGGCGATGTGGTCGATGGCGCCATCGATGCCATCGACGAGCGTCACCGAGATGATCGAGTCGAGATATTCCGTCGCCCAATCCTCTTCCGTCGCCGCAATCAGCCCCGGCACGATAGCGCGAATGTCGTCGCTGGCGCGCACTTCGCAACCGGCATCACGAAGCACGGCAATGAGGGGTGCGACGAATTTATCTTTCGCCTTTCGGTCGATCAGCAGCGTCTCGGCCGAGCCGCAAATGCCGGTGCGGCGCATCTTGGCGTTGACGACGATCTTCATCGCCATTTCCAGATCGGCCGAAGCATCGACATAGACATGGCACAGGCCTTCGAGATGGGCGAAGACGGGAACGCGCGCTTCGTTCTGGACGCGAGCCACAAGGCTCTTGCCGCCGCGCGGAACGATGACGTCGATCGTGCCGCCAAGACCCGTCAGCATGGCGCCAACGGCGGAGCGGTCGGCGACCGGGACCATCTGGATCGCATGCTCTGGAAGGTTGGCATCCTTCAGCCCCTGTACCAGGCAGGCATGGATAGCCTGCGATGAATGCAGGCTGTCGGACCCACCGCGCAGGATCACGGCATTGCCCGCCTTGAGGCAAAGCGCGCCGGCATCCGCCGTCACATTGGGGCGGCTTTCATAGATGACGCCGATGACGCCGAGCGGCGTGCGGACCCGCTCGATATGCAGGCCGTTCGGTCGATCCCATTCGGCGATGATATCGCCGACAGGGTCCGGAAGCTCGGCAATGGCGCGGATGGCGTTGGCCATATCGAGCACGCGGCTTTCGGACAGCGTCAGGCGGTCGAGGAACGAGGCGGCAACACCGGTTTCGCGGGCATGTTCCAGGTCGAGCGCATTGGCGGCAAGGATGTCGTCCTTGCGGGCAACAATATTGCTTGCCATGCTGACGAGGGCCGCGTGCTTGCGTTCGGCGGAAGCGGTGGCGAGCGGGCGGCTGGCGGCGCGGGCCTGCCTGCCGATCACGGCCATGAGTTCCTGGATTTCCTTTTTCCTCACGTCGTCAAGCATGCGCGTCGCTCCTCACCGCATCCGTTCCCCGCTTTGCCGGTGCCGTCATCACCATGTCGTCGCGATGCACCATCGCGGCGCGGCCTGCGTATCCCAGAATAACGGCGATTTCCGCCGATTTCTTGCCGGCGATCTGCCGCGCTTCGTCGGCGTCGTAGCCGGCCAGCCCGCGGGCAATCTCGCGGCCTTCGGCGCCGATGATGGCGATCGTATCGCCGCGGCTGAAGGAGCCGGTCACCTGGCGGACGCCGGCGGGAAGCAGGCTTTTGCCCGAGCGAAGCGCCGCTTCGGCGCCGGCGTCGATGGCAAGGGTACCAGCCGGCAGCAACTGCCCGGCAATCCAGGTCTTTCGCGCCGTGACCGGAGATCCGGAGGGCGCGAACCAGGAGGAACGGGCACCGGCGCCGATCGCCGACAGCGGATGATCGGCCTTGCCGGAGGCGATGATCATGGCGCAACCGGCACCGGTCGCGATCTTGCCGGCATCGATCTTGGTGCGCATGCCGCCGCGCGACAGCTCGGATGCCGCACCGCCCGCCATCGCCTCGATCTCCGGGGTGATTTCCGCGATGGTTTCGAGGAAACGGGCATTGGGATCGAGATGCGGCGGAGCCGTATAGAGCCCGTCGATGTCGGAGAGAAGGACGAGCAGATCAGCACCGGTCATGGTGGCGACGCGGGCGGCCAGCCGATCGTTGTCGCCATAGCGGATTTCGGTGGTGGCGACCGTGTCGTTCTCGTTGATGATCGGCACGGCTCCCATCTTGAGAAGCTGGCTGATCGTCGCGCGGGCGTTGAGATAGCGGCGGCGCTCTTCGGTGTCGCCCAGCGTCAAGAGGATCTGGCCGGCGACGATCTCGTCGGTCGACAGGCTTTCCGACCAGGCGCGGGCGAGCGCGATCTGGCCGACCGCCGCGGCCGCCTGGCTTTCCTCGAGCTTCAGCACACCAGGGGCGAGATCGAGTACCGAACGGCCGAGCGCAATGGCACCGGAGGAGACGACGAGAACGTCGACGCCCTTGGCTCTCAGCGCGGCGATGTCGGCACACATGGCGTTCAGCCATTGTTTCTTCAGGCCGGTCTTGCGATCGACGAGCAGGGCCGAACCGATCTTGATCACAATCCGGCGGTATTTTTCCAGCGGTTTGCGGGTCGTGGCCATGTCAGTCTTCGTCCCCGTAGGTCTGAGCGCGGACGATGACGTCGCGCAGCGCCCGCAGCGTATCGGTCATGCCGGTGCCGACGACGGCCGACAGGAGCAGCGGCGTCTGGCCGCTGGCCTTGGCGAGTGCCTTCTGTTTTTTCTTCAGCTCGTCCGGATCAAGCACGTCGATCTGTGACAAGGCGACGATCTCCGGCTTGTCCGTGAGCTCGCCGCCATAGGCTTCGAGTTCGTGTTTCACTGTCTTGTAGGCCTTGGCAACATTCTCTTCCTGGGCCGAGACGAGATGCAACAGGACGCGCGTGCGCTCGACATGGCCGAGGAAACGATCGCCGAGGCCGACGCCGTCATGGGCGCCCTCGATCAGGCCTGGAATATCGGCAAGGATGAACTCGCGGCCATCGATGGTCGCGACGCCGAGATTCGGATGCAGCGTCGTGAACGGATAGTTGGCGATCTTTGGCCGGGCGCGTGTCGTCGTTGCGAGAAAGGTCGACTTTCCGGCATTGGGCAGGCCGACGAGGCCGGCATCGGCGATCAGCTTCAACCTCAGCCAGATGGTCTTTTCCTCGCCCTCGAGGCCGGGATTGGCCCAGCTCGGGGCCTGATTGGTCGAAGACTTGAAATGCGCGTTGCCGAAGCCGCCATTGCCGCCGGCGGCGAGCCGGAAGCGCTGGCCCTCTGCGATCATGTCGATGATCAGTGTTTCGGAATCTTCCTCGAAAATCTGCGTGCCGACCGGCACTTTCAACGTCACGTCGGCGCCGCCGGCGCCGGTGCGGTTGCGGCCCATGCCGTGAATGCCGGTGCCGCCCTTGAAATGCTGCTGGAAGCGAAAATCGATCAGCGTGTTCAGGCCGTTGACGGCCTCGACCCAGACATCGCCGCCGCGGCCGCCATCGCCGCCGTCCGGGCCGCCGAATTCGATGAATTTCTCGCGCCGGAACGACACAGCGCCAGCACCGCCGTCGCCCGAGCGGATATAGACTTTTGCTTCGTCGAGAAATTTCATCGCACTGCCATCTGGTTTGTGTATTTGCCTGCCGTATTTGCCGCCATCGATATAGGCGCTTACCCCGGAGGTCAAAGAATATCGTGAAGTTTTTGAGCTATAACATCCAGTACGGCGTCGGTCTCGACGGCCGTTTTGACCCCGAACGCATTGCCAGAAGTCTTGAGAGCGCCGACGTCATCGCGCTGCAGGAAGTGACACGGAATTTTCATCGCAACGGCCATGCCGATCTTGTCGCGATTTTCCGCGATCTCAAGCCGCAATACTTCTGTGCCTTCTGGCCGGCCTGCGAGGTCGATGCCGGATCGGCGATCGAGAATGGCCGTGCCATCGAACGCCGCTTCCAGTGCGGCAACATGATCCTGTCGCGCTTCCCGATCTTGTCCACCCGCCTCCTTCCCCTGCCGCGCACCCGCACGATCTCGCCGATCAACCTGCAGCGGGGCGCAACCGAAGCGCTGATCGATACGCCAACCGGTCCGCTGCGCGTCTATTCGGTTCATCTCGACCATGTCTATCCTGCCGAACGCATCGCCCAGATTTCCTACCTGAAGGCGAGGGCGATTTCCTATGGCATCGAAGGCGGCGCCATGACCGGAGGCGCCGATTTCGGTTTCGACGAGTTGCCGCATCCGGACGATTTCGTCCTGATGGGCGATTTCAACATGGTGCCGGAGAGCCCCGAATATTGCGCGATGGCCGGCACGCGCGACGCCTTTTACGGACGCTCGCTGCGCCTTGAAAACCCGGTCGATGCCCTGGCGCAGCTCGGCCGGCTGACGCCGGACAGCTACAGCTGGATCGATCCCGCCGATCATAACAGGCGCATGCATCTCGACTATTGTTTCCTCAGTGCCGGGCTCGCGCCGCGATTGAAGGATGCGTGGATCGATTTTGACGCGGCGGGCTCCGATCATCTACCCGTCGGTTTCGAACTTGCATGACAGCAAAAGCCCGCGGCATCGCTGCCGCGGGCTTCATCTCGTGTCACGGCTTGCGCAGGTCGCCCGCCGTGATGCGGGTTTCGATATGGCTCACCAGGCTGTTGCGCGCCAGCGCATAGATCTGGGCGCAGCCGGTGATCTCGAAGCCGAGCTTCTTCTGCAGCTTCAGCGAGCCCGCATTGTCGGCGAAAACGCCGGAGTGCAGGACGGTGTCCGGCATACGCCGGAAAAACCGCTCCATCGCCGCATAGGCCGCCTCGCTGGCGTAGCCACGACCCCAGTAGAAGCGGTTCAGCCAGTAGCCGAGATGCCACTGGCCGTGCCGCAGCTCGATGCCGACGCAGCCGATATGGACATCGTCACCGGTGGTGATCGCCAGTGTCCAGCCGGCATTGAGCCCCGAACTCTGCTGAATCAGCCAGTCGAGGGCGTCCTGCCGATGGTAGGGTGCCGAGACCCGCGCGAGCATGCGCGAGACCTGGTAGTCACCAAGCGACTGAGCCACTGCGTCCGCATCGGAAAGCCGGTGCGGACGCAGGACCAATCGCGTGCCTTCGATGACCGGGCAGGGGCCGGGATCGGGGCGGGCCGCAATCTTAGGCCGCTCTCGAAGGTGAGCGGTCATCGCAGACCTCCCCAGCTTCTCAGCGACATCCAGGTCTTGCGGTCGAGCCGGTACCATTCGACCGACATCATGCCGCCGAGCGCCAGGCTGTCGACCATGCCTGATCCCTGGAACTGGAAGCCGCATTTCTGGATGACCCGCCGCGAGGCGACGTTCATGACCCGGCAGCGCGCATCGATCTGGTCGATGTCGCGGGTGCGGAAGGCCATGTCGGTCAGCGCTTGGGCGGCTTCCGTGGCATAGCCCTTGTTCCAGTGCGGCTCGCCCAGCCAATAGCCGAGCTCCGCCGTCCTACCGTCGGGATGCGGCTCGATACCGCAGCAGCCCAGGAATGCGCCATTATCCGCTTTGGTAATCGCATAGACGCACTTGCCAATCGCGCCCGTCTTCGTACGGCGTACGAAATCCGCGGCATCGGCCACCGTGTACGGGTGCGGCATGCGCGAAACCATGGTGGCGATATTGGCGTTGTTGGCAAGATGGGCAAGGGCGTCGATATCGTCTTCATGGGGCGCGCGCAAAACGAGCCGGGGCGATAACAATATCGGGCAATCGGTCCTTGACCGCTGAGGCCTTGGCCTCTCTTCGGGAGACCGCGATTGGCTCTCCCTCATCAATTCGCTCTGCATGATCAGTCCTCCAAGACGTGAAAAAGGGGAGTTGGGTCTTGCCCCATCTCCCCTTTTGATCTTGGCCTGAACCAGGTGCGGTCAGCCGGGTCGATGAGACGCCGGCTGTTTTAGAGCGCTACCGGCTTATTCCGCTGCTTCGGCTTTCGGCATTACAGACACGTACACGCGGCCATTGGCCTTCGTACGGAAGTCCACGTTGCCCGCCGTAAGCGCAAAAATCGTGTGATCCTTGCCGAGGCCGACATTGGCGCCCGGATGCCACTGCGTACCGCGCTGACGCACGATGATGTTGCCCGGAATGACGACTTCGCCGCCGAACTTCTTCACGCCAAGGCGCTTGGACTCGGAATCACGACCGTTACGCGATGAACCGCCAGCTTTTTTGTGTGCCATTGGTGTTCTCCTTTAAACCTTAGATCCGTTGTCTCAGTTTGCAGCTTCGGCGGCGGCTTCGGACTTCTTCGAAGCCTTCTTCGCCTTGCCGGCGGCAGCGATGTCCAGGATGCGGACAGTCGTCTGATGCTGGCGATGACCGCGCGAACGCTTCGAGTTCTGGCGGCGGCGCTTCTTGAAGGCGATGACCTTCTTGGCGCGGCCCTGTTCCACAACTTCGGCGCTGACAACGGCACCTTCGACAAACGGAGCGCCGATGGTTGCGTCTGCGCCGACGCCGACCATCAGGATCTCGGTGAATTCAATCTTGTCGCCTGCTACGCCGTCGAGCTTTTCGATCGTGACGACATCGTTGGCGGCCACGCGGTACTGCTTACCGCCGGTCTTGATGACTGCGAACATTTTTTATCCTTTCATGTTCGTTCCGGCTCTCCGCCTTAGAAGCGGGGCCGTCTTTTTGCCAGTCGGACATGACAAGGCCTCAGGACCTTGCCGGTGAACGGGCGCAATAGACACCCGGCGCGGCGAGGACAAGCCACACCACTTCAATTGCGCGGATTAATGGAAGCTGCGAAAACTGTCAAGGCAGGCGTCACGAATTCGTCAAATATTCCTTGCCCCTACCCCTTGTCATCCCGCCAAACTGCCGCTATGAACCGCCTCGCGCTTGAAGGCGCCGACCAAATCATCCGGAGAGGTGGCAGAGTGGTCGAATGCACCGCACTCGAAATGCGGCATACCTGCAAGGGTATCGTGGGTTCAAATCCCACCCTCTCCGCCATTCTTTCCTAAATAGTTCTAGCATGTTAATGACTTTTTCGGAACGCATGTGGAGCCGCAGAGTGCGCCGGTTCTGTTGAATCTCTCGACATGAGCCACAACTGCGGCACGCCCTTGTGAGATTTCATCGAGCCACGCCACGGTTTGATCAAGGCGCTCCTGATCGATTTCGGTCAGGTGAGTGGCTTCTCGATGAAGCGCTAAGACGCTCCGAGCAGGGCGCAATTCTGTCTGATCGGTAGAATTACACGTGCTCACGCACCGTTATTCTCGGAGGGCATGAGAACCTTGAACGGCTCCAGGATCTTAGCGATTTTCGGAACACCTGCTTTCGCAAGGCTCGCAAGATAATCTTCATAGACGAGCGGGGGCTTTCCGTAGTGCATGAAATCATTCCGGACTGCGTCTGCGAAGTCTTCGGGGGACAGGCTATATGCCTCAACGAGGAAATCATCAGGATGCTTCGTGTGCAGACGGAAAGGCGCAATTACTTCAGCAGGGAAATCTTTTTCGTTAAACGTTACGATAACGTTCGCGCGCGTCATTATCGCCGCCGCAAGGACATGGCGATCATCAGGGTCGGGCAACTGGAGGCCCGCTATTAGGGGCTCATATCCCTCGACGAGACAGTCTGGAACCGCAGCGTTCATAAGCTGTCTTGTTCGATCCAAATCTGCCGGCTTCAAATCTGGCCTGTTCTTTATAAGATTTCGAACCCATTCTTCGTGGATGTCATTGGACCAACGGGCTCGGAATATCTTCGATTGCGCAATAAAAAGCACGAGGCTTCTCAGCCTCGCGCCATAGAATACGTTCGCGTCAATAAGCGCAGTAAAGGTCGAAATCATTCAAGCCCAAGCCGTTTTGCTTCTTCATTTAGATCGAGAAGCGCCTTTTTCTGTTCGTGCTTGCAAGCCTTCTCATATTCGATCAGGTCAGAAAACCTAACTCGTCGATGACTTCCAACCTTACGATACTGAAGTTTGTTTGCTTCAAGTTGACGTATTAGGTGCGGCCGCGAAACATTTAAATAATCCGCCGCTTGCTGTGTTGTAAGCTCAGCATCGTGTGGGATTAGAGACATTGGCGTGCGATTAGCCATAGCCTCCAATACTTCGTAAATGAGCGCCACGGCACGCGCTGGCAAAGGGACAATAATCTTCTTGTCCTCTTTTCCATCTAACGTGATCTTCACGCCTTCATTAGCTTCTGCCACAGCTTTCAGCTTATCGGCAGCCTTTCGTGCGATAACCGCTTCCGCCTCATCAGCGACAAACGGCTCACGCGTTTGGTCCATGAGTGCAAGCATTTCAATCTCCTGTGGTGGTCGCCGAGGTGGTGAGCCTCGTGCAAATCAGTGATACTACCATCGGCCATTATTGTCACTCATTAATCGCAATAAGCGCAATAAATGAAACAAACGTAAATGGAAATGGTTCCAATGCGCAATCCGACGCAATCCTCCGACACGATCGAGCAATTATAATTCATGGTAGCTTGCATAAGGAGGTCTGCAGAAGCGCTTAACTGCTGAAATAGCTCTGTTGGACGCTGTCAAGCAACCGCTTCTCGGGGCCGGGATACTCCTTGGCTCCCCTCCAGGGGCATCCTACGCATGATCTTTCAATATCCATTGGAGATCACAGGGCGACGATCCGAAAACTCAGAGGGCGCTGGCAAGCACAGGTGCGCAGGCGCGGCATGAAGCCTCGCTGCAAGTCGTTCGACAGCAAGCCCGAAGCCGAGAAGTGGGCGCGTGAGCTTGAGACTCAGGTCGATCGGTTCGGTGCCGCGCCAGACACTCGTATCCTCGAGAGCACGACGCTCAGCGAACTCCTGGAGCGCTACAAGACCGAAGTGTCGCCCACCAAGCGCGGATCGGTCCAGGAGATCCAGCGCATCGACGTGCTCAAGCGTCATGACATCTCCTACCGGACTATGGTCGGACTCTCACCGCAGGACATCTCCTCGTTCCGAGATGAGCGCCTTAAGACCGTAGCTCCATCTACCACTGTGCGCGAGCTCGCCATCCTCAGTCACGTGCTGGAAGTCGCGATCCGTGACTGGGGCCTGCCGCTTGGTCGGAACGTCGTGAAGCTCGTGCGACGCCCAGTCATTCGAAACGAACGGAAGCGTCGTCTTGAGGGCAACGAGGAGCAGCGTCTGCTCGACGCATGCGACGGTGGCAAGATCCCCTTTTTCAGGACGCTGCTCGTCCTGGCCATTGAAACCGGGATGCGCCGTGGTGAGATCCTGGGGCTGCAATGGAGCGACATCTCCCGCAATCGCCGGATCATTTCCTTGATGATGACAAAAAACGGATCTGGGCGCGAGGTGCCTCTGTCACAACGAGCTTTTGATGCGCTGACGGAGTGGAAGGCGCGAGCTGATGTCGAGCAGCTCCTCGTCTTCCCAATGAATGCCGGGTCGCTGGAGCAGGTCTGGCGTCGTCTCTTGATACGTGCTGGAATAGCAGGGCTCCGCTTCCACGATCTACGTCACGAAGGTGTTAGCCGCCTGTTCGAGCGCGGTCTCAACGTGATCGAGGTGAGCAGCATTTCAGGGCATAAAGAGTTCCGGATGCTGAAGCGATATACGCACCTCAGTGCCGACGATCTCGTGGGTCGTCTGGGATAAGTCGAGGTCCTAGAAAAAATACTCGCGATCGAACATGATGCCGCCTGTTGGCTGAGCAAATTTCCGAACAGACTACCCAGACGTGGCCGGATTGGAAGCCTCAGCGCATAGCGATGTCGACCGGACAAATTTACCGTTTTCGATCCGAGATAAAGATCGGTGACGACATCGTCACATATGATCCCTCCAGGCGCGTCTACCTCATAGGGGCAGTGGTCGGCGACTATCGATTTGACGAGACATTCGATCCAGAAGACCCCAATTTGCGCTCCGTAAAATGGCAAGGAGAGGTATCAAGAGATCTATTGTCCGCTGCAAGCAAGAACACGCTCGGCGCGATCTCCGCTCTCTTCCTGTTGTCAGCCGAAGTCATGGAAGATCTTCGTCGGGCCTTCCGTTCGCACGAGCCACCGGTCGCAGTCGACCAAGCTCCAGAAGCAGAAGAAGACATCTTCCGCAATATTCAGGCCAAGGCCGTCGAGTTCACGAAGGATCGTATTTCTGCCCTGGATTGGGACGAAATGCAGGAACTTGTTGCAGGGCTTCTTCGAGCCATGGGCTACAAGACGCAGGTATCACCCGTGGGCCCGGACCGCGGCAAAGACATCGTCGCTTCTCCGGACGGCTTCGGCTTTCAGGCGCCGAAGATTGTCGTCGAAGTGAAGCATCGCCAGGGCGCCATCGGCGCGCCGGCGATTCGAGGCTTCATCGGTGGACAGCGTCATGCCCAGGACAGAGGTCTCTATGTCTCGACCGGAGGTTTTACGCGAGAAGCCTATTATGAGGCGGAACGATCGAACGTGCCGCTTGCCTTGATGACCATCGACAATCTCGTCGAGGCGCTGATCGAGCACTACGAAAAGCTTGACGTGGAAACCCAGCAGCTTCTTCCGTTGAAGCGGATCTATTGGCCGACGTGAGAACAGTTCGGCACGCTTCCGGCACGTCTGCATGCCGCTCCGAGCGGATATTTGTCATCCCGCCAAACTGCCGCTATGAACCGCCTCGCGCTTGAAGGCGCCGACCAAATCATCCGGAGAGGTGGCAGAGTGGTCGAATGCACCGCACTCGAAATGCGGCATACCTGCAAGGGTATCGTGGGTTCAAATCCCACCCTCTCCGCCATTCTTTCTTAATTTTCAACTAGATAGGTTTGATTTGATATCGTCGGGGTGGCGTAGGCCGGCCGAGTGTATGCATTTCCATTAACTAGGGCCACATCCAAGGCGCAACCGAGGGCCTCAGCGATCAGTAACTACGGTCTTTTGACGTCTTCAAACTCAAGATCGAATCTGGCTGGGAATTTTGTGATGGCGATCGACGTCATCGCTGCTCTAGCGGCAATGGTCCAGCTTGTTTCTTCGCTCGTTTTTTTCTGAGCAGCGATGGGCGTCATTTGCTAAGGCGGGCGAACGCAAACGCAGCTCATCTCAGCAGATTCGATGGCTGCTTTCAGGAAGTCAAATAAACAGCCCGAACGACTAAGCTGAGGGCGCGGAGTCGCCGTATCCTTTGTCGATGAAGGCATGGCCGAACTGGGGCCGAAAGCGGAAATTATCTCCGCCTACCCCTGTTGACTGAGGCCCAAAGCCAGGGCGCAAAGGTGGCATCCACGATCGCTCGCGACGGAAAAACAGAGGGACTTCAAGGCGACTTCAATAAACCATTGAAATCATGTGAGAATCAATGTTTCCCAGGCTGTAATCCCGAGATGGTGTTTCTCGAGCTTGTGTATCAGGCTCAAATCTGCCCCTGAATGCGCCTGCATCGCTTCCGAATATTATGGGTGATGCGCTCCAGGACTCTCGTCGGATCGCCAGCGGTGTCGACGATCTGTTTCGCAACATCTTCGCTGGCGCCACCAATTGCCGCCGCAAGCTCATGGACGCGCCTGACAGTCGATGCGCCGCTCAACCCGACCTCCTCGGCAAACGCTTGCCAATCGGCTCGCTTCAAGTCAGGCGCGATGAAGCGTCCGGCAATGCCTTGAGGCAGGCTCTGATCAACCTGCCGGTATACCGCCGCACACATCAAATCGTAAAACGGCGCCAGCTTCGCAGATCCCCCGGCACCGATCAGGATGGAGTAGTTCTTGGCGTGCGAGTCTGAATTGCAGATCAACACGTTGAAAATCACTGCATCGAGAAGCGTCAGGCGCTCGGCGGGGGAAACTAGATCGCTGACGGCGTCGAACATCATCGTCAGGGATACACCGCGGCCTGTCGAAGACCGCTCATATTTCTGCGACGGAAAATGACCCGTTAGCTGGCAAAGGTCTTCCTGGTGCAGTCTGCGGATCTCGCCCTGCGGGTCCGTGAAACGGTCATAGCGCTTCACCAGCAAATAGCGTCGTTTGCCGGCTACGCCGATCGTGGCTTCGGCCGCTTCCAGTCCGCAGGCCCGTGCAAGGGCCAGGCAGAAGGCTTCGTTCTCGACGCTTCCAGCCAGACGGTCGGTGTCCGGCTTGATGATATGGTTCGACGGCGTACCGTCGACTGGGATCGAGATAGCGCCATTCTCATCAACGAAGACGGGCAGCTTTTCCTGCACGCCTGCAAGCGACATGGAGACCCCTCGCTCACCGACCAGGAAGGGTTTGGCGGGAAGTTCGTTGAGAATGCGCTCCAGTGTCGCCTCGTCCGGAATGGGCTGGAGGTTGACGCCTGCCTTTCGTGGTTCGCCGATCGAGAGCGCTCCCGCCGTGTCTCGGCCGATGTGGCCGAGCAGGCCCACGATGTCTTGAGGAGAGACTTTCAGCCGCTGACCGATTTCGGCGAGATGCGTTTCCGGAAGCAGGTTGGCGAGCCATGGCAGCAGCCTGTCGGCGCCGACCGGTCCGGAGCCTAGCGGCATCGTCAGCGAGATCGGGAAAGCCGAGCGGCGCGCTTCCCAGGATGGGTCGTAGTCGAGTCGCCATTCGCCTTCGAACGTCATCCGCGCGACGGGGAAGGTTTCGTAGAAGATTGTTGTCATCGACCATCACCGAAGGTCGGCAGGAAGCCAAGATCATCGTCCAACGCGGCTGTAGACACTTGGGCTGTTTTGAGGTCACCGATCTCGATGCCGACGGTGCGCGCGACGATCAGCGCCTTCTCGAGCTGGCAGCTCGGCTTGCCGGCTTCGAGCTCGACGATGAAACGTTCGCCCGTGCCGGAACGGGCGGCGAGCTCAGTCTGGGTCCAGCCAAGACCTTTGCGTTTTTCCCTGACGGCAGCGCCGAAATCGCGTGCGGATCTGAACATCGAGCATCTCCTATATCGGCTTACCGTACAGGAAGATTTTCTGAGTTTCAATGCCATCCTTACCGAGCGGGAAGTGTCGCCCTTAGAAACGTAAATTCACCCCGATCGGGAAGTTTTTGCCATCGAAGTAGAGCACGATCCGCAATGCAGGCAGGCACTTGACGGAGCCCCAGGTTTTCGGGGTATCGCGGAGCTATCTGGCGGAGAGTCCCACCCTCTCCGCCATTGGCACCTGACATAAATGCGTTGCGAAGCCTCGGCGTCAGCCGACGCCTTTTGCCGTTGAGTGGCGACGATCACAAATCATCGCAGGGCCACGCTGACAGCGCTCTGGCGCTGGCTGAGCGTCATGAGAAGGCGCTGCGAAACCTCGCATTGGGCGAGGTCGCATTAACTTTGGATTCAATTGACTGCCCGACGCACTTCAGCCGAAGCTCTTGACTGCCTTCTCTATCCCGGGCCTGGCCCTCTCCAGGTCATCGCCGTTCATGACCGCCTTGATCTCAACAGAGGCATCAAAGGCAAGGAACCACGGCTCAGCAATGGCCGGTATCTCCGAGGTATCCTTCATGTCGAAGAAAATCAGGCCCGTTCTTTTCCCGTCGAATTCAGTGAAGTAGGCTGCTTCGGGTTTGAGATCGGCGAGTATGGATTGAATCTTGGTGACGAGGCTGCCATCCTTGATTGCTGCGTTTGCCTTCTCAACGGGAAGCGAAACCTTGAGCATCATTCGCATTTCTTTCCTCCCTTTCTGCCTGCGGGGCGTTCAGCAGACGAAATCTAGCGACGCTGTCATGCCGGCGAACTGCGCGGCCAAGGCTCGAGGCCAACCCTCGGGTATCGTTCGCTCTATCGTGATGCCGGCGGTCGTTTGAAACTCGTTCATACGCCAAAAATAACCGTCTGACTCTGAACCTGATTTCCGCAACAAACAAGTTCCTTTGTTTTTGCGGCGCTTGCTGCTGCGCGGTTGCAATGCGACTGCGCGATTTCGCTCCCAAGTGCTCTATTTTTCTCCGATCCCCGCCACATATGGCAGTTTATGCCCCGACGAAGGTCGGTAGCCGTGGGAGAAATTGCGAACTGTTTCAAGGGAGACGTATCGTGGATCTTAACACAAAGCTTATCGGGGCCGCGTTTGCGGTGCTCGTTTCCGCCATGGCGGCACATGCTCAGGTGGTCGTCGCTTCCAAGATCGATACCGAAGGCGGCGTCTTGGGCAATATCATTCTCGCCGTTCTGAACGCCAACAACGTTCAGACGACCGATCGTGTGCAGCTGGGGGCGACGCCCGTGGTGCGCAAAGCGATCGTCGCCGGCGAGATTGATATCTATCCGGAATATACCGGCAACGCGGCGTTTTTCTTCGAAAAAGCCGACGATCCGCTCTGGAAGGATGCGGCCAAGGGCTACGAGCAGGCGAAAAAGCTTGACTACGACGCCAACAAGATCGTCTGGCTGACGCCATCGCCGGCCAACAATACCTGGGCGGTCGCCGTCCGCAAGGATCTGGCCGATGGCAACAAGATCAAGACCTTCAGCGATTTCGGCAAATATGTCTCCGGCGGCGGCAAGGTCGTGTTGGCGGCCTCTTCGGAATTCGTCAATTCGGCGGCGGCCCTGCCGGCGTTCCAGACGGCCTATGGCTTCACGCTGAAATCGGAGCAGCTGATCACGCTTTCGGGCGGCGATACGGCCGCGACGATCGCGGCAGCGGCAAACCAGACCAATGGCGCCAATGCCGCCATGGTCTATGGCACGGATGGCGGCATCGCGCCGTCGGGCCTCGTCGTCCTGGAGGACGACAAATCCGTCCAGCCGGTCTATCAGCCGACGCCGATCATTCGCGAGGCGGTGCTCAAGGAGCATCCGGAAATCGAGACGCTGCTGAAGCCGGTCTTCGAAAAGCTCGACCTTGTGACGCTGCAGGATCTGAACGGGCGCGTCCAGGTCGGCGGCGAGCCGGCCAAGGCGGTCGCGGAGGATTTCCTGAAGAAGAACGGCTTTCTGAAATAAGCTGCCGCGAAACGGCCGGTTCCCTCTGGACCCGGCCTTACAGCGCAGCGCGTCAAATATGACGCGCAAATGACGCTGTAGCACTTTGAAACTGCTGCATAATTTTATCCTTAAATCGACACCGATTTAAGGAATTATGCAGTAGCCGGGATGACGGGGATGGCCGCTTGAACATTCGCTTTGACAAACTGGGCGTGGTCATCGCGCTTCTCGTCGCCTATGGCACGCTTGTCGCACCGTTCGCGACGTTTCGCGCCAATCGCATCGTGCCAGGCGAGGCGAAATCGATGCTTGCGGCGCTACCCGGCGAGGCGGGTGTTGCCCTCATCGGGCTCATGGTTCTCGCCGCCGCGGTCATCCTTCTGAAAACGCCGGCGCTGCTGCGGCTCGTCACCGCCGCGGTTGCGCTCGCCGCCATTGCGCTTTTTATCGGCATGGCGGCGACGCATCTGACCCCGCCGGAAAACACCTATGCACGCGTATCGCCGGCATCCGGCTTCTGGATCCTTTTGTTTGCCCATGCCCTGCTGGCCGCCGATTCGATTACGCGGTTGCGGCCGCTGCCGGTCGTACGGGTTCTGCTTCTGCTGATGACGCTCGGTGGCGCAGCGGTGATCTTGATATCGGGACTTTGGGATGGCCTGTCGATCCTCAAGGAATATATGGGGCGCGCCGACGTGTTCTGGCTGGAGGCGGGCAGGCACGTGGCGCTGGCGCTCGGGTCGCTGTTTGCCGCGGTTGTCGTCGGCCTGCCGCTCGGCATTCTCTGCCACCGCGTCGAGCCCCTGCGTGCCGGTGTGCTCAACACCCTGAACCTCATCCAGACGATCCCGTCGATCGCACTGTTCGGCATTCTCATCGCGCCGCTCGGCTGGATCGCCGTCCATGTGCCGGGGGCTGCCGCGATCGGCATTCGCGGCATAGGCGCTGCTCCCGCCTTCGTGGCGCTGTTTCTCTATTCGCTGCTGCCGGTGGTCGCCAATACCGTAGTCGGGCTTGCCGGCGTTCCGCGCGAGGCCAACGAGGCGGCGCGCGGCATCGGCATGACGGACCGGCAGAGGCTTTTCGGCATCGAGCTGCCGCTGGCGATGCCGGTCATTCTCACCGGCATCCGCATCGTTCTCGTCCAGAATATCGGCCTTGCGACCATCGCGGCTTTGATCGGCGGCGGCGGCTTCGGTGTCTTCGTCTTCCAGGGGATCGGCCAGACGGCGATGGACCTGGTGCTTCTCGGCGCGGTGCCGACGGTGGTGCTTGCCTTTGCCGCGGCCATCGTCCTCGACGCCCTCATTGAAATGACCACGCCGTCGAAAAACCAAGGCAGGACCGCATGATCGAGATCGACTGCATCACCAAGCGCTACGACGGCCTTGCGGTGGTCGACAATGTGACGATGACGATCGCGCCGCGCACGGTCACCGTCATTGTCGGGACTTCCGGTTCCGGCAAGACGACGCTGTTGCGCATGATCAACCGGCTGGTCGAGCCGACCGCGGGCGCGATCCGCCTCGACGGCGAAGACAATCGCGCCATGCCGGGCTACGAGCTACGCCGACGGATCGGCTATGCCATCCAGGGGCACGGGCTTTTTCCGCATCGCACCGTCGCACAGAACATCGCCACCGTGCCGGTGCTCCTCGGCTGGGACAAGGCGCGCATCGATGCCAAGGTGGCGGAGTTGCTGGCGTTGTTCCAGCTCGATCCCGCCATCTTCGCGGCGCGGTTTCCACATGAGCTGTCCGGCGGCCAGCAGCAGCGGGTCGGCGTGGCGAGGGCGCTGGCGGCGGAGCCGAAGGTTCTCCTGATGGACGAGCCGTTCGGCGCGCTCGATCCGATCATCCGGGCAAAGGCGCAGGCAGACCTGCTCGACATCCAGAAGCTCTTGAAGACCACGATCGTGCTGGTGACGCACGACATGGACGAGGCGTTTCATCTCGCCGACAAGATCGCCGTCATGGACAAGGGCGAACTCGTTCAATACGGCACGCCCGCCGAGCTGGTCAAAAATCCGACGACGGAGTTCGTCCAGACCCTGATCGGCGCCAGCGAACGGCCGTTCCGGCTACTGTCGATCAAGACGGCGGGGCAGGCGGTGGAGCCCGGCACTGCCGATGGACAGCCCGTTGGCGCGGAAACGAGCCAGCGCGACGTGCTTTCCGAACTGCTCTGGACCGGCCGCGATGCGTTGCCGGTGGCGGCGGCTGACGGCACGATCCTCGGGAAGGTCACTTTGGAAGGGCTCGCCAAGCGCGCAGCAAAGCCGCAATGAGGGTTTGGGGTCCCTCTCTTCTGCGCGCCGTGCTGCTGGCGACCCTGATTGCATTCCTGGTTTCGCCCGGCTGGTTCGAGCCGCTGTTGAAGCCGCTGGTGCAGGACAATGCGCCGGCGATCTACAATCAGGGCGGCCTGCTGACGCTGACGCTCCTGCATCTGCGCACCGTCGCGATCGCCACGATTGCCGCCATCATCGTTGCCGTGACGCTCGCCATTCTCGTCACGCGGTCCTTCGGGGCGGAATTCCTGCCGTTGTCGCGCAGCCTGGTGAATGTCGGGCAGACATTTCCGCCGGTGGCGGTGCTGGCGCTGGCCGTTCCGGCCCTCGGCTTCGGCGAGAAGCCGACGTTGGTGGCGTTGTTTCTCTACGGCCTCCTGCCGATCTTCGAGAATACGCTGACGGGTCTCACGACCCTGCCGCCCTCCGTGATGGAGGCAGCGCGCGGCGCCGGCATGACGGATCGCCAGCGTCTCTTCAAGGTGGAGCTGCCGCTGGCGATGCCGGTGATCCTGGCGGGCATTCGGTTGTCCGTCGTCATCAGCCTGGCCACCGCGACGATCGGCTCGACGGTGGCGGCAAAGACGCTGGGGGAGGTGATCATCGCCGGGCTGCAATCCAACAATATCGCCTTCGTCCTGCAGGGCGGGATGATCGTCGGCGCGCTGGCCGTGCTGATCTATGACGGCTTGTCGGCCATCGAGGCCGTTATGGCGCGGCGGGCAGGCCTGTAGATCACGCGCGTTGCTCGTCGACCATTTAGAGGGGCTTGGCTATTGCCCGCGCAAAATGATCTGCATGGGCTGGAGAAATACAGTTTGCCTCTTATTTCAGGGAGAAGACGGGAAACGAAGAGCGAAAGGACCACGCAATGGCAAAGAACACCATCTGCCTATGGTACGACAAGGACGCTGAGGCTGCCGCCCGCTTCTACGCCGCGACCTTCCCGGACAGCGCAGTGGGCGCTGTCATTCGTGCACCTGGAAACTATCCAGCCGGCAAGCAGGGAGACGTGTTGGTTGTTGAATTCACCGTCGCCGGTATTCCTTGTATCGGCCTGAATGGCGGTTCCGCGTTCAAACACAACGAAGCCTTTTCATTTCAGATCGCAACTGACGATCAGGAAGAAACCGACCGTTACTGGAACGCCATTGTCGGCAACGGCGGCCAGGAAAGTGACTGCGGCTGGTGCAAAGACAAATGGGGGGTGTCCTGGCAGATCACACCGCGCGTACTGACCGAAGCGCTTGCGGTAGGCGGTGATCAAGCAAAGCGTGCTTTTGATGCGATGATGACGATGAGGAAGATCGACGTTGGGGCGATCGAAGCTGCTCGGCGTGGTTGAGACATCATCGCGCTGGAGTGTCCGCTTCTGGCGGCGCAAAGCGGGCATCTGCCCGCCTCCAAGTTTGGGCTGGTGACAAATTTCAGCGGTTTATGTTGGAGTACCGGACCATCGCTCGAGATGTCATCCCTCGATAAGGTGCCGTCCTCCCGTCATCCTGGGACCGACGATGGTGAGAGGGAAACAGCGGACTCGGTGATCCCGTAGAAATTTGGCGGGGGCGGCTGGCCCCGCATCAAATCTCGCGCGTCGATGCCGCCGTCACTGTCAGTGTGGTAAAGCCGCTGATGGCGATTGCCGCCCGTTCGGGTGTCGGGATGGCGCCGCAGAGGCTGCCGGTGGTGATGATCCGGCCTTGGGCAACGGGCTCCGTCAATGCATTGGCAAAGGCGAGGAAGGGAGCCACGGGATCGCCGTTGGGATGTTTTCCCGGACCGGAGAAGGCGGTGCCACCGTTGATCGTGATGACCAGCGGAAAGTCCTGGCCGGGTTCGAGCACCTCGGCGGGCAATTCTTCGCCAAGTACGTAGCCGGCATTGCCAAGGCGGTCCGCTAGAAACAAAAGGGCTGGAGAACGGCTGCCGTTATCCAGGCGGTGTCCCAAAAATTCGACGCCGGAATAAATGCCGCTCACATAGCCGAGAAGCGTTTCACGGGTATAGGACTTGGCGCCCGGCGGCGGCAGGTCCTTGCCGAGGACGAAGCAGATTTCCACCTCCAGCGCATCGACGGCGGGGCGCTCGAATCCGGCGGTGCCCGATTCACTGGCATGGGTAATATGCGCCATGGGGGCGGAAATGGAGCTTCCGTCCGGGCGGATGGCGACCTTGTAGCCGACTGTCAGCCAGCCATTCAAGGCCAGCGTTTCGCTCTGCACGGTAAAGGCTTCCGCTGGAGTGCCTGGTTCCGCAAGCGTCGCCGTGGCAAGGCGCATGCCCCCGTTGTCGGCGTCGGACAGTTGGCGGGCGAGCGTTGTCGTGGCGGAACCGGCGGGCATCTTTATCTCCTGAACAAGCGGTGGGGCGTCGTTCCTTTCGACCACACCCGGCACAAAAGGAAAACCCCGGAATTGTTGTTCCGGGGTTTCCTCGTCGCGCAACCGGGAGAAAGAGTTACGCGGCCTGGACCTTCTTGGCGACCCGGGCCCATTCCGGGATCCACTGGCCGTGGGCGGCGAGCAGATCGTCGGTCAGCGACCAGATCTGGTCGAGATCGAGCTCGGCGGCGGTGTGCGGGTCCATCATCGCGGCGTGGTAGAGGTGCTCGCGGTTCTCCGTCATCAGGGCGGCGACCGTCAGTTCCTGCACGTTGATGTTGGTGCGGATGAGCGCCGTCAGCTGCGGCGGCAGGTCGCCGATGAAGGTCGGCTGGATGCCGTTCTCATCGACGAGGCACGGCACCTCGGCGGCGCAATTGTCCGGCAGCGAAGTGATGCAGCCATTGTTGCGCAGGTTGCCGTAAATGACCGAGGGCTCGCCGGTCCAGACCGAGTTCATGATCGAGGAGGCGTATTCCTTCGACTGCGCGACCTCGATCTTTTCGGCCGTGCGGTAGGCGGCGGCCTCGCCCTTCCATCTCTCGACCTGTTCGATGCAGCGCTTGGGATATTCATCGAGCGGAATGCCGAATTTCTCGATCAGGTCCTCACGGCCTTCCTTGATGAAATAGGGCGTGTATTCGGCGAAGTGCTCCGAGCTTTCGGTGACGAAATAGCCGAGGCGGGTCAGCATCTCGTAGCGCACCTTGTTGGGGCAGCGCGGGTTCCAGGTCGGTTTCGGTGCCCGGCCTTCGCGGTAGCCGCGCACGAGATCCGGATAGAGGTCACGGTAGGAGCCATCGGGCTGGCGATGCTCGAACTTCAGGTAGAAGGCCATGTGGTTGATGCCGGCCGAGCGGTAGCGGATTTCCTCATAGGGGATGTCGAGGTCGTGGGCCAGTTCCATCGCCGTGCCCTGCACCGAGTGGCAAAGGCCGACCTGCTTGATCTTCGGGTATTTCTCGGCGATCGCCCAGGTGTTGATCGCCATCGGGTTGACGTATTGCAGCAAGATCGCCTCGGGGCAGACCTGCATCATGTCTTCGCAGATCTTCCAGAGATGCGGCACGGTGCGCAGGCCGCGCATGATGCCGCCGACGCCGAGCGTGTCGGCGATCGTCTGGCGCAGGCCGTATTTCTTCGGCACTTCGAAATCGGTGACGGTGCAGGGCTCATAGCCGCCGATCTGGAACGCGACGACGACGAAATCGGCACCTTCGAGGGCCTTGCGCTGGTTCGAGTGCAGCTCGATGGTCGCCTTGACGTCGAGCGTCGAGATCAGTTTCCTGACGACGACCTCGCTTTCTTCGAGCCGCTGCGGGTTGATGTCCATCAGCGCGATCTTCGCGCCGGACAGCGCCCGACGCTGCAGAACGTCGCCGATGATGTTCTTCATGAAGACGGTCGAGCCGGCGCCGATGAAGGTGATTTTGGGTTGTCTCGCCATGGAATATGCCTCTTGTCTAGCGATTATGCGGCCACTTCGAAGGCGGCTCTGACGAGCCGTTCGGTGTAGGCGGTCTTGGGATGGGATAGAACGTCTTCGACCGGCCCCTCTTCAACGATCTTGCCGTGCTGCATCACCACCACCCGGTGGCAGAGCGCGCGCACGACTTTCAGATCGTGGGAGATGAAGAGGTAGCTCAGTCCCTTCTCGTCCTGCAGCTTGCGCAGCAGTTCGATGATCTGTGCCTGCACCGAGAGATCGAGCGCTGAGGTCGGCTCGTCGAGCAGGATGAATTCCGGTTCGAGCGCGATCGCGCGCGCGATCGCGATGCGTTGGCGCTGGCCGCCGGAGAATTCGTGCGGGAAGCGCGACAGGATGTTGTTCGGTAGGCCGGCATTGTTCAACGCTTCCTTGACCCGCTCGATCCGTTCGCTGCGGGTTGCGCCGAGCTTGTTGACGATCAGGCCTTCCTCGATAATCTGGCCGACCGACATGCGCGGATTGAGCGAGGAGAAGGGGTCCTGGAAAACGATCTGCATGCGCGAGCGCAGCGGTCGCATCTCTTCGCGGGTCTTGTCCTGGATCGGCTGGCCGTCGAACAGGATCTCGCCGCCTTCCGTCGTCAAAAGCTTGACGAGCGCCTGGCCGAAGGTCGTCTTTCCTGAGCCGGATTCGCCGACGAGGCCGAGCGTCTCGTGGCGGTGAAGCTTGATGCTGAGGCTGTCGACCGCAATGAGTTCCTTCAGCTGCGGCCTGAAGAAGCCGCCGGCCTTCAGCATGAAGGAAACGCGGACATCGCGGCCTTCGAGAATCGCCGCCGAATCGACCGGCATCGGATTTGCCATGCCCTTCGGCTCGGAGTTGAGCAGGTGGCGGGTATAGGGGTGCTGCGGGTTCTGGAACAGCGCCACCGTGGTGTTGTGTTCCTTCACCTCGCCGTTCTGCATGACGTAGACATAGTCGGAGAACTGGCGGACGACGGTAAGGTCGTGGGTGATCAGGATCACCGCCATGCCCAGCGTCTTCTGCAGGTCGCGGATGAGGTTGAGGATCTGCGCCTGGACGGTGACGTCGAGCGCCGTCGTCGGCTCGTCGGCAATCAGCACATCCGGGCTGTTGGCAAGCGCCATGGCGATCATGATGCGCTGGCGCTGGCCGCCGGAGAGCTGGTGCGGATACTGGTTGAGGCGGGATTCCGGATCGGGAATCTGTACCTGGCGCAGCAGTTCCAGCGTCCGCTCCATCGCCTGTTTGCGGCTCATCTTCTGGTGAACACGGATCGCCTCGATGATCTGGGCGCCGATCGTATACACCGGGTTCAGCGAGCTCATCGGCTCCTGGAAGATCATCGAGATGCGGTTGCCGCGCAACGCCCGGCGCTGGCGATCGGAGAATTTCAGGACGTTCCTGCCGTCATAGTCGATGCTGGAGCGATCCGACACTGTCGCGCGCTTGGTGAGCAGGCCCATGACGGTGCGGGCGGTCACCGATTTTCCCGAGCCGGATTCACCGACGACGGCGATCGTCTCGCCGCGATAGAGCTGGAAGGAGACGTCCTTGACGGCATCGACGGTGCCATGCTCGACCTTGAATTTCACGCCCACATGGCGGGCGTCGATGATGGGCGAGCCGACGGCGGCGGCATGATCGTGCCGTTGTTCGGGAGCCAAAGTGCTGATGTCCACGAGTGCCATGGGTCGTCTCCTCAGTATGGGTCGACGGCGTCGCGCAGGCCATCGCCGAGCGCATTGAACGCAAAGACGGTGACGAGCACGAAGGCCACGGGGGAAAGGATCCAAGGGTAGGATCCGATGACGGAATAGGTCGAGGTGTCCTGCAGCATCAGCCCCCAGGACATCAGCGGCGGCTTTACCGCAAAACCGAGGAAGCCGAGGAAGGATTCAAGCAGCACGACGCTCGGGATCGCCAACGTTACCGAGACGATCACATGACTCATGACGTTGGGGAAGATGTGCTGGAAGATGATGCGCCGGTCTGTGGCGCCGATCGCCATCGCCGCACGGACATAGTCGATCCGAGCCAAGGCCAACGTCTTGCCGCGTACTTCGCGCGACATCTGGGCCCAGCCGAGCGCGGACATCACGACGATGACGAAGGCGAGGAAGACGTTTGTCGGCGCCGTTACCGGGATCAGCGACGTCAGCGCCAGGTAGAGCGGCAATTGCGGGAAGGCGAGCACGAGTTCGACGAAGCGCTGCATCCAGATGTCGAAGCGGCCGCCGAAATAGCCCGACACCATGCCGACCGTGGTGCCGACGACCGTGACGATGAAGACCACAGTCAACGCGATCATCAGCGAGACGCGGGAGCCGTAGAAGATGCGTGACAGCACATCGCGGCCGAATTTGTCGGTGCCGAGGAAATTGACCGGCGTGCCATCGACGGCACCGAAGAAATGCCGGTCGGTCGGGATCAGGCCGAGAAGCCGGTAACTGAAGCCCTTGACGAAGAAACCGAGGTTCTTCGGATTGGCATAGTCCGGGCCGATGATCGGCTGGAAGGTGATCGGGTCGAGCTCGGTACCCTCGCCAACCTGATAGGTGCGCGGCCAGACGAGATTGCCGTCCTGATCGGTGATGCTGATCGTCTGCGGCGGGGCGAAGCCAACGCCGGTCAGCTTCGGATCGACGGGCGAAAAGAACTCGGCGAGGATCGTCATGAGCATCAGCAGGCAGACGAGGATCAGGCCGGCCATGCCGGTCCAGGAGCGCTTCAGGCGGCGCCAGACAAGGGCAAGATAGGTTTCGTTGCCGTGATGCGGTGCCGGGACGGGTACGGTGACGATGTTTTCAACGTCGGCTTTCATGCGTGTGCTCCTCCACCAAGGCGAACCCGAGGATCGAGCATGGCCAAAAGCATGTCGGCGATGATGTTACCGACGATGAGTGTTGCGGACAGGACCAGCATGAAGGTGGCGGTGACATAGACGTCGCCCACCCACATCGAACCGACGATGGCCGGGCCGACGGTCGGCAACGCAAAGATGATCGCCGTCTCGATCTCGCCGGTCAGCATGTAGGGCAGGACGACGCCCTGGTACATGACGAGCGGATGCAGCGCATTCGGAACGGCATGGCGCAGGATGACGGCTCGTTCGGAGAGACCCTTGGCGCGCGCGGTCTCGACATATTGGGCGTTCAGCGTGTCGAGCAGATTGCCGCGCATCACCCGCATATTGTAGGCGAGACCGCCGAAGGTGGCGATGGCGATGACCGGCCAGACGTGTTTCAGAAGATCGACGAACTTGCCCCAGGACCAGGGCGCGCCGCCGTATTTGGCGGAATGGAAGCTGTTGATCTCGGTCACGTTGAAATGGAAGACCATGATGTAGACAATGATCAGCGCCATCAGGAAGCGCGGCACCGTCATGCCAAGGAACGAAATGCCGGATAGCAGGCTATCGACCCAGGAATATTGCCGGGTGGCGGCGAGAATGCCGAAGGTGATGCCGATGACGGAAGCGAGGATATGGCAGACGAGCGCTAAGGCCAATGTGCGGGGCAGGCGTTCGCCAACCACATCGGCCACCGGCTTGTTGTAGAACAGGCTATGGCCGAAATCGCCGCGCGTCACGATGCCGGTGATCCAGTTGACGTATTGCACGGGGAGTGGCTTATCGAGGCCGTTGGCGATCCTGTAGGCCTGCGCCTGGGCGTCGGCTTCCTCGAAGGATGCACCGCCCTGGTTGATCATTTGCGAGCGGATATAGTCGCTGTAGTCGCCCGGCGGCGCCTGGATAATCGCGAATGTCACGACGCTCAGCACGACGAGCACGGGGATGGCGGATGCGATGCGCACAAGCAGAAATCGGAACATGGCTGTTGGGTTCTCTTGTGTGTTCAGGGGGCTGCTCCGTCCGCGATCGGCGGCCGGAGCGTGTTTCGAGAAGGATCAGTTGATCGGGCCGTTTTCGCCCGGCTTGCCCGGAAGCTGCTGCGGGAAGAGTTCGTAATCTCCCTGCTTGTCGGCGGCGACGAAGACCCGTTCTCGGACGATCGTATCCTCAGCCCAGTTGAACATGAAGATCGGGGCGCCGACCGGAATGTTCGCGAAGCGCTTGTTGATGATCAGCGCGCCCGGATATTCGGTGAGGCCAACCGTATCGACATTCTCCGTTGCCACCTTCTGATACTGCTTCATCAGTTCGGTGCGATCGTCATTGTCGTTCGAGGCGATGAACTTGTTGACGATACCCACGAGTTCTTTCTCATAGGGCAGGAGATCGACCGTGCCGTCCGTGCCGGCGCGATGATGCCAGCTGGTGCGAGGCCCCGTCGGAGCGAGCTGGGTGGTGTTCTGCACCACAGATGTCAGTTCCGGATCGTTGCGGCGGATCGTCCAGTCGAACTGACCGGCATTGTGCGCGGCGTCCTTCTTGGTGCCGTCGAGCGAATTGAGCGTCACCTTCAAGCCGAGCTGCTCCATCTGGCCGATCAGTCCTTCCGCAAGATTGCGGTCGGTGCCGTAGTCGCCATTGGTCAGCAGCACGATCTGAACGTCTTGACCGTCTTCCGCTCCGGCTGGGAAGTTCACGAAACCGTTGCCGTCCGTGTCCTTCAGGCCGACCTTTTCGAGAAGCGCCTTTGCGCCTTCGAGATCGAAGGGATAGTAGACAGTCGACTGGCGGTCGTAGAAACTCGTGCCCGACGACAAGCCGCCGGGATAGATCGCCGTGAACGGGCCCTTGACGAGCGATTCCCCGATCTTCTTGCGGTCGAGCGCCATGGTGACCGCCTTGCGGAAGTCCTCGTTGCGATTGAGCTCGCGCACGGCCTTGCCGCGGGCATCGGGTTCACCCCAGCCGTTTGCCGAGAGATTCATGCGCAGATTGTAGCCGATCAGGCGGGCGCCGAAGGCAAGGCGTGCCGGGGCCGTGTCGGACGCAGCGCGCTTGAGCGATTCAACGAAGTTTTCCGGTTGCTCGAGGTTGGAGAAGTCACCGGAACCGGCGATCGCCTGCACGTCGCGGTCTGCCCAGGTCGAGAGCTTGTAGTGCATCTCGTTGAGGTAGGGCAGCTGATGGCCTTGCTCGTCGACCTTCCAGTAGTAGGGATTCCGGCGCAGGACGATGATGTCGTCCGGCCGGTATGAGACCGGGACCCAGGCGCCCATGACGGGGATGTTCATATATTCGGCCGGGAAACCGTTCTTGTACTGGTCGTAGGTCATATCCTTGTTGTATTTGGGATGCTTGGTCTTCAGGATATGCGCCGGACCGGGGCAGAACGTGCCGTAAGCCATGGCATAGAGATATTGGCGGGGGAAGGCTTCCTTGAACGTCCATTCGACGGTGTTGGCGTCAACGGCTTTCAACGTCGTGCCTTCGCCGAAGGTTTCGGGGGTTGCTCCATTGAGCGGCGACACATTGGGATCGACGACATTGTCCTCCCAGTAGAACATCACGTCTTCGGAGCTGAACGGCACGCCGTCCGACCATTTTGCGCCTTCGATCAGATGCATGGTCAGCTTGTGGCCGTCTTCGGACCAGTCCCAGCTCTTGGCCAGGTTGGGCAGCGGCTCCACGTCGCTGGCTTCGACCTGATAGAGCGGCGCGGTGCGCGTAAGGCATTCGGACATGCCGATATCGATGCCGCCCCAGCCTTGAGTCTGGCCGGCCGAATAGTTCCAGCCTTCCGGGCGTCCGCCGATGACGTGACGCATCGTGTCGCCATAGACGCCGATACCGTCGGGCATGTTGCCGGTCTTGAAGACCATCGGCTCCTTCGGCAGTCGCTCGGCAACCGGCGGCAGCTTGCCGGTCTTGACGAATTTCTCCGTAACCCAGTCCGGCTCGTGATATTCCGGCAGCGCTTTGAATTCGAGGATCGAATCGCGCGGCACATAGGTGATCTTGCCCTGCGCCGGGAATGGCGGCTGCTCGGGCACGACGGTCGGCTCGGAAGCCCAGGCCGTTACGGCGAATGCCGACACGCCCAATAGAAGGGCGGTGGTCGTTTTCAGATGGCGAAAGCGTTTCATTGTCGTTGTTTCTCCCTCATGCTTCGGGCCGGCCCGGTATGGGCGGCTCTCCTCCTAAAAGCACCCGGCGGGACGGCATCATGCCGCCTGCCGGAAGAGAGCGGGCGACGGATCGCCCACTCCCAGACCTGCCTCCTCCTCAGGAAAACGGGCCTCGCATATCTCGCTGAAACCGTTCAGCTTGCCGCTTTCAGCTTCGTCGCTTCCTTCTCGGCCCGCAGTTCGTCGATCGAGCGAACCTCGCGGCGGGCGACGCCCTTCCAGTCACGGGTCTTGACCGTGGCCTTGCTCAGGCGTTCCTTGGCGGCGGGCACGGCATGGGCATATTGCGGCAGCCATTCAGCCTGGGCGACCACCATCTCATCGACCATCTGCCAGACCTCTTCCGGCGTGCAGATGGCGCCGACCAGCGGATCGTGCAGCACGGCGAGTTTCAGAAGGTCGATATCGCCCGAGATGGCGGCATGAACCGACATGCGCTGGACGTTGATCGAGGAAATGCAGGTGGCCGCGCAGGCTTCCGGCAGCGTGATGCCGGCAACCATGTTGATGCCGAAGCGATCGACGAAACCGGGCGATTCGATGATCGCGTCCGATGGCAGGTTGGTGATGACGCCATTGTTCCTGACGTTGAAATGGCCGCGGTAGATGCGCCCCGTTTCCAGCGCCTCGAGGATGTGGCTGGCATGCTCGTTGGAGCGGCGGGCCGGATCGATCGGCTTTTCGGCATCCTTGAGGAACTGCGGAAATTCGGTCTCGAACCAGTTGCGGGTTTCGGTCGAGTAGCGCAGGTAGCCGCCGGTTTCGCCGTGGATCCAGTCGGACATATCGATCCAGCGGGTAATTTCCTCCGGCCGCTTGCGATACCAGGGCAGGTACTCCGACAGGTGGCCGTTGCTTTCGGTGGAATAGACGCCGAAACGCTTCAGAACGTCGATTCTGAGCTTTTCCTGCTGCGAGAACACCGGATGCGCCTCGAAGGCGGCGACGAGTTCGTCCTTGCCTATTCTGCGGCCCTTGACGCGCACATCGACGAACCAGGTCTGGTGGTTGATGCCCGAGCAGATGTAGTCGAGTTCGCCATCCTTGGCGCCGAGGATCTCCGCGATCTGTTCGCCGCCGTGCTGGACGCCATGGCAAAGACCGATCGTATCGACCTTGCCATATTCAAGCGCCGCCCAGGTGTTCATCGCCATCGGGTTGGCATAATTGAGGAACTTCGCGCCGGGCTCTGCAAGCTCGCGGATATCCTTGCAGAAATCGAGGATCACCGGGATGTTGCGCTGGCCATAAAGAATGCCGCCGGCACAGATCGTATCGCCGACGCACTGGTCGACGCCGTATTTCAAGGGGATCCGGATATCGTCGGCATAAGCGTCAAGACCACCGACGCGCACGCAGGAGATGATATAGCGCGCACCGGCGATTGCCTCGCGGCGGTCGGTCGATGCCGTCACCTTGGCCGGCAGGTTATTGGATTCAACGATCTTGTCGAGGATCGACTTGATCATGCCGAGATTGTGTTCGCTCAAATCGGTGAGCGCGAACTCGACGTCGCGGAACTCCGGCACGCAGAGAATATCGGTGAAGAGTTTCTTGGTGAAGCCGACACTGCCGGCGCCAATAATGGCAATCTTGAAGCTGCTCATGCTGTCCTCGTCGTTGGTCATTGGGCCGGGAAAAACGGACAGGGTAAAATCAATGCATGGGAAATGAGGCGCTCTGGCGCTTTTATCCTCCCAGCTCTCCCTGTCGATGCCGCTCCAACCCGGTCATCTTGCTTTGTTGAGGTGCATTATGCGTATAATATTCTTCATCGCCAGAGAGGTATTGTGCTTTCATGGGTAATTCTGTGCTGAAACAGTTGATCGAGAATGGCCCCGTCATGCGGACGGTTTCACTGCCGCGCGGACGCCATAGCCTGCACACCATGCCGACCAGCACGGGCTATGAGATCCGCACGGATTCGAGCTATGACTGGGATGGCCGAAAACGCGGCCAGACGCCGTTCACCGTGCTGCAGCACACGATCGCGGGTGCCGGTAATCTTCGCTACGAGAGCCGCAACTACAGGGTTCGCGAGGGTGAGACATTGCTCGTGCTCGTGCCGCACAACCATCGCTACTGGCTTGAACAGAACGGCCGCTGGGAGTTCTTCTGGATATCGATGAACGGCGAGGAGGCGCTGCGCATCCACAAGGCCATTCTCTCGACGACCGGGCCGATCCTGAACCTCAAGCCGGATACGATCGAGCGGCTGGCCGACTGCACTCTGAGGCTGATTTCAGGCGGTGCCGACGCGCCGGGCAGTGCATCGGCGATCGCCTATGAGGCGGCGATGGCGCTTTACGACGATGTCTTTGGCTCGCATCCGGTGTTCAGCCAGGAATACCGGACGATGCAGCATGTCATCGATCACATCATGGCCAATCTGGAGCATCCGCTTCCCGTCGAGAAACTCGCGGATGTTTCCGGCCTCAGTCGGGCCCACTTCTCCCGGGTCTTTGCGGCGAGCGAAGGCATGCCGCCGGCCGAGTTCGTGCTGCGCAAACGGCTGCAGCGGGCGACCAAGCTCCTGACTAAGGCGGCGGATTTGTCGGTGAAGGAAGTGGCGATCATGTCCGGCTTTGAGGATCCGAACTATTTTGCCAAGGTGTTTCGCCGCTATTTCGGCGCAAGCCCGACGGAGTTCCGCACCACCGGCATGTATTCCAGCGTTGCTACCAATGGCCGGGCGGCGCCTGCGTCATCAGCCGCTGAATAAATCCGCTGGCGCGGCGGGGCCTTGGTTCGGAAATCAGTAAAAGAGATGCCAGGGCGTGAGGAACGCGCGGCTCAGTTCCTGATCGCGTTCCTGTTCGACCGCGATGGTTTCCTCCCGGTTCCGCCGCAGGGCTTCTTCGGCGCGAACGGTCTTTTCCGGCTTGGCTGGCGGCGTCAGGTAACCGAGTGTCATTCCACCGTGATAAAACATTCGTTCTCCGCTGTTCCCTTGGATTTATTAACGGCTGTTAACACAATCCTGCCACAATTGAGGAAACTGTCAATAGTCTATGAAAATCATGCCTTATTGCTAAGGACTGCATTTCGGCAGCACATCACTGTCGCAAAATCCCGTGCTTGCGGGAAAATAATATAATCTATAAATTTAATGATGATTGAAAAATCGATCCGGCTTCAACTGCGTGCGCGGGCGTTCTTTGCTTGAGAAGACCGGGCTTTCCATGCGTAAATCACGCACCATGGACGAAACGCAAAAGAGTGGAAGCGCATGAACCTTGCCTTGCGAAATTCGATCGACCGGGTCGCCCCGACACCGGAACAGCCGTTCGTGCATGTGGCTGATCAGGACGCGCTGAAAGCGGCCATGCGGCGGATGTCGGGCGGGGTCTCCGTCATCACGGCCGGTGTCGGTGACGAGCGCACGGGCGCGACCGTGACGTCCGCGACGGCGCTTTCCGTCGATCCGCCGACGATGATCGTCAGTATAAACCGCGGCTCTTCCAGCTGGCCGGTGATCAGCCGCTATGGCCATTTCTGTGTCAATATCCTCTCCGCCGACCAGCAGGACGTTGCCGACCGCTTCGCCGGCAAGGGCGGGCTGAAAGGCGCCGAGCGGTATGACGGGGCTGAGTGGTTCACGCTTGCCAGCGGCGCTTCCGTTCTGCGCGGCGCGCTGGCCGGCATCGACTGCGAGGTCGACGAGGTGATCGAGCGGCACAGCCATGCCATCATTCTCGGCCGTGTGGTCTCGATCGTTGCCGGCGATGGCCACTCGCTCGTCTACAGCAATGGCCGCTACGGCCGCTTTTCTCTGTAGTAACGGTTAAGAGCTTCCGACGAGGAATGTCCGTTCACTGCTTCTCGCTCAAGCCTTAAAGCGTCGTGGACTGAACTTTAGCGGATCGAGTGCCCGCATTCTGAAGCCTTCCGGCTGGGCGCCGCCGGTCAGGAGGCTTGCCGCCAAGGCGCCAAGCGCCGGGGAGGTCAGGATGCCGGAGCCGCCCTGGCCGGCCAGCCAGAAGAAATCCGGGCAATCGGGAGCAAGGCCGACAACCGGCAGCCTGTCGGGCGAAAAGCTGCGCATGCCGGCCCAGCTCCTGGCGACGCGGCGCACCGGGATGGTGGTCGCTTCCTCGACGTAGTGTGCGGCCCAGGCGATGTCGAGCTCTTCCGGCTGCACGTCGCCGGGTTCGCAGGGCGTTGCATCGGCCGGCGAGGCGAGCAACCGCCCGGCATCGGGCTTCATGTAGAAATCCTCGTCGATCTCGTTGATCTCGGGCAGGCTCGATGTGTCGATCCCCTCGGGCAGGTCGACGGTGATGGCCGTGCGGCGATGCGGCACGATGCCGAGCGCCTTCGCACCGAAGATCTCCGCCATCGGATCGGCCCAGCCGCCCGTCGCGTTGACGGCAATTTTTGCCCGCACGGTGCCCGACGAGGTCTCGATGATCCAGGCGTTCCCGTCATGCCGGGCCGACACGACGTTGTGGCGCTCATGGATTTCAGTGCCATGGCGCCGCGCGCCCTTGACATAGCCCTGCAGCAGGCTTTCGACCTCGATATCCCAGAAGTTCGGATCATAGAAAGCAGCGGCCGCATAGCCGGGTTTCAGGATCGGCGCCCGCTGCAGCAATTCCTCCTCTTCCAGCGGTTCGAGCTCTGGCGCGAAGGCAAGCTCGGCGCGAAAAACCTCTGCCAGCCGCGCGGTCTTCTCGGCATTGGCGATCATAACGCCGCCGCGCTGCTTCAGGAGCGAAATGTTGGAGAATCCATCTGGCGGGCTGTCGAAGAAGCCCTTGGAGATCGCGGCGAGCGCGCAGACCTCGGGTGCATTGTAACGCAGCACGAATTCGGCGGCGGAGCGGCCGGTGCTGTGATAGCCGAGCGCCGTTTCGCGCTCCAGAACGACGACCGACCGATGCGGGCTGAGGAAATAGGCAAGCGAGAGGCCGGCGATGCCGCCGCCGATGATCGCCACGTCGAAAGTCTGCATGGGATGTGCTCCGCCCCTCGATCGGCGCAGCTCTCCGCCAGAATTCTCTGCCGGCTCCTATTTTGCGCCTTTTGGTGCGAAGACCTTATGGGTCTCTTTACCGCCGTTCAAATTTATAGCGGCAAAGGCGACTATAAGATTCATTGATATTCGACGCTATGATCCAACGGCTCGACGTCCTCGACATATTTGAGAAAGGCCGCCTCAGCTGGATTGAGAATGGCATTGGGGTTCGAAATGCGGAAAACATCCGTTGTCGGCAGCAGATCGTAGGGCGGCAACTGCCAGAGCCTGCCGGCCGCCAGCCCCGGCGCGGCCAGATGGCAGGGCAGCATGCCGATGCCGGTATTGGCCGCGATCAGGCGAATGACCTCTTCGACATTGCAGGAGACTGCGCGAACTTGCTGGCCGAAGGAGCCCATGGCGCGCACGGCCGTTATGGCGTTCATGTGCTGGCCGCCGAGAACGTCTGCGATGAAGGCGATAAAAGGATCGCCGCGAAGGTCGTTCAGCGCGGCATCCTTGACGCCGAACAGCCTGTGGCCGCGGCCGCAATAGAGCGCATATTGCTCGCGGATGTGGAAAGCCTTGCTCAGGCCCTCCGGGATATTGCCGTCGCTGAGGCCGATGGTAGCGATGTTGCGTTCGACGGCGCTGATGACGCTGACCGTCGTTTCCACGGTGATGCTGATCGTCACCTTGGGGTGCACGCGGAAGAAGTTTTCAAGACGCCTGTCCCAGGCGGGATTGTGCACATGGCTGACCGAATGAATGCTGACATGGCCCTTCACGTCCTTGCCAGCCGTCTCGAGCGCATTGGGCAGCCGAACGACGGCAGCGAAGATATCCCTGCATTGGCGGTGCAGCTTCTCGCCGGCCTCCGTCAGGTCGAAGCGCCCGGGACGGCGGTCGATCAGCTTCTGCCCGACGGTCTGTTCCAGCCGCTTCAGCGCCATGCTGACCGCCGGCTGCTGCAGGAGCAGCCGGTTGGCGGCGGCGGTAATGCTGCCCTCCTCGACCACCACGACGAAGGTGCGCAGCAGGTTCCAATCGAGATTATGGGCGAAGCGTTCGAGGCGATTGTCTGGCATGGAAATCCCGCACGGCATTTCGTTACGATATTCACGATGGTGAGCCCGGTGGCAAGCCGGCTTGTCCAGCATTCCCGGGGCGCATGAGGCAGTGCCGCATTTTCGTTTGTATCGTTCCGCCCGGCTTGCCATAACCGTTTCAAGAAGGAAAGCGACGGGAGGAAGACATGGCTGCCAGACAGGAATTCCAATGGGACGATCCCTTTCTGTTGGAGGACCAGCTTTCCGAAGACGAGCGAATGATCCGCGACACGGCGCGTGCCTATGCGCAGGAAAAGTTGCAGCCTCGGGTGATCGAAGCTTATCGAAACGAGACGACCGATCCTTCGATCTTCCGCGAGATGGGCGAACTCGGGCTGCTTGGCGTCACGGTGCCGGATACCTATGGCGGCGTCGGTGCCTCCTATGTGGCCTACGGTCTCATTGCCCGCGAAGTCGAGCGCGTCGATTCCGGTTACCGATCGATGATGAGCGTGCAGTCCTCGCTGGTGATCTACCCGATCTTCGCCTATGGCTCCGAGGAGCAGCGCCAAAAGTATTTGCCGAAGCTGATCAGCGGCGAGTGGATCGGCTGCTTCGGCCTGACCGAGCCGGATGCCGGCTCCGATCCTGGCGGGATGAAGACGCGGGCGGTGAAGACTGAGGGCGGTTTTCGGCTGACCGGCTCGAAGATGTGGATCTCCAACGCACCGATCGCCGACGTCTTCGTCGTCTGGGCGAAATCCGAAGCGCATGGGAATGCGATCCGCGGTTTCGTGCTGGAAAAGGGCATGAAGGGACTGAATGCGCCGAAGATCGGCGGCAAGCTGTCGCTGCGCGCCTCGATCACCGGCGAAATCGTGCTCGATAGTGTCGAAGTCGGCGAGGAGGCGCTGCTGCCGAATGTCGAGGGGCTGAAAGGCCCGTTCGGCTGCCTCAACCGCGCCCGCTACGGCATTTCCTGGGGCGTGCTCGGCTCGGCGGAATTCTGCTGGCATGCGGCGCGGCAATATGGCCTCGACCGCAAGCAGTTCGGAAGGCCGCTGGCGCAGACGCAGCTTTTCCAGAAGAAGCTTGCCGACATGCAGACGGAAATCACCCTCGGCCTGCAGGCGTCGCTTCGGGTCGGCCAGCTGATGGATGCGGGCCGCATGGCCCCGGAGATGATCTCGCTTGTCAAACGCAACAACTGCGGCAAGGCGCTGGACATCGCCCGTGCGGCCCGCGACATGCATGGCGGCAACGGCATTTCCGAGGACTATCAGGTGATGCGCCACATGGTGAACCTGGAAACAGTCAACACCTATGAAGGCACCCACGACGTGCATGCCCTGATCCTCGGTCGCGCCCAGACCGGGCTGCAGGCCTTCTTTTGAGCGCGGCGATGGAAACGCCACTCAAGGGACTGAAGGTTCTCGAACTCGCCCGCATCCTCGCCGGGCCATGGATCGGCCAGACGTTCGCCGATCTCGGTGCCGACGTTATCAAGGTGGAAAGCCCGGCGGGCGACGACACCCGGACCTGGGGGCCGCCCTTCGTCGAGGGCGAGGGTGGCGAACATCTCGACGCCGCCTATTTCCACGCCTGCAACCGGGGAAAACGCTCGGTCGTCCTCGATTTCACCACCGAAGAGGGGCAGGAGGCGGTGCGCCGTCTCGCGGCGCAGTCGGATGTGCTTCTGGAGAATTTCAAGGTCGGTGGCCTTGCGAAATACGGGCTCGACTATGAAAGCCTGAAAAAGATCAATCCGCGGCTGATCTATTGCTCCGTCACCGGCTTCGGCCAGGACGGCCCCTATGCCCACCGCGCTGGCTACGACTATATCATCCAGGGCATGAGCGGCATCATGGACCTGACCGGCGATCCGGACGGCGAGCCGCAGAAGATCGGCGTCGCCTTTGCCGATATCTTCACCGGGCTCTATGGCGTCATTGCGGTCCAGGCGGCGCTTCACATGCGCGAACGCAGCGGCGAAGGCCAGCAGATCGATATGGCGCTGTTGGACAGCATGACCGGTGTTCTCGCCAACCAGGCGCTGAATTTCCTCGTCTCCGGAAAATCCCCCCGCCGGCTCGGCAATGCGCATCCGAATATCGCGCCCTATCAGGTCTTTCCCGTCTCCGACGGCCACCTGATCGTCGCCGTCGGCAATGACCGGCAGTTCGTCAAGTTCTGTGCGCTGCTCGGGCTGAACGATCTGGCGACGGACCCGCGCTACATGACCAATGCAGCCCGGGTGAAACACCGCGACAGCCTGACGCCGGAACTGGCCGCACGGACGGCAACGTTCAGCCGCGACGCGCTGCTTGCCATGCTGGAAGCAGCCGGTGTGCCCGGAGGGCCGATCAATTCCGTGGCGGATGTGTTTTCCGATCCACAGATCATTCACCGCGGCATGCGGATCGATACGCCGCACACCGGAGCCGCCTCGGGAACGGCGCCGGGCGTGCGCACGCCCATCACGTTTTCAGCGGCAGACCTTGCGCTGGACCACGGCGCTCCACGGCTGGGCGAGCACACGCAGGAGGTCTTGGCAGAGATCGGCATGAGGCCAGGGGTATCCAACTAGGGATTGTTCCGTGGCAAACCATGTCTCTTTTGGGGGATTGATTTATGCGGATTACAGTCGTTCTGGACGATGAAATGTTTGCCAAAGCGCAGGCCTATACAGGACTTGCGAAGAAATCGGCAGTCATCCGGCACGCGTTGAAATCCCTTATCCAGCGTGAAGCCTCAGCGAGGCTGGCGGAGCTTGGCGGCAGTCAGCCGGATTTGGAATATATTCCAAGGCGACGCCCTTGGACCGACGAGGATGCTTGATTGCGACCACCCCAAGTGGTCGCCTCAAATATTCCCCATGCAGAGATATTTCATCTCCAGATAATCCTCGGCGCCGTGGCGGGAGCCTTCGCGGCCGATGCCGGATTGCTTGAGGCCGCCGAAGGGGGCGGCTTCGGAGGACATGCGGCCGGTATTGATGCCGATCATGCCGTATTCCAGCGCTTCGGCGACGCGCCAGACCTTCTTGAGTTCGGTCGCATAGAAATAGGCGGCAAGGCCGTAGATGGTGTCGTTGGCCTGCAGGATGACGTCTTCCATCGTCTCGAAGCGAATGATCGGAGCCACGGGGCCGAAGGTCTCGTCGCAGGCAACCAGCATGCTCTTGTCGACATTGGAAAGCACGGTCGGTTCGAAGAAGGCGCCGGAGACGCGTTTTCCGCCGCACAGAAGGGTTGCGCCTTTTGCAGTCGCGTCGTTCACATGCGTCTCGACCTTCTGGATGGCCCTGTCATCGATCAGCGGGCCGATCGTGACGCCGGGCGAAAAGCCGTCGCCAACCGAAAGCTTGCTAACCTGCGCCGCCAGCTTTCGAGCGAATTCGTCATGGACGCCGCTCTGCACATAAATGCGGTTTGCCGAGGTGCAGGTCTGGCCGGCATTGCGATATTTCGCCTGGATGGCACCATCGACGGCCGCATCGATGTCGGCGTCGTCGAAGACGATGAAGGGGGCACTGCCGCCGAGCTCGAGGCTGATTTTCTTGATCTGGTCGGAACATTGCCGCATCAGGATGCGGCCGACCTCGGTCGAGCCTGTGAAGCTGATCTTGCGCACCTTGGGATTGGCGCAGAGTTCGCGGCCGATCGCATCGCCTTCACAGGCGAGGATGAGATTGAAGACGCCCTTCGGAAAACCGGCGCGGATCGCCAGCGCGTGCATGGCAAGCGCAATGAGCGGCGTCTGTTCCGCGGGCTTGAGAATGACCGTGCAACCGACGGCAAGCGCCGGCGATATCTTGCGCGCGACCATCGAGGCTGGAAAGTTCCAGGGCGTGATCGTCCCGACGACGCCGACCGGCTGCTTGATTACCAGCATGCGGCGGTCGGTCGAGGGTGCTGGAATGGTCTCGCCATAGACGCGTTTGGCTTCCTCCGCGTACCACTCGATATAGGCCGCGGCGTGCTGGACCTCGGAGCGGGCCTCAGACAGTGGCTTGCCCATTTCCGCAGTCAGGATTGCCGCGAGATCATCGATGTGGGTGATGACGAGGTCGTGCCAGCGGCGCAGAATGGCGCTGCGGTCGCCGGCCGGGCGTTCGGCCCAGGGAAACTGGGCCGCATAGGCGTCGTCGATGGCGGTTCGTGTTTCCGCCACGCCCATATCGGGCAAGGTCGCGAGCAATGTGCCGTTGGACGGATTGCGGACATCGAACGTGCTTACTGCAGCCGCTCCGGTCGCATTGACCAGCCCGAGCAGGCGCGGCTCCTTCACATGGGCGATCAGCGTCTCGGTAAAGATCATCGGTGATCCTTTCTGGCGGTCCACGCGTCGAGGGCGCGGGGCGGCACGTGTCGTCGCGGGACGATGCCGATAGCCGATAAACACGGCCGGGTCCATCGGGCAGCAACAGAACGGCTGCCCGATGTGATTTTCAATACCGTCCAGTCTGCGTCAGGCTCGCGCTGCCATGATCGACGCTTCGAGAATGTCGAGCGCTTCGGCGAAGACCTCGTCCTGGATGGTAATCGGCGCGAGGAAACGGATGACATTACCGTGCACGCCACAGGTCAAGAGGATGAGCCCCTTTTCCAGAGCGATGAGGCGCACGCGGTTGGCGAAATCGGCGCTCGGCAGATTGGTCTTCACGTCGTTGAACTCGACGGCGTTCATGAAGCCGGGACCGCGGATATCGACGATTTCCGGCGCCTGTTCGCGGATGGCGGCGAGGCGCTGCTTGAGGCGGCTGCCCAGCTGTTCGGCGCGCTCGCAAAGCTTTTCATCCTCGATGATGTCGAGAACGGCATGGGCAGCGGCGATGCCGATAGGACTACCGCCATAGGTGCCGCCGAGGCCGCCCGGTGCCGGCGCGTCCATGATTTCCGCACGGCCGGTGACCGCTGCGAGCGGGAAGCCGCCGGCGAGGCTTTTCGCCATGGTCATCAGATCGGCTGCCACGTCGTGGTGATCCATGGCAAACAGCTTGCCGGTGCGGGCAAAGCCGGTTTGCACCTCGTCGGCGATCAGCAGAATGCCGTGCTGGTCGCAGATTTCGCGAAGGGCGCGCATGAAGGATGCGGGCGCCGGATAGAAGCCGCCTTCGCCCTGCACCGGCTCCAGGATGATGGCGGCGACACGGGCCGGATCAACGTCGGCGGCAAACAGCTTCTTCAGGGCGGCGATCGACTGCTCGACACTGACGCCATGCAACTCGATCGGGAAGGGGGCATGGAAGACGTCGCCCGGCATCGCGCCGAAGCCGACCTTGTAGGGGACAACCTTACCCGTCAGCGCCATGCCCATGAACGTGCGGCCATGGAAGCCGCCGCCGAAAGCGACGATGGCCTGGCGGCCGGTCGCGGCGCGGGCGATCTTCACCGCATTTTCAACGGCCTCGGCACCCGTGGTGACGAAAATCGTCTTCTTGGCGAAATTGCCCGGCGCCAGCGCATTGAGGCGCTCGGCGAGATGGACATAGCTTTCGTAAGGCACGACCTGGTGGCAGGTGTGGGTGAAGCGATCGATCTGCGCCTTGACGGCCTCGATGATGCGAGGGTGGCGGTGGCCGGTGTTGACCACGGCGATGCCGGCGGCAAAATCGATGTAGCGATTGCCTTCCTTGTCCCAGATTTCGGAATTTTCCGCGCGGTCTGCGTAGATCTGCGTGGTCATGCCCACGCCGCGGGAAATGGCTGCATTCTTGCGATCGGTCAAACTGGTCACGGTGGTCATCCTGAGGTGTGAGGAACGTAATTTTTGCAAATCCTATATTTTTTCTGTAGGTTTGCAAATTAATTATGGTGATCGGAAATACAGCATTTGTGATGCTTTTTCTTGTCACTCGGCGGCATGTGTGGCTACATTGATGCGGTGAGCGTTGAATGGATATTTTTCTGACACTTCGAGCACTTAGGATTTTCGCGGCGATGCTCGATGGGTCTCTTTCGGGGTTGGCGCCGCATCATTGTAACGCGTAGCAATGGAGCATGATGCCATGACTGCTGATGCCATTATCCGTGCCCGCATCGATTCCGCAACAAAACAGAAAGCCATTGCCGCGCTGGACGCCATGGGGCTTTCGGTTTCCGACGCTATTCGCCTCTTGATGCTGCGCATTGCCGAAGAAAAGCGCCTGCCCTTCGAACTGAAGGTGCCGGACGGCGAGCCTGTGCTTCCCGGCGATCGGGGTCCGCGCCATCTGGACAGCGGCGAAGACCTGTTTCACGATCTGGAACATTGACGGCATGAGAATTTCGTGTGGCGGCCCATGAGCGATGCCATCCCCGTTCGGTACAAGGTCGCGGAGGCAGCTCGGCTTGCCGGCGTCTCGGCATCGACCTTGCGGCTCTGGGAGACGCAGGGGCTCGTCGTGCCGGAGCGCTCCGTCACCGGGCATCGGCAATACAGCGAAAGCGACGTCGCCCAATTGAAGCGCGTCTCCTGGTTCCGCGCCGAGCGCGGCCTCAATCCGGCAGCCATTCGTGAAGCACTCGAGGCGGAAGCCGGCGAGTCCGATGATGCCGCTGCTGCTGCAGATACAAGTCCGGCATCGCAGGTCGGACGCAAGCTCAGGAGCTTGCGGCACGCGGCAGGCAAGACGCTCGAGCAGGTGGCCGGCGATATCGGCATTGCAGCTTCCGTTCTCTCGACGCTAGAGCGCACCTCGCAGGGCGTCTCCGTCGCGGTGCTGCACAATCTTGCCGAATATTTCGGAACGACCGTTTCCAGCCTCTCCGGCGAGGACGAGCCGGAGGTCCGGGCGCTCATCCGTTCCGGCGAATGGCGGACCTGGCCGCGCACGACGCCGGGCGTGACGGTTCAGCTTCTGGCCGAGGGCCGTAACCAGATGGATTGCCATCGTTTCGTGCTCGAACCCGGCGCCTCCAGCGAGGGTGCCTACAAGCATGAGGGCGAGGAATTCGTCTACGTGCTGTCGGGACGTGTGGAGTTCGTGCTCGATTCCGATCAGTTCCATGACCTGAACGCCGGCGACTCGCTCTATTTCGAGAGCCGCCGCCATCACGCCTGGTCGAACCGGCATGACGGCGAGACGGTGCTTTTGTGGATCAACACGCCGCCGACATTCTGATGCTTCCCTTCTCGTGTTTCAGCGCCTGAGGCAATCAAGCTGGTTTATACCGGCTATTGCCGTTATCTATTTCGTTTATGTGCCCGTCAGGCCTACAGTTTCCGGGAAGCACCGAAAACGGTGTGCAACAAGGGGAACTGAGTAGATGAGACACAAGGTCATCGCACTGGCGCTCGCCTGTGCCGCCACTATTTACATGACATCGGCGAATGCAGCCGAAACCTTGAAGATCGGCACGGAGGGCGCCTATCCGCCGTTCAATTTCGTCGATTCGGCCGGCAAGATCGGTGGCTTCGACGTCGATATCGGCCTTGCGCTCTGCGCCAAGATGCAGGTTGAATGCGAGGTGGTGGCGCAGGATTGGGACGGCATCATTCCTGGCCTTCTCGCCAAGAAATACGACATGATCATCGCTTCGATGTTCATCACCGAGGAACGCAAGAAACAGGTCGCCTTCGCGGATCCCTACTATCTTGCCGCCATGACCCATGTGGCACCGAAGGGGGCCGGCATCACCGCGTTCACCAACGAGGCGCTGAAGGGCAAGGTGATCGGCGCGCAGTCCGGTACGACGCAGGCTGATTTTATCGCCGCAGCCTATCCGGATGCGGAGATCAAGCTCTATCCGACACAGGACGAAGCCAATCTCGACATGGTCAACGGCCGCCTCGACATGCAGGTCGGCGACATGCTGCCCATGCTCGACTGGGTCACCAAGAATGATGACGGCAAATGCTGTGAACTGATCGGCACACCGATCACCGACCCGAAATTCGTGGGTGAAGGCGTCGGCATCGCCGTGCGCCAGGGCGACAACGATCTGCGTGAGAAGCTGAACAAGGCGTTGGCCGATATCCGTGCCGACGGCACCTACAAGACGATCAATGACAAGTATTTCACCATCGACGTGTACACGATGAAATAAGCGATCAGTCCGCGGGGGTGGTCTCGTGCGCAGGCGCCACCCAATCGTGCCGCAAATGCATTCAGCTCATTGTCAGTTTCGATGGGCATTCCCCCTGATGTCGAAATCATCAGGGGGCCGTCTTCATAAGGCGGTCAGCGTGCGCTGTGCTGTCAGGACGACTGAAAAAAAGGCCAATCGCCCATTTTCTTTCAATGGCGTTAGTCGTGACGATGGGGTTTGGGGCTTATCTCGCCTTTTTGCAGCTCAGCGGAAATTTCCATACGGTTATCCCGGGCCAGCTGTACCGCTCGGCTCAACCATCGCCCTCCCAGATTGAGCTATACGTCAGGAAATACGGCGTGAAAACGGTCGTCAACCTGCGCGGTGCGAGTGAAAACAAGGCCTGGTACGATCACGAAATCGCTACAGCAAAGCGTCTTAATCTGACCCATATCGATTTCGCCATGTCCGCGTCAAAACAGCTGACGCCAGCGCAGGCCGACCGGCTGGTGGTCCTTCTCAAGGACGCCCCCAAACCGATCCTGATCCACTGCAAATCCGGTGCGGATCGCACCGGGCTGGTCTCGGTCATCTATAGCCAGCAAATTGCCGGTATGGCGGAAGATGCCGCGGAACGGCAGCTCTCCCTTTTCTTCGGTCACGTCGCCATTCCTTATTTTTCACCGGCCTTCGCGATGGATGAAAGCTGGCATCGGCTGGAAGACCATTTTGGCCTGGAGGAAGATGGGCAACCAGCCCAAGGCTAACGCGCCACATCGATGACGATGCGGCCGCGGATCCTTCCGGCGACGATGTCGTCGGCCAACTGCGGCAGGTTCGACAGCGGCTCGACCGTCGTCATCGCCGCCAGAAGCGTGCGATCGAGGCTTTCTGCCAGGATCGCCCAGGCCTTGTCGCGTTCCGCATGCGGCGCCGTCACCGAATTGATACCGAGTAGCGCAACGCCGCGCAGGATATGCGGCATCACGGTCGCGGGCAGGTCGGCTCCGCCGGCAAGGCCGCAGGCGGCGACCGCACCGCTCTGCACGGTCTGCGCCAGCACATTGGCGAGCGTGGTCGAGCCGACGGAATCAATGGCGCCGGCCCAGCGCTCCTTCTGCAGGGCGCCGCCCTTCTCCGCCAGTTCGGCGCGATCGACAAAGCCAATTGCACCGAGCGTCGCAAGATAGTCGTGGGTTTCCGGGCGTCCCGTCGACGCGGTGACCTTGTAGCCGCGTCTGGCAAGAAGCGTGACGGCGACGGAGCCGACACCGCCGGCGGCGCCGGTCACGAGAACCTCGCAATCATCCGTCTTGATCTTGCCCCATCGTTCCAGCGCGTCAATGGCAAGGGCGGCGGTATAGCCGGCGGTGCCGATCGCCATGCTTTGCTCGAGGCTGAAGGCGTCCGGCAGGCGGGTCAGCCATTCCGGCTTCAACCTCTGAAAGCGGGTATAGCCGCCCCATTCGGTCTCGGACATGCCCCAGCCGTTGACGACGACCTTGTCGCCCGACTTCCAGTCCGAATTACGGGATGAGACCACGACGCCGGCGAGATCGACGCCGGCGACCATCGGCAAACGGCGGGCGATGCGGCCCTTGCCGGAAATGGCGAGGCCATCCTTGTAATTGAGCGTCGAAAACAGCACCTCGACCAACACATCGTGATCTGGCAGGTCCGAAAGCGTCAGTTCCTTGAAGTCGCTGACCGGTTTGCCGTCGCGCTCCTTGATCACCAGCGCCCTGAAATGATCCGTCATGGTTTTCTCCCGTCTGTTTTGGCGCAACATCGCATGGGAAAACGCGAAAAGCCATTTGGACCAAAGACAAAGGAAGGCGGTTTGTGCCTATGTGCCCAGCACACGACAGTGGCCTTCTCACTCCCGTCTGGCGTGCCGGGCATCTCCCGCTCAAGGGGGAGATTGGCGTGAGGCCGGCAATGATCGGGTCTGACGGTTTGGATCAGAAAAAGCTGCGGAATTTTGCTGGCGGCTTCGAAACAAAGCCTTGAATCGACAGGCGATTATCCACGATTATATCAAAATATATCGCTGCATCTTACTTCTTAAGATGTGTATAAAATAAAGATGAATTTCAGATTTATCTGCCATGCTTGCCGCGCAAGGCAGGTTTTCCTTCCGCGCTCTGGAGAAATACCTGTCGGCGTGCTATCAGGCGCTCGCAACAATCCTATGGAGCTTATCATGTTTTCGCAGCGCAAGCTGTCGAACCCGTCTGATCGCGGTTTTGTCCAGATGATCTGGAACGCGATCCTTCTCGTTCAGACCCGTGAAACGTCCTCGTTGATGACGGGTCGCCAACGCTAGGCAGCAGCAGCGGCCGGAAACGTCACGGAGGCTTTCAGCCCCTTGCCATCCGGCCCATCGCCCAGCGTGAGATGTCCGCCGAACAGTCCGGCGATTTCTTCGACGATCGGAAGTCCCAACCCCATTCCCGGTGCTTCGCCGCGTCCGCCGCGCGCGAAACGCTGGCGCACGACCTGCCGGTTCTCCGTCGGGATGCCCGGGCCATTGTCTTCAACGTCGAGGCGGACGGTGTTGTTTTCGATTCCGACACGAACGGTCACCTCCGCGCCCTTGCCGGCATAGGCGATGGCGTTTTCGATCAGGTTGCGGAGAAGCTCGCCGATCAGGAGGGGTTCGGCGCGGATCAGCGCCTCGCCCTCACCTTCGAAGCCGAGATCGACGCCCGCGTCGCCGGCACCGGGCACTCGATCGCCGGTGATCTCCTGCGCTAGCGCCATCAGGTCGATGATCTCCACGGGTTGCGGCTCCTTCGAGCCGGCGGCGTCGATCTTCGCCATCAGGAGCAGTTGCGCGAGGATGCGTTCGGCATGTGCCACGGCTTCGTCGCCCTTGCGCGCCGCGGCCTGCGCTTCCTCCAGCGTCGTGGCGCGGGTGGAAAGGGCAAGCTGGGTGCGGATGATCGCAAGGGGGGTGCGCAACTGGTGACTGGCATTGCCGGAGAAATGCCGGAGCGCATCGAGTGCTGCTTGCAGCCGCACCATGAAGGAATTGACCGTCTCGACCAGCCCCTCGACTTCGCTCGGCACCGATTGTTCGATCGGGTGCAGGTCGTCGGGACTTCGTTCGGCAATGGCGTCTCCCAGACGATAGAGCGGCCGCAGCGAGAAGGTCACGGCGACCCAGACGATCGCCGCGGCGCCGAGGATCATCATCAGCAGGCGCAGGGCCGAACGCAAAAGAATGGCCTGCGTCAATTGCCGCCGCGCGATGGTGGTCTCGGCGACGGTGACGACGAAGGGTACGGAGTTGATGCCGGTGGAGGCCGAGCGCTCCAGCGCCGCAACGCGGATCGGTTCGCCACGGAACTGCGCGTCGGCATACACCGCGGACTGGCCCTTCATGTCCGTGATCGAGGGCAGGTTCTGATAGCCGGTGATGAATTGGCCGGGTGGTCCGTCGACCCGGTAGAAGACGCGGTCCTGCGCCGCCGAGGTCAGCATTTCCAGCGCGACATAGGGAATGTCCACTTCCAGCGAACCGTCTTCCGCAACCACGACCCGCTCGGCAATCGCCAGCGCCGAGCCGGCAAGCACACGGTCAGAGACGACATTCGCCGTCTTCACCGCCTCGCGGTAGGTGTCGATCAAGGCGAGGCATCCGATGACCACCGTCGAGATCAGCAGCCAGGCAAGCAGCCTGCGGCGCAGCGAATAGGCAGCCCGCGCCATCAGCCGTCCGCCATCTTGTCGAGATAATAGCCGATGCCGCGCGCCGTGCGGACCGTCAGCCCGTGCGGTGCCAGCCGCTTGCGCAGCCGGCTGACATACTGCTCGATGGCATTGGCGCTCAGATCGTCGTCGAAGGCGGTCAGCGACTGGATGATTGCCTCCTTGGCGACCACCTTTCCGGCCCGCATGATCAGGATTTCAAGTAGGCCAAGCTCACGGGCCGGAATATCGACGGTGATGCCGCCGGCGGAAAAGGTGCGGGAGTTGAGGTCGAAGGAGATTTTGCCATAGCTGACGAGGGAGGAGCGAAGCCCCGCCTGCCGGCGCAAGAGCACGCGGACGCGGGCCTCGAACTCGCTGACGTCGAAGGGCTTGATCATGTAGTCGTCGGCGCCGAGATCGAGGCCGCGGATTTTCTCCTCCTGCGTCCCCCGCGCCGTCAGGATCAGTACCGCTGCCTTGTTCTGCCGGGCGCGCATCGAGCGCAGCACATCGAGCCCGTCCATTTCCGGCAAGGTCAGGTCGAGAATGACTAGATCGAAATTTTCGGTCGCGATCACGGCATCGGCCGATGCGCCGTCGCTGACGACATCGACCGCATAGCCGCTGCCGCGCAGGATGGCGACAAGCCCTTCCGAAAGCGCCTTGTTGTCTTCGACCAGTAGTATCCGCAAATCCGCTGTCTCCCTGATGGTACTCTAGCGGTCGTGCTTCGGCTTGTGAACGGACAGAGGCTGCGGCAATATCGTTTTATGCGCTTCCTTCTCTGTCTCAGCTTTCTCTGTGGAATCTCGCTGCCCGCCGCCGCCGAGCCGGTCGTTTTTCCGGCGCTCTCGGGAAACCCGTCTGCCTCGACCGTCGTCGTCTATTCCTCGCTCGACGAACCCCTGGCGCGGCCGATGATCGTCGGTTTTCAGAAGGCCAATCCGGATGTGGCGGTGCGCTACGAGGATATGCTGACCGGCGAGATCTACGACCGGATCGTCAAGGAAACCGACGCGGGCGAAAAGACCGCGGACTTCGCCTTCTCCTCGGCGATGGACCTGCAGGTCAAGCTCAGCAATGACGGCTATGCCCAGCGCAGCGACCTGCCGATGAGCGCTCGCTGGCCGGATTGGGCCAATTGGCGCAACACCGCCTATGCGCTGACTTTCGAGCCGGCGGTCTTCGTCTATCACAAGCCGAGTTTCACAAAGGAAAAGCCGCCGTCGACGCGGGCCGAGTTCGTCGACTATCTCAAGCGTCACGGCAGCGCCGTCTATGGAAAGATCGGCACCTACGATATCGAGCGGTCCGGCGTCGGCTTTCTGTTCATGGCGCGGGACCAGGAACAGTTCGGCGATATCTGGTCGGTGATCCAGACGATGGGTGCCGCAGGCGTCAAACTCTATTCCACCAGTTCGGCCATTCTCGAGCGGGTCTCCGACGGTCGCTTCGTGCTCGGCTACAATATTCTCGGTTCCTACGCCGCCGATTGGGCCTCGCGCCACCCGGATGTCGGCATTGTCCTGCCGCGGGATTATACCGTCGTCATGTCGCGCATCGGGCTGGTGCCGCAGGCGGCCGCCTCACCCGATCTCGGCCGGCGCTATCTGGAATTCTTCATGTCGAAGGAAGGCCAGACGATCATGGCGCGTGAATTGCAGATACCCGCCGTCAGCCCGGATGTCGCCGGCGCCAACACGGCCAATACGATGCGGGAGATGCTGGGCGGACAGTTGCGGCCGGTTCCGGTCAGTCCCGGCCTGATGGTCTATCTCGATCAGGTCAAGCGGGCGCGGCTGATCGCCCGCTGGAACGAAGTTTTGCGCCTCCAGTAGACGAAGCGGAAAAATTAGCGGAGATTATTCAGGCAAGGTTCCGCTCGATGTCAGGTAGATGACAGCTTCCTGTGGTGCCTTGTGGTTCTTCATCATCCGTGGAGGCGGATGATCGAGGCGAATGGGAGGAGTTTCACCAGACCCGGCGTTGTTTTGCCCAAGAAGCGAACGCGCGCCCGATCCAGAGTGAGCCAACCCCCGTCCGCGAAGATGAACACTGCGCGCCAGATCAAAGAGCGCGCCTGACGGAGGACTAATCTTGAAACAGTTTTTTCTGGCATCCATTCTCGCCGGTGCTCTCGCGCTGCCGGCTTTTGCCGCTGACTACACCATCATCGCGCCGGCCAATCCGGGCGGCGGCTGGGACCAGACCGCCCGCTCGATCCAGTCCGTGATGCAGCAGGAAGGCATTTCCGGCAACGTCCAGGTGCAGAACGTCCCGGGTGCCGGCGGTACCATCGGTCTTGCACAGTTCGCCAGCCAGTCGAATGGCAACCCGAATGCCCTGATCGTCGGCGGCTATGTCATGGTCGGCGCCATCCTCACCAACAAGTCACCGGTGACGCTGAATGATGTCACCCCGATCGCCCGCCTGACCGGCGAGTACGAAGCGATCGTCGTTCCGGCGGATTCGCCGCTGAAGTCCTTCGGCGATCTCGTCGAGGCGCTGAAGAAGGATCCGGGCGCGGTCTCCTGGGGCGGCGGCTCGGCCGGCGGCACCGACCATATCGCAGTCGGCCTCATCGCCAAGGCTGCAGGCGTCGATCCGACCAAGATCAACTACATCGCGTTCTCCGGTGGCGGTGAAGCGCTGGCCGCCATTCTCGGCAGCCAGGTGACAGCCGGCATTTCCGGCTACGGCGAGTTCGAAAGCCAAGTGAAATCGGGCACGCTTCGTCTGCTCGCCGTGTCGAGCGCCGAGCGCATCGCCGGCGTCGACGCACCGACCATCAAGGAAAGCGGCCTCGACGTGGTGGTGCAGAACTGGCGCATGGTTGCCGCCGCTCCCGGCCTGACCGACGAGCAGAAAGCTGCCGTTTCGACAGACATCGAGAAGCTGGTCAAGTCCGCCAGCTGGCAGGAAACCCTGAAGACCAAGGGCTGGCAGGATACCTATCTCGCCGGTGATGCCTTCAAGGAGCAGCTCGCCAAGGACATTTCGGCAACCGAAACGGTCCTCAAGGACATTGGTCTGGTTCAATGAGCAAGGGTCACACCCCTTCGACGGAAACACGCCGCCCTGACAGGGCGGCGCTTTTGATCGCCGTCTTCCTTGCAGCACTCGGCGGCCTGATCTTCTGGGATGCGTCGCGGCTTGCGAGCATGGGGGGCTACTCCGGCATCGGCCCGGCCACCATTCCGTTCGTGATCGCCGGCGGATTGCTGATCCTGGCGGTCTGGACCGTGTTTGAAGCACTCCGGGGTGATTTTCCGGCGCGCGACCGCCAGGAGTTCGGCCCCGTCGTCTGGATCGTCGGCGGTCTCGCCGTACAGATGCTGCTTCTGAAAACGCTCGGTTTTTCGATCGCGACCGGACTGCTCTTTGCCGCAACGGCGGCAGCCTTCGGCAAGCGCAAGCTGTGGATGACGATCCCGATCGGCATCGCGCTCTGTCTCGCCGTCTGGCTGGTCTTTGCCGGACTGCTGCAACTGTCGCTGCCCGCCGGTCCGCTCGAACACCTGTTTTGGTAAGGCCCTGACATGAATACATTCGATTTCCTGTTGCAGGGCCTGCTCGTCGCCGCCCAGCCCATGAACCTCCTCTACGCCCTGATCGGCGTGACGCTTGGAACCGCCGTCGGCGTTCTGCCCGGCATCGGCCCGGCGCTCACCGTGGCACTGCTTCTGCCGGTGACGTACCAGCTTGATCCGGGCGGCTCGCTCATCATGTTTGCCGGCATCTATTACGGCGGCATGTATGGCGGCTCGACCACTTCTATTCTCCTGAATACGCCGGGCGAAAGTGCGTCGATCGTCACTGCGCTCGAAGGCAACAAGATGGCCCGGGCCGGGCGCGGTGGACCGGCATTGGCCACTGCTGCAATCGGCTCGTTCGTCGCCGGCCTGATCGCGACCATGGCGCTTGCCTTCATCGCGCCGTTCGTCGTCAAGCTGGCCCTGGTGTTCGGCCCGCGCGAATATTTCGCGCTGATGGTGCTTGCCTTCGTCACCGTCTCCTCGGCCTTCGGCGATTCGACGCTGCGCGGGCTGACTTCGCTGTTCATCGGCTTTGCGCTCGCCATCATCGGCATCGACCAGCTGACCGGCCAGACGCGGATGAGCTTCGGCGTTCCCGATCTGCTTGACGGGATTGAGGTGACGACGCTGGCAGTCGCGATGTTCGCCATTGGCGAGTCGCTCTATATCGCAGCACAAGGTGACCTCGGGCCGGACAAGGTCGAAGCGGTCAAGGGATCCGTCTGGATGAACAGGCAGGATTGGGCGCGTTCGTGGAAAGCGTGGCTGCGCGGAACGGCGATCGGTTTCCCGATCGGCGCGATGCCGGCGGGCGGCGCTGAAATCGGCACGTTCCTCTCCTATGCCACCGAAAAGCGGCTGACCAGGCATCCGGAAGAATTCGGCAACGGCGCCATCGAGGGTGTCGCCGGTCCGGAAGCGGCCAACAACGCCTCGGCAGCCGGCACGCTGGTGCCGCTGCTGACGCTCGGCCTGCCGACCACGGCGACGGCTGCAATCATGCTGGCCGGTTTCCAACAATACGGCCTGCAGCCCGGCCCGCTTTTGTTTGCGACCAACCCGCAGCTCGTCTGGGGCCTGATCGCCAGCCTGCTGATCGCCAACTTCATGCTGCTCGTGCTGAACCTGCCGCTGGTCGGCCTCTGGGTGAAACTTCTGACGATCCCGAAGCCCTGGCTCTATGCCGGCATTCTGTTGTTCGCGACGCTCGGCACCATCGGCGCCAACCCGTCGGTGTTCGAACTCGGCATGCTGCTCGCCTTCGGCCTGCTCGGCTATGTCATGCGCATCTTCGGCTATCCGATCGCGCCTGTCGTCGTCGGCCTGATCCTCGGGCCGCTGGCGGAACAGCAGCTCCGCCGGGCCCTGGCGATCAGCCAAGGCGATGTCACGGTGCTGTTCACCTCGCCGATTGCCGCCGTTCTCCTGGTGATCGCGGCGGCCGCTCTGATCATTCCCTTGATCCTGCGGGCGCGGGGTCGTGGCGAGGTACTCGCCCAACTCGCCGCAAGCGAAGATTGACGGCGCTCCTCCCAAGACCGTCACAGGGAAAGGCCCGGTTAGCTGATGTTAACCGGGCCTTTCCTATTTGCATGGCTGGGATGAATTCCTGTGCATTGTAAAGCGGTGCCCAAAGGATCATCTTCCACTCATCGAATGAAACACGATCAACCAGACCAGAAAGTGAGCAAAAGAGATGTCCGCCCTTCGTAAACCTGCCCGAGGCTTCTTCGGTAATGCCATCGCCATCTTTGGCGCGGCCACGGCCGCAGCCGCGGCTGTTGAGGGCCACCGCCGTCCGCTGGACCGCGACCTCTACACTCTCGGTATCGATCCCGCGAAGTTCCGTTCCGTGAAGCGTGGCTAATTCCAAGGTCTACTGTTGAGCGCTGCAGGTTCAGCCGCAGCAATCAGAATGAAAAAAGCCCGCCAATCCCATGGATTGGCGGGCTTTTCGTTGCATGCAAAGTAAACCTCCACCTACGGTGGAGGGCTGGACGAGTTCTACACGGTAGTTGAGAGACCTCCTGCTTGAACCATTGGTGTGGCCAAGACATTCGAACATGGAGGTTATATGGATGACCAATCGCTCTCACATGCGACCTGGGACTGCAAATATCATGTGGTCTTTGGCAGCAAATTCCGGACGAAAAGACTCTACGGGGACGGACGGCGTGAGTTGGGTGAACTCTTACTTCGGCTGGCGCTGCAAAAGGGCTGCCAGATCGAGCAGGGCCAATTGATGCCCGACCATGTGCACATGCTGATATCGATCCCGCCGAAATACTCAGTGGCGCATATTGTCGGCTTTCTGAAAGGCAAGACCGCTCTTTATGTTGCCAACAAATATGCCCGCAAGCGGCGATATAAGGGGTATCACTTTTGGGCACGCGGCTATTTCGTCTCGACGACGGGCTAGAATGAGCAGGTCGTCAGACAATACATCCGTAATCAGGAAAAGGCCGACAAAGCTTCCGACTTTGCCGACCTCTTCAAGCCTAGCTACTAAGCGCTAACAAAACCACTTCTAGTGGTTCACGCGCAGCGTTTCAAACCTCCACCTCTGGTGGAGGTCATGACTTGCGTGACAGCCGTCAGGCGTTGGCGTGTTCAGCTTGCTCGCGCCTGTTGTGGCGGATCGAGGACCACAGCGAGATGCCGATCAGGGCCGCCCCACCGAGACCGGTGATGACTTCCGGGATATGCACCAGCGTCTGGCAATACATGATCACCGACAGGATCAGGATCGCGTAGAAGGCACCGTGCTCCAGATAGCGATATTCGGCGAGTGTACCCTTCTCCACGAGCATAATCGTCATCGAACGGACATACATGGCACCGATGCCGAGTCCGATGGCGATGACGAAGAGGTTCTGCGTCAGGGCGAAGGCGCCGATCACCCCGTCGAAGGAGAAGCTGGCGTCCAGCACTTCGAGATAGATGAAAGCGCCGAGACCGCCCCTTGCCGCAGCACTCATCGTCTGCTGCGATGCGTCGAGCAACCCGCCAACCACTTCGACCGCGAGGAAGGTCAGGAGGCCGTAGATGGAGCAATAGACGAAGGTGGTGGCTTCCTCGCCGTGCAGGAAGGATGAAAACACCAGGATCAGCACGAGCACGAAGGCGATTTCGACGCCCTTGATCGTCGCGAAGCGCGACATGCCGCGTTCCAATGAAGCAATCCAGTGGATGTCCTTCTCGTGGTCGAAGAAGAACTTCAGGCCGACCATCATCAGGAATGTCCCGCCGAACGCGGCGATCGGCAGATGCGCCTCGTTCATGATGCGGGCGTATTCCTCGGGGCGTGAAGCGGCCAGCACAAGGGCGTCGATTGGCCCGATGTTGGCTGCGATCACGACGATGAGAAGCGGGAAGACGATACGCATGCCGAAGACGGCGATGATGATGCCCCAGGTCAGGAACCGGTGTTGCCAGACCGGCGACATTTCCTTGAGCTTGTTGGCGTTGACGATGGCGTTGTCGAAGGAGAGGGAGATTTCCAGCACGGCAAGCACCGTGCAGATGAAGAAGACGGTGGCCATGCCGCCCAGAGTGCCTGTCGTGGTCCAGCCGAGCCAGGCGCCGAGCGCCAGACCTGCGGCCGTCGTAATGAAGGCCCATTTGAAATAGCCGAGCGTCGAGGGTTGCGAGGCGGGCCTCATGGGCGCACCTCCGATCCGTCAAAGCTCGGAGCAAGGGTTGAATAAATGGAGAAATCCCGCATGCCACGAACGGCATGCGAAGAACGCATGAGATGGATTGTCATGTGCTTATAGTCCGCCGGCTTATTTGCGGGTGATACCGACATCACGAGAGCGCCGTAGATTCTCGCCAGAGGGGCCCGGTATCAGGTTTGACTCCGCAGGCGTGTTAGAATGCCCTGCACTGCGGAGATGGTTCTTACTTAGCAACGATATGGCCAAGGTCAAGGACGCCGGCCATGAGTATGTTGCCTTTTACGGTAAGTTTGAGGTGCGCTCTCTGAGTGCGGGCGTCGCGACGGACGATTTCGATCGGCGCCTGCGGTCCGCAAAGCAGATTGGTCTCCCGCAGGACGAGCGCGTGGGCGATGCCGAATAGCTTGGCAAAGGTGCGGCTGTCATCGGCGATCCCTTCGGAAATGGCAGCGATGATGCCCGCACCCAGCGGCGAAAGCGTGGCATCCTGGCCGCAGATAGCCTCGACAAGGGCAAGGAAATCGCCTTCGGACGGGCTATCCGGCATCAGGCTGCATCTGTGGCTTTGGTGCGGAAGGATACCAGTACCGATTTTGACGTCGGCGTATCGCTCTCGTCCCCGGCGCTCGACAAGGGCACGAGCACGTTGAGTTCCGGATAGTAGCCGGCGACGCAGCCGCGCGGGATATCATAGGGTACGAAGCGGAAGTTGGTTGCGATGCGGGAGATGCCGTCGCCGTGGCGGCCGATCACATCGGCGCGGTCACCGCTCTCGGCGCCGAGGTCGGCAAGGTCGGCCGGGTTGATGAAGACGACGTTGCGCTCGCCGTAAACGCCACGATAGCGGTCGTCCATGCCGTAGATCGTCGTGTTGTACTGGTCGTGCGAGCGGAAGGTCTGCAGCACGAAAACGCCGTCCTGGCCGCGGGCGACCTGATGTTCGACGGCATCGGGGAGCGGGCCGGCCCAGAATGTGGCGCGACCTTCCGGCGTTTCCCACTCGCGATTGGCGGCGGCATTGCGCAGATGGAAGCCGCGCGGCTTGCGGACGCGCTCGTTGTAGTTTTCAAAGCCGGGGATCACGTTGGCAATGTGATCGCGGATCAGGTCGTAGTCATCGGCAAGTGCTGCCCAATCGACCTTTACCGAACCGACGGTCGCGGCAGCGATGCCTGCGATGATCGCCACTTCGGAGCGCAGCTCGGGCGATGCCGGTTTGTTGATGCCGCCGGAGCCGTGCACCATGCTCATCGAATCCTCGACGGTGACGATCTGGCTGACGCCCTTCGTATTCCGGTCGATTTCGGTGCGGCCGAGGCAGGGCAGGATGAAGCTCACCTCGCCCGGCATCAGGTGCGAGTGGTTGAGCTTGGTGGCGATGTTGGCCGTCAGCTTCTGCGAGGCCAGCGCCTTTTCGATGATTGGGCTGTCCGGTGTTGCGCGCGCGAAATTGCCGCCGAGGCCGATGAACGCCTTTGCCGAGCCATCCAGCATCGCGCCGATGGCGGCAAGCACGTTGTGGCCCTCGTGCCGCGGCGCCTTGAAATCGAATTCCTGCTCCAGTGCGTCGAGAAAGGCCGCCGGCGGCTTCTCGTTGATGCCGACGGTGCGGTCGCCCTGGACGTTTGAATGGCCGCGTACGGGGCAGAGGCCGGCACCCGGCTTGCCGATATTGCCGCGCAGCAGCATGAAATTGGCGATCTCGCGGATGGTGATCACCGAATGCCGGTGCTGGGTGACGCCCATCGCCCAGGTGCAGATCACCCGCTCGGCGCTAAGATAGATTGTCGCCGCCCGCTCGATTTCGGCGCGCGTCAGGCCGGACTGGTCCTCGATCTCTTCCCACGTGGTCGCATCAACAGCGGCGCGATAGGCGTCGAAATCCGCAGTGTGCCGGTTGATGAAACCGAGGTCCAGAACAGAGGGCTCGCCCGCCGCAAGTGCTGCGTCATCCGCCGCGAAGACAGCCTTGGCCATGCCGCGAACAGCCGCCATGTCGCCGCCGAGGCGTGGCTGGAAATAGTCGCTGGCGATCTCGGTCGAGCCGCCGCGCAGCATTTCCAGCTTGTCCTGCGGGTCGGCGAAGCGTTCCAGGCCGCGCTCGCGAACCGGATTGAAGACGGCGATCTTCGCACCGCGTTGGGCCGCGCGGCGGAGATCGCCGAGCATGCGCGGATGGTTGGTGCCTGGGTTCTGGCCGATGACGAAGATGGCATCGGCCTTCTCGAAATCCTCCAGCAGCACCGTGCCCTTGCCGACGCCGACCGCCTGCTTCATCGCGATGCCGCTTGCCTCATGGCACATGTTGGAGCAATCGGGAAAATTGTTGGTGCCGTAGAGCCGGACGAAGAGCTGATAGAGGAATGCGGCTTCGTTGGAGGCGCGGCCGGAGGTGTAGAACTCGGCCCGGTCCGGCGTGTCGAAGCTGTTAAGGATCGCACCGATCTCGGCAAAGGCGGTATCCCAGCTGACGCGAACATAGGTGTCCGTGGCGCGGTCGTAGCGCATGGGATGGGTGAGCCGGCCCTGCTGTTCCAGCGCGTAGTCGCTCCAGGTCTTCAGCTCGGAGACTGTATGGGCCGCGAAGAAGTCGGGCGGCGTGCGCTTGTCCGTCGCTTCCCAGGCAACGGCCTTGACGCCGTTCTCGCAGAATTCGAACGAGGACCCATGTTCCGGATCACCCCAGGCGCAACCTGGGCAGTCGAAGCCATCGGGCTGGTTGGCCTTCAGCAAGGCACGGGCGCCCGAAAGCGGCGAGCCGCTTTCCAGAAGCCGCTTGCCGCAGCTTTTCAGCGCCCCCCAGCCGCCTGCCGCGCTGGAACGCTTGCCGATGAAAACAGTCTTGCCCATGAACGAAGCGATCCTCGCGCGCGGTCGATAGAAGAAACTTGATCAAAAAGTTCGGTTACACAGGCTTGTGATCGAATTTCGGTTTTCTTTCAATGGCCCATTTCGCATGCGCTAATAGGATATTTCTATCATGCTGCAGTGCAGCATCAAAGAGATGGAAGTGGTCGAGCGAGGCTTGCATTCCGATTGTTCATCGACTCATCGATTTTCGTGGATGGATTGCAGTGCCAGAATGTGCGAGTGGCAGGCATCTTTCCCGGAACCGATGCCATGACTGCCGCAACAGCCCCCATTGCTCACACTTCGAACGCCGCCCGCACCGGCGTCCTCTTCATGCTGCTTGGCATGCTGATGTTCTCGCTCAACGACACGATGGGGAAATGGCTGGTTTCGACCTATTCCGTCAGCCAGTTGATGACGATCCGCAGTCTGGCGGCGCTGGTGGTGCTTATTCCGTTTTTCGTCAAGCGCGGGTGGCGCAGCCTGCTCATCGTCGATCGGCCGTGGCTGCAGGGACTGCGGTCGCTGCTTTTTGCCGTCGATGCATCCGCTTTCTATTTCGCCGTCGCCTATATGCCGCTTGCCGATGCGATGACCTATTGGCTGGCGGCGCCGATCTATGTCGCCGCGGCGTCTCCGTTCCTGCTCGGTGAGCATGTGGGCTGGCGGCGGTGGACGGCAATCCTGATCGGCTTTGCCGGTGTCGTCATCGCGCTCGAGCCCTCAAGCGAGAGTTTCTCGCTGCCGGCGCTGATCGCGCTCGTTGGCAGCGCGGCCTATGCCTTCGCGCTCCTTCTCGGCCGAACCTTGCGATCAACGCCGGATACGACGCTGATCTTCTGGCAGCTGAGCGGCGCCCTGATCTTCTCGCTGGTCGGTGTCGGCGCCAATCCCGTGGGCTGGGCGCCGATGGACATGCAGGCCCTGGCGTGCCTCAGCCTTCTCGGCATCGTCGCCATGCTCGCCCATATCCTCGTCACCCGCTCGCTGAAACTGGCGGATGCGGCCACCGTCGTGCCGCTGCAATATACGCTGCTCTTCTGGGCTGTTGTCTTCGGCTGGATCTTCTTCGGCGATACGCCGCGATGGACGGTTATCCTCGGCTCCGCCCTGATCATCGCCTCCGGCCTGTTCATCTTCTTCCGCGAACAGCAGCTGAAGCGGCTGAAACCGCAGGAACACGCGAAGCGAACCGTGTGAGCCCGGACGTTCAAGTCCGGACTCCTGTTCCGGTCAGGCCGTGAAGGCGGCGCTCATCAGGGTCTGGGTATAGCTCTCGCGCGGCGCTTCGAAGATCGCGTCGGTATTGCCCTCCTCGACGATCCTGCCGTTCTTCATCACCACCACGTAATCCGACATCGCCTTGATCACCGACAGGTCGTGGCTGATGAAGATGTAGGAGAGGCCATTTGCCTTCTGCAGGTCGCGCAGAAGGTCGATGACCTGCCCTTGCACCGAGCGGTCGAGCGCCGAGGTCGGTTCGTCGAGAATGACGACCTTCGGCTTGAGGATGATGGCGCGGGCAATGGCGATGCGCTGCCGCTGGCCGCCGGAGAATTCGTGCGGATAGCGGTTGCGGGCGGCCGGGTCGAGGCCGACCTCCTTGAGCGCCTCGATCGCCCGCCTGTCACGCTCGGCGCGGCTGAGCTGCGGCTCGTGGACATAGAGCCCCTCGGTGACGATTTCGCCCACCGTCTGGCGCGGCGACAGCGATCCATACGGATCCTGGAACACCAGTTGCAGCTCACGGCGCAGCGGCCGCATGGCGGAGCGGCTGAAATTGGAGATGTTCGTCGAACCAAACTGGTAGCGCCCGCTGCTCGGGATTAGCCGCAGAAGCGCGCGGCCGAGCGTTGATTTGCCGGAGCCGGATTCGCCGACGATGCCGATGGTCTGGCCCTGCTTCAGCCGGATGCTGACGCCATCGACGGCGCGAAACACCCCGGCGGAGCTGCCGAACAGGCCGCCGCCGGTGGCATAGTCGACGGCAACATTCGCGCCTTCGAGAACGATCGGCGCGTTGTTCGCCGGTGGTGCCTTGTGGCCGCGCGGCTCGGCGGCCAGCAGCATCTTGGTATAGTCCGCCTGCGGCCGCTCGAAGATGTCGGCAGTGGTTCCCGTCTCGACCACCTCGCCGCGGCGCATGACGGCAACGCGGCTGGCGAAATGGCGGACGATGCCGAGGTCGTGGGTGATCAGCACGACGGCCATGCCGAACTTGGCCTGCAGCGAATTGAGCAGGTCGAGGATCTGCGCCTGGATGGTGACGTCGAGCGCCGTCGTCGGCTCATCGGCGATCAGGATGTCAGGATCGTTGGCGAGCGCCATGGCGATCATCACGCGCTGGCGCTGGCCGCCGGAGAGTTCGTGCGGATAGCTGTCGATCCGCCGCTTCGGTTCGGGAATGCCAACCAGTTCGAGCAGTTCGAGCACCCGGATGCGGGCCTGTTTGAACGTGCCGCCGTGGTGATGGACGATCGGTTCGGCGATCTGGCGGCCAATCGTGTAGAGCGGATCGAGCGAGGTCATCGGTTCCTGGAAGATCATGGTGATCTTGGCGCCGCGCACAGTGTTCAGCGCCTTCAGAGGTAGGCCGACCAGTTCCTGGCCGCGGTATTTTGCCGATCCCGTGACCGTACCGTTGCCGGCAAGCAGGCCCATGATGCCCATCATGGTCTGGCTCTTGCCGGAGCCGGATTCGCCCACGACGGCAATCGTTTCGCCGGCCTTCACGTCGAGATCGATGCCCTTGACCGCTTCCACCGTTCCATCCGGGGTCGAGAAACTGACCTTGAGGTTGCGGACGGCGAGAATTGTTTCCCGTGAATCAGTCATGTCAACGGTCCTTCGGGTCGAGCGCATCGCGCAGGCCGTCGCCGGCGAAATTCAGCGAGAAGAGGGTGAGGACGAAGAAGATCGCCGGGAAGATCAGAAGCCATGGCGCCGACTGGATGTTGTTGGCGCCTTCCGCAATCAGCGCGCCCCAGCTCGTCAGCGGCGCCTGAACGCCGAGGCCGAGGAAGGAGAGGAAACTTTCGAGCAGAATGACCTTCGGCACGACGACGGTGACGAAGACGACGACCGGGCCGATGGTGTTCGGGATGATGTGGCGGCGGATGATCTGCCAGTCTGTCAGCCCCAGCGCCTGCGCCGCGCCGATGAATTCGCGCCGTTTCAGTGCCAGCGTCTGGCCGCGCACGATGCGGGCCATGTCCAGCCACTCCACCGCGCCGATGACGAGGAAGATCAGGATGAACGAGCGTCCGAAGAAGACGACGAGCACGACGACGAGGAAGACGAAGGGCAGCGAATAGAGGATTTCGACGAAACGCATCATGACATTGTCGATGCGGCCGCCGATATAGCCGGAGGTGGCGCCGTAGAGAACGCCGATGCTGAGCGAGACGAGGCTCGCAAGCAAGCCGACGGCAATCGAGATCTGGCCGCCGAGCATGACGCGGGCCATCAGGTCGCGGCCGTTGGAATCCGTGCCGAACAGGAAATATTCCCGCGAGACGCGGCCAGTGAGCTTCAGCGTCTTTCCATCGTTTTCGGTCGCCACCACTTGCGTGCTGTCGAATTCGTTGGCCCGGTCGAAGTAGCGCGTGGCGCGCGGATCGATCGGCTCGTCGGATGTCACTGTGGCCGTGAAGGTCTGGCCTTCGACGGCAAACTCCTTCAGGTCGACGCGCGCCCGTCCGGCAACGCCTTCCATCACCTCCTGCAGGCTCGACGCGTCCGGCCGTGGCTCGAAGCTCGGCGGGATCGAGACATAGGACGGAAAGACCTGGTCGTAGGTGTGGCTGACGAAATAGGGGCCGAGGAAGGAAAACATTGCGATCAGCACCAGCGTGACGCAGCCGGCCATGGCGGCGCGGTTGCGGCGGAAGCGCATGGTGGCGAGCTGGAACAGGCTTCGGCTGGCGGTTTCGGGCGGCAGAGCCGGGGTGGTGACGATATCAGTCATGGCGAACCCTCGGATCGAGAAGGCCGTAGAGAATGTCGACCAGGAGATTGAAGACGATGACGAAGATGGCGATCAGCACCACGGTTCCCATCACCAGCGTGTAGTCGCGGTTGATCGCGCCGAGCACGAAGTAGCGGCCGACGCCGGGAATGGTGAAGATCGTCTCGACGACGGCCGAGCCGGTGAGCAGCGCTGCGGCAGCGGGCGCGAGATAGGAAACGACCGGCAGCATGGCGGCGCGCATCGCATGGGTGACGACGACGACGCGCGACGGCAGGCCATAGGCGCGGGCCGTGCGAATGTGGTCGGTGTGCAGCGCCTCGATCATCGAGCCGCGCGTCAACCGGGCAAAGACCGCAAGCTGCGGCAGAGCGAGCGCGATCATCGGCAAGATCAGGAAGCGCAGCGAGCCGTCGCCCCAGCTTCCGGCGGGCAGCCAGGCGAGCGTGATGGCAAAGATAAGCGTCAGCACCGGACCGACGACGAAGTTCGGCACGGTAACGCCGACGGTCGAGATCGACATGATCAGGAAATCGAGGAAACTGTTCTGTCGGAGGGCTGCCAGCGTGCCGGCGAGAACGCCGCCGATCAGCGCCAGCAGGAGCGCGTAGGAGCCGAGTTCGATCGAATAGGGCAGGCCCTTGCCGATCAGCTCGGCGACGGTGTTGTCCTTGTAGATGTAGCTCGGCCCGAAGTCGCCGGTGACGGCATTGCCGATGTAGGACAGGTACTGGCTCCAGAGCGGCTGGTCCAGATGGTAGGTCGCCATCAGGTTCGCCATGGTTTGTGGCGGCAGCGGACGCTCGAGATTGAAGGGGCCGCCGGGGGCGAACCGCATCAGGAAGAAGGAAATCGTGACGACGATAAACAGGGTCGGCACGGCGCTCGCGAGGCGGCGCAGGACAAAGGAGATCATGGTTTTGCTCTCTGACCGTGACGCGCGGCGCGAAGCCGCCGCGCGTCAAAAATCCGTTATTCGGAAACGCTCAGGAAGCGGCTGAGATGCGCGTTGACGGCGTTATCCTGCCAACCCTTCACCTTGTCGGACACCAGCCAGAGATCGGCCTGGGTCAGGAACGGCGCGATCGGCTGTTCCTTCATCAGAAGCGCTTCGGCTTCATGAAGCGTCTTTGAACGGACGGTCGGATCGATCTCCTCGTAGGACTTCTTCATCAGCGCGTCGAACTCGGGGTTCTCGAAATGACCGTAGTTGAAGGTCTTGTTCGAGGAGAGGCTGAGCGCCAGGAAGTTTTCGGCGTCGGCATAGTCGGCGACCCAGCCGGCGCGGGCGACGTTGAACTTGCCACCTTCCTGAAGGTAGGCGTAGTGCGAGGAGACGTCGAGATTGACCAGCGACACCTTGGCGCCGAACGTGTTCTTCCACATGTCGGCGACAGCCGTCGCGACGCGCTCATGGTTCGGATTGGTGTTGTAGCGGATCTCGATGTTGAGCGGCTTGCCGCCTTCGCCGTAACCGGCGTCCTTCATCAGCTTGAGCGCTTCATCCTCACGGTCGAGCTGTGACATCTCGGAGAAGTCGGCCTTTGCCGGATCGCCGTAGCTCGCCATTCCCGGAGGCACCATGGAGTAGGATGGCAGCTGCGAACCGCTGTAGATTTCCTTGGCGAGGAAGTCGCGGTCGACGGCCATGGAGAGCGCACGGCGAACGCGAACGTCGCTATAGGGCTCCTGACGCGTGTCGAAGGCGTAGTAATAGGTCGCAAGCGTCGGCGAAACATGGACCTGCTCGCCATAGGACTTGCGCAGGCGGTCCAGCTGGTCGGCCGAGAAGTTGTAGGCAAGGTCCATTTCCTTGGCCTCAAACCGACGGACGGATGCGGCTTGATCGTCGATCGGGTAGAAGATCACCTTGTCGATCTTGACGTTGGCCGCATCCCAGTAGGACGGGTTCTTTTCGGTGGTCAGGCTGTCGTTCGGCGTATGGGCGACGAGCTTGTAGGCGCCGTTCGAGACCATGACGCCCGGCTTGACGAAATCGGCGCCGTTCTTCTCGACGCTTGCCTTGGAGACCGGCAGAGCGGTCTGGTGCGCCAGCAGTTCCAGGAAGAAGGGTGTCGGACGCTCAAGGGTGATTTCAAGCGTCTTGTCGTCGATGGCCTTGATACCCAGCTGGTCGACCGGCACTTCGCCCTTGTTGACCTTTTCGGCGTTCTTGATCGGGAAGAGAATGTTGGCGTAGCCGGCGGCGGTCTTCGGGTCCTCGACACGCTGGATGGAGAAGACGAAGTCGGCGGCGGTCACCGGCGAGCCGTCCGACCACTTGGCGTCGGCGCGCAGCTTGAAGGTATAAACCAAGCCGTCGTCGGAGAGGTCCCACGTTTCGGCGGCGCCCGGAACGACCTTGCCGGCCGCATCGTAAATGGTCAGGCCTTCATAGAGATCCTTCAGGATGAACTCTTCGATGTTGATGGAGGTGTGAGCCTGATCGAGCGTCTGCGGTTCGCCGGCATTGCCGCGATGCAGAACGGTTTCCGCGAGCACCGGGCTCGCGCCAATGAGAAACGATCCGAGCAGGATCGCTGTGCGGAGGTTGATTTTTGCCAATGTCATTTTTGTTTTCCTTCCCCTCTTTTTAGGTTGTGAAGCGGCGAGAGAATGCCAATTTTTTCGCAAAGGCAAGGCCATCTGTCGTGGTTCAAACGCCGCAATGTCGCTGACAGGCATGTATCTATAGCGCGGCGGTTGCATTTCAATCGCGGCATTTTTCGAGGGAATTGCGCCCGGTAAATTGCGTCGCCGGCGGATGGTCCACAATGCCTTGCGCAAGTTTGAGCATTATTTCCAGCAGTTTACGTAATATGCATTCGTCGGCTGCCTCTTGATGGAAATGATCATGCAATTCCCATTCCCTAGCCGTCCAGGGCGGCTCACTGGTCCTCACCAAACAAAGCGCCGCGCACATTGGCCGCCTTTCAATCACGGGTTGTTTTAGTCGGTATGGCAAAAAAATGCGCGATAGTTTGTCCACAGAGCCCCATCTGCAACGTTTCCGCTCACCAAAACCCATCTTTCCGGTCGCGTCAGCGGTTGCCAAACCCGGATCATCAATTATGGTGCGGTTAAATCCGCCCGCATTTCGCCAGGAGGCCTGGTCTTGATGATACCAGTTGGCATTTGCGGCGGGCACTTCTGCTCAAACGGAGAATATGGGTGCCGACATTGATCAGGAATGATGGCGCCAGCACAATGGGAGACTTTTGAATGGCCTTGATCACTTTGCGGCAGTTGCTGGACCACGCCGCTGAAAACAATTACGCGCTGCCCGCCTTCAACGTGAATAATCTGGAATATATCCAGGCGGTGATGCGCGCGGCCGATGCCACGGATTCGCCCGTCATCCTGCAGGCCAGCCGCGGCGCCCGCGCCTATGCCGGCGACGCGTTCCTGCGCCACCTGATCCTCGGTGCCGCCGAAGAATATCCACACATACCGGTTTGCCTGCATCTCGACCACGGCGACCAGCCGTCCACCTGCATTTCGGCGATTACCAACGGCTTCACGTCGGTGATGATGGACGGATCGCTTCTTGCCGACGGCAAGACGATCGCGAGCTATGACTACAATGTCGGCGTCACGGCGGAAGTGGTGAAGATCGCCCATGCGGCCGGCGTCTCGGTCGAAGGCGAACTTGGCTGTCTCGGCAACCTCGAGACCGGTGCCGGCGAAAAGGAAGACGGCCATGGCTTCGAAGGCAAACTGTCGCGCGAGGAACTTCTGACCGATCCGGAACAGGCCTTCGACTTTGTCGAGAAGACCGGCGTCGATGCGCTGGCCGTTGCGATCGGCACGAGCCACGGCGCCTACAAGTTCACCCGCGCGCCGGACGGCGAAATCCTCTCGATCGAAACGATCGCCAAGATCAACAAGCGGCTGCCGAACACGCATATGGTCATGCACGGCTCGTCGACGGTGCCGCAGGACCTGCAGGACCTGTTCAACGAATTCGGCGGCAAGATGAAGCAGACCTGGGGCGTGCCGGTGGCCGAAATCCAGAAGGCCATCCCGCTCGGCGTCCGCAAGGTCAATATCGACACCGACCTCCGCCTCGCCTTCACCGGCGAGATCCGCAAGCATCACCTGCAGCATCCGGACAATTTCGATCCGCGCAACTATCTGAAGCCGGCGACCGCCCGCATGGTCGAGGTCTGCAAGGAGCGCTTCATCGCCTTCAACGCCGCCGGCCAGGCATCGAAAATCCGAGTCAAGCGCCTGCCGGACATGGCAACGGCCTACTCGAAGGCCGCCTGAGGACGCATTGTGGCGGGAGCAAATCCCGCCACGGACTTCTTTCGGTGGGCAGATGCTGGACCTCTGATGGCGGCAGCGTCCCGTTATGCTGCAAGATTTGCCCACCCGCCGACACCGCGGAACCAGCAAAAGCGCTTTACAACGCTGCCTGCCTTTGATTTGTCAGGCGGCACGATAGTCTGTGTTCCAAGGGAAGAGGAAACATGAAACTTTTGCGGTATGGGCCCCTAGGGTCGGAAAAGCCGGGCGTTCTTGACAAAGACGGCCAGATCAGGGACCTGAGCGGGGTCATCGCCGATGTTGGCGGCGACGCGATCAGCGATATGGGCTGGTCCAAGGGGCTCGATATCGACAGCCTGCCGGTCGTCGGCGGCAGCCCGCGCCTTGGCGCCTGCGTTGCCGGAACCGGCAAGTTCATCTGCATCGGGTTGAACTATGCCGATCACGCCGCTGAAACCGGCGCGACGGTGCCGCCGGAGCCGGTGATCTTCATGAAGGCGACGTCCGCCATCGTTGGTCCGAATGACGACGTCGTCATCCCACGCGGCTCGGAAGCCACCGACTGGGAGGTGGAGCTCGGCGTGGTGATTGGCAAAAAGGCCAAGTACGTGTCGGAAGCCGGCGCGCTGGAACACGTCGCCGGCTACTGCGTCATCAACGATGTCTCCGAGCGCGATTTCCAGACCAAGCGCTCCGGCCAGTGGACCAAGGGAAAGTCCTGCGACACGTTCGGCCCGACCGGCCCCTGGCTGGTGACGCGCGATGAGGTTGCCGATCCGCAGAAGCTGAAGATGTGGCTGACCGTCAACGGCGTCACCAAGCAGGATGGTTCCACGAAGACCATGGTCTATGGGGTCGCCAATGTCGTCAGCTATCTCAGCCAGTTCATGACACTGCATCCCGGCGACATCATCTCGACCGGCACGCCCCCCGGCGTCGGCATGGGGTTCAAGCCACCACAGTACCTCAAGGCGGGCGACGTCGTTGAGCTCGGCATCGAGGGTTTGGGAACGCAGAGGCAGACCTTCATCGCCGACGTCTGATCGCCGCAATAAATTGAGGAAGGGCGCGTGCCACCGCATCGCGCCCTTTTTCGTGGCCCTCAGGTTTCGACCTTCAGCTTGACGCGATCAGCGGCGAAGCGGGTACGGGCGAACTGTACCGGCACGCCATCCGGATCGGCGTTGATGGCGGTCGCCTCGATGACGATGGCGCCGGGCGAAAGGCGAAGCAGGGCCAGTTCGTCGGCATCGGCGTGGCGGGCGACAAGCTCCGTGGAGACGCGCACGTAGTCCGGCAGGCCTTCCGCGGCAAAGGCCTTGGTGATCGAACCCAGTTTTTCGACTTTCTCTGCCATGTGCGGGAAGCGATCCGAGGGGAAGAAGTTGGTGGAACAGGACACCGGCCGGCCATCGGCGCTGCTGACGAGATTGAGCTGGATACAGTCGGTTCCAGGAGCGATCCTCAACCCTGCCGCGACGTCGCCTGCAGCGGGTAGGGCGGCCCGGGAGAGCAGCCTCGCGACCGTCTCACGGGCTTGACCGCCGAGGCCCTGCGAGAAGCGCGTGCGCCTCGAAATCGGAAAGCTCAGCCGTTCTTTCCGCTGTATCATCGTGCCACGGCCCTGGATCGCCTGCACCAGCCCTTCTTCGGCGAGGGCGGCAAGGGCGCTGCGCACAGTATGCCTGTTGACGCCGAACTGGCCGGCGAGGACGACTTCCGGCGGCACCATGCCGGTCTGGTCGTAGTCGCCATTGCTGATCGACAGCCGGATCAGATCGGCGATCTGCCGCCAGAGAGCCACGCCCGTCTGTCGCTCGACCGCCTTTTTCGCATTCATGTCACAAGCTCGTCATGTTGGGATTCTAGAAACACTTATCAGATGTATAGTTGTCTATATTATTAGACATTTCGGACGAAAGCAATGGATACCATGAAACAAAAGAGCGGCGCGGCGGTGAATGAGCGCAAGCGGGCGATGGAGCTGCTGGCAAAGGCCTCGATCGCAGAGCTCAGCGCGGGCTGGCGGGCGATCGAGCCGAAGCCCGAGGTGCATGCGGTGCGCGGGCCGGAAAGCGGTCTTGTCATGGTGCGTGGCCGCATCGGCGGCGGCGGTGACGCCTTCAATCTCGGCGAGGCGACGGTCAGCCGGGCCACGGTGCGGCTCGGCTCGGGCGAGATCGGCCACGGCCAGCTGCTCGGCAATGACCGTGAGAAGGCGCGTCTTGCCGCGGTTTTCGATGCGCTTCGCCAGCGACCAGAACATAGGCAGGCCGTCGAATCGCTGATCGACGCGGTTGAAAACCATGTCGCGGCTGAAGACCGCAAACAGGCCGAACAGACCGCGGCGACACGCGTCGATTTCTTCACGATGGTCCGGGGAGACAACTGATGGGCGTTCAGACCGAAATCCACGCCAGCGCCTATGCCGGTGCCTTCACGGAGCCTGTTTTCCAGTCGCAGGCCGTATTCCGGGCTCTGATGGATGCCATGGCACGCCCCGGCACGATCGCGCCGCTTGGCGCATCGGCAAGTCCACCGGCGCCGCTTGGTGCCGGTGCCGGAGCGATTGCGCTGACCCTGTGCGACGACGGAACCCCCGTCTGGCTCAGCCCTGCCCTTGCCAATTCATCGGTGCCGGCCTGGCTGTCCTTCCACACCGGCGCGTCGCTGACGGAGGTCAAGCCAGAGGCCCGCCTCGTCTTCGTCGACGCTGGTGGCATCGTTCCGGGTTTCGACCAGTTCGCGCTTGGCACGCAGGAATATCCGGATCGCTCCGCAACGCTGGTGCTTGAAATCGCGTCGCTCGAAGGCGGCGCGGAATTGGTCGCCACCGGCCCCGGAATCAAGCACGAGACCATCATTTCGCCGGTCGGCCTGCCGGGCATTTTCCTCACCCTCTGGGCGGAAAATCGCGCGCTGTTTCCAAGGGGTGTCGATCTGATCCTGGTCGCAGGCACGAACATTCTTTGCCTGCCGCGCACCACCAAGCTTCGCCGCAGGGAGATCTGATCATGTATGTTGCAGTCAAGGGTGGCGAGGCGGCCATCGTCAATGCACACCAGCTTCTCGCCGATCGCCGTCGCGGCGATCGGTCGCTGCCTGCGATCTCCATCGACCAGATCGTCGCCCAGCTTGGCCTTGCGGTCGACCGCGTCATGGCGGAAGCCTCGCTTTACGACCGCGAACTGGCGGCCCTTGCCGTCCGGCAGGCACGCGGCGACATGATCGAGGCGATCTTCATCCTGCGTGCCTACCGCACGACGCTGCCGCGGTTCGGCATGTCGGAGCCGGTCGATACGGCAAGCATGAAGATCGAGCGCCGCGTCTCGGCGACCTACAAGGACCTGCCCGGCGGCCAGCTTCTGGGCCCGACCTTCGACTATACCCACCGCCTGCTCGATCCGTCGCTGCTGACGGACGAGCCGGTCGCTGATCCCGTTCGCCGCAGTGCTGACGAGAGCCCGATGATGCGCGTCTCCGATATTCTCGCCGGCGAAGGCTTGATCGAGGGTGATGGCAAGCTGCCGGAGGATCATGTGCCCGGCGACCTGACGCGCGAACCCTTGGAGTTTCCGTTGAACCGAGACCTGCGCCTGCAGGCGCTGGCGCGTGGCGACGAGGGATTTCTGCTGGCGCTCGCCTATTCGACCCAGCGCGGCTATGCCCGCACCCATCCTTTCGTGGGCGAAATCCGCATCGGCGAAGTCGAGGTCGAACTCGACGTTCCCGAACTCGGCTTCGCCGTCTCGCTCGGCCGCATCCAGGTGACCGAATGCCAGATGGTCAACCAGTTCCAGGGCTCGGCCAGGAACCCGCCGCAGTTCACGCGCGGCTATGGTCTCGTCTTCGGTCAGAGCGAGCGCAAGGCCATGGCCATGTCGCTGGTCGATCGGGCGCTTCGTGCCGAGGAATTCGGCGAGGATATCGTCGCACCGGCACAGGACGAGGAATTTGTCATTTCGCATTCCGACAACGTCCAGGCGACCGGCTTCGTCGAGCACCTGAAGCTGCCGCATTATGTGGATTTCCAGGCCGAACTCGATCTCGTCCGCCGCATGTGTGCCGAATATGACGCAAAGTCCGGTGCCGAAAAGGATAGCGGCCTCCCGGAGGCGGCGGAATGATCGAGGATCTCTCCCACATCACCTTCATCGTCAGCGATCTCGACCGGATGACGGAGATTCTCGAGACGGTTTTCGGCGCCAAGCAGGTCTATGCGAGCGGCGAAAAGCAGTTCTCACAGGCACCGGAGAAATTCTTCACAGTCGGAGATCTCTGGATTGCGATCATGCAGGGAAAGGGTCTGAGCGAACGCACGTATAACCACGTCGCCTTCAAGATACGCGACGAGGATATCGATATTTACCTCGAGCGCATTCGCTCGCTCAATCTCGACGTCATGCCACCGCGGCCGCGTGTCGAAGGCGAGGGGCGGTCGGTCTATTTCCACGATGACGACAACCATCTCTTCGAATTGCACAGCGGTACGCTTGCTGAGCGGCTCGAGACGTATTCCCGTTTAGAGGAGGCGGCCGAATGACTGACCTTGCCACCTACAACTTCGCCTATCTCGACGAGCAGACCAAGCGGATGATCCGCCGGGCGATCCTCAAGGCGATCGCCATACCCGGCTATCAGGTCCCCTTCGCTTCCCGCGAAATGCCGATGCCCTATGGCTGGGGCACCGGCGGCGTGCAGGTGACGGCGGCGATCCTCGGGCCGGACGACGTGCTGAAAGTCATCGACCAGGGAGCCGATGACACGACCAACGCCGTTTCGATCCGCGCCTTCTTCCAGAAGGTCGCCAATGTCGCGGTGACGACGAAGACGCGCGAAGCGACGATCATCCAGACGCGCCACCGCATTCCGGAGGAAGCGCTGAAGGCCGGGCAGACGCTGGTCTACCAGGTGCCGATCCCCGAACCCCTGCGCTTCCTCGAACCGCGCGAGACCGAGACCCGCAAGATGCATGCGCTGGAGGAATACGGCCTCATGCACGTCAAGCTCTACGAGGACATCGCCCGCAACGGCCGCATCGCCACGACCTATGCCTACCCGGTCAAGGTCGAAGGTCGTTATGTGATGGATCCCTCGCCGACGCCGAAGTTCGATAATCCGAAGATGCATATGTCGGAAGCGCTGCAGCTTTTCGGCGCTGGCCGTGAAAAGCGCATTTATGCCGTGCCGCCCTATACCGACGTCGTCAGCCTCGACTTCGAGGACCATCCTTTCGAGATCCAGCATTTCGACAAGCCGTGTGCGCTCTGTGGCGCAGAGCACGTCTATCTCGACGAGGTTGTGCTCGATGACAAGGGCGGCCGGATGTTCGTCTGCTCCGATACCGATCATTGCGAGGATCGGCGGGCACACGGTCATGCCGGCGAGATGCTGGCGCGGCAGGAGGCGGCGGAATGATTGCTTTTGAATATTTGCCTATCAGGTCGCTCAGGGTTTACCCCCCTCTGTCACTGCGTGACATCTTACCCTCCTCAAGGGGGAAGATCGAGGTACTGAACCCTCATCCGTCAAACATGATTTTCCGGGGGCGACGAATTTCGATAGCGCGCAGGCCCGGATGGTGCGCCCAGCCGATCTCCCCCCTTGAGGGGGAGATGTCCGGCAGGACAGAGGGGGGTAAGCCTCCGCGCGCTCAAAAGGAGGCACGTCAATGACCGCCGTCCCGCTTCTCAAAGTCAACGACGTCTCGAAATTCTATGGTGGCCGCGTCGGCTGCCGCAATGTCTCCTTCGAGCTCTGGCCGGGCGAAGTGCTGGCCATCGTCGGCGAATCCGGCTCCGGCAAGACGACGCTTCTTTCGTGCCTGTCTACCCGGCTGATGCCGACCTCCGGTGTTGTTGAATATCACATGCGCGACGGTCAGTACCGTGATCTTGCCCGCATGGGTGAGGCCGAGCGCCGTTTCCTGATGCGCACGGACTGGGGCTTTGTTCATCAGAACCCGGCTGATGGTCTGCGCATGACAGTGTCGGCCGGCGCCAATGTCGGCGAGCGGTTGATGACGGTCGGCGACCGGCACTACGGGCAAATCCGGTCCACCGCCACCGACTGGTTGCGTCGGGTCGAGATCGAAGAAGACCGCATCGACGACCAGCCGCGCGCCTTTTCCGGCGGCATGCGCCAGCGCCTGCAGATCGCCCGTAATCTCGTCACCTCCCCGCGTCTGGTCTTCATGGACGAGCCGACCGGCGGCCTCGACGTCTCGGTTCAGGCGCGCCTGCTCGACGTGGTGCGTGGCCTTGTTCACGATCTTGGCCTGTCGGCGATCATCGTCACCCATGACCTCGCCGTCGCCCGCCTTCTCTCCCATCGAATGATGGTGATGAAAGACGGTTTGGTGATCGAGCAGGGGCTCACCGACCGGGTGCTTGACGATCCGCGCGAGCCCTACACCCAGCTTCTCGTCTCCTCGATTCTGCAGGTATAACCATGGCCACTCCGCTTGTTGTTTCCGAAGTCGCCAAAAGCTTCACCATGCATCTGCGCGATGGCGTCACCCTGCCGGTGGTCGCTGGCGTTTCCTTCTCGGTCAAAATGGGCGAATGCGTCGTGCTTGGCGGTCCGTCCGGCGTCGGCAAGAGTTCGATCCTGAAGATGCTCTATGGCAATTACGCTGTCGATGCCGGACAGATCCTGATCGAGCATCACGGCCATCTGGTCGATCTCGCCAGCGCGGCACCCCGCGCCGTTCTGGAAGTCCGCCGCGACACGCTCGGCTATGTCAGCCAATTCCTGCGTGTCGTTCCGCGTGTTTCGGCACTCGACATTGTTGCCGAACCGCTTTTGGCGCGCGGTGCCTCACAGGCGGACGCGCGCGAAAAGGCGTCCGATCTGCTGGCAAAGCTCAATCTGCCGCGCGAGCTCTGGCAATTGCCACCGGCGACCTTCTCCGGTGGCGAACAGCAGCGCGTCAATATCGCCCGCGGTTTCATCACCGACCATGCGATCCTTCTGCTCGACGAGCCGACGGCCTCGCTCGACGCGAAGAACCGCCGCGTCGTGGTCGAGATGATCGCAGCCAAGAAGGCCGAAGGCGTCGCGCTTCTCGGCATCTTCCATGACGAGGAAGTGCGCGACGCCGTTGCCGACCGCATCCTCGACGTCTCCGCCTTCTCGCCGCGAAAGGCTGCCGCATGACCATCAAGCTATCGGAAAGGCCGCTCATCCACGAGACGGCACGTGTGACCGATTGCACGATCGGCCGCTACACCGAAATCGCCGAGCGTTGCCGTATTTCTGAAACGGAAATGGGCGATTATTCCTACATCATGGAAGACGGCTCGGTCTGGTGCGCGACGATCGGCAAATTCGCCAATATCGCCTCCTCGGTGCGCATCAACGCCACCAACCATCCGGTCTGGCGGGCGACGCTGCACCATTTTACTTACCGGGCTAAGGATTATTGGCCGGATGCGGATATGGATCAGGATTTCTTCGCCTGGCGCCGGGGAAACCGCGTCGTCATCGGCCATGATGTCTGGATTGGCCACGGCGCGACGGTGCTGCCGGGCGTCAAGGTCGGCAATGGCGCGGTGATCGGCGCTGGCGCCGTCGTCTCGAAGGACGTTGCGCCCTACACCATTGTCGGCGGCGTTCCGGCAAGGCTGATCCGCGAACGGTTCGGCAAGGAGATCGCCGGGCGATTTGAAAAGCTCGCCTGGTGGGACTGGGATCACGGCAGGCTGCGCGATGCCCTGAACGACTTCAGGATGCTGGACGCCGATGCATTTCTCGCCCGTCACAATGCGTGATTTTTTGCTCCACAACCCTTGCCTGCGCAGGGATTGTGGACTGTAACAAAACCTACATCAATCTGACATTCCCACTTCATCAAGCGCCGTTATGGCAAAGACCGTACCGATGACCGGTACCGCCAACGAGGACGAGTGCCCATGTTCCAGCTGAAGAATGTAACACGAAAGTTCGGCAAGAAGATTGCCGTCAATTCGGTTACCTTCGACATCCCGCAGGGCCAGATGGTCGGCATCATCGGCCGCTCCGGCGCGGGCAAGTCGACGCTGCTTCGGATGATCAACCGGCTCAACGACGTCTCGTCCGGCTCCATCCATTTCGGCGATCTCGAGGTGTCCTTGCTGCGCGGAGCGAGCTTACGCAACTGGCAGCGCGACTGTGCGATGATCTTCCAGCAGTTCAATCTGGTGCCGCGCCTTGATGTGCTCACCAACGTCCTGCTTGGCCGTCTCAATCACCGTTCGACGGTGCTCAGCATTCTCAACATGTTCACCCGCGAAGAACGAATCATGGCAATCGGCGCGCTGGAGCGGCTCGGCATCGAGCAGACGGCGCTGCAACCGGCAGGCACGCTTTCCGGCGGCCAGCAGCAGCGTGTCGCCATCGCCCGCGCGCTGATGCAGCAGCCGAAGATGCTGCTTGCCGACGAGCCGATCGCTTCGCTCGATCCGCTCAACGCCAAGATCGTCATGGACGCGCTGCGCGACATCAACGAACGCGAGGGCATCACCGTCGTCACCAACCTCCACACGCTGGATACGGCGCGCAATTACTGCGAACGGATCATCGGCATGGCGCATGGCAGCGTCGTTTTCGACGGCCAGCCGCAGGATCTGACGGCCGCCGCCGTCGCCGAAATCTACGGCGGCAACGGGGAAATCGAGGAATCGATGACCTCGACCAGCATCAATATTCCTGCAGCGCAGGACAATCAGAAATCCTCAGGCCGCTGGCACTGGCCGGGTTGTAACCTCCCGTCAGGAT